>PMTL01000029.1 GCA_003168075.1 Acidimicrobiaceae bacterium
GGTGCAGTCGTGGAAATTTCATATCGCCACGTTATATAACACTTCGATTTGCCGACCAACCACCGAGTCTCCACTCGGAGAATGTGCAAGTCGGCCCTACGATACCAGCAGGGTCTCGACGATGTCGAACCACTGAACTCGGTTCATATTGTGAAAACCTGCCGTTGCATGGTTGCGGCATAGTTGTCGAATGGCCGATAATGACGATTCCAAGGTTCGCGCGCTCGATCCAGTTGTTGTGGAAGCATTGAAGTCGATTACAAGACGCGTTTATCATCGCCGAGGGCCAAGGCTTTGGGACGAGTTCCGTCGCTACTACAGCATGCTGGATAGCCAATCACGTGACTCCACGATTGCTGCGTTCGAACACTTGAGGCACGGTGGTTATGATTTTCAACCATTCTTGGTACGTCGTTGGGCTATTGCCAATGGATGGAAGAAGACGGACGCACAGATTCTTGACGACTATGCCGCTGGCGTGCTGGCGGGTGTGAAGTACCACCACGCAGATCCAATGGGTCGACACGCCGTTGAGATCTGGCGCGCTGACGCCGATGGGAAGCAGCCATGGGTCGATCCGGGTCGCCCTGAACAGGGAACTCCGTTCACTCGCAGAGATTGACATCTGAGTCGAAGTTGGCTGATGGCACCCCTCATCGAATGAGTCGCCAATGCAAGGTGGCACTTCTGTTAAGTCGGGCCTCCAACACTGGCATTATTCAGAGAGGAGCCTCCATCGAGGACGCTCTCGGTGAAGGAGACGCCACCACTCAGCCATAATGGCATTATGCCTAATCTGACTGGCGAGTTTTCCATCGACCTAACGGTTCTCGATGTAGGCAGAAGTGCACTTTGGTATGCCGACTTGTTGGGTATGGAGACTTGCCGAGAATTTCGAAGTGACGACGGCAGCCTGGTACATGTAGTTTTGAGCCACTCATCCGGATTGACTTTCGGCCTAATCCAGCACGAGGTTCAGAGTTCCTCCGAATTTGACGAGCGCAATGTGGGGTTGGATCACCTTGAGTTCATCGTTCCCGAGGTTGAGGATGTTTACAAATGGGCCGAACGCCTTGACGAACTTAAAGTCCCTCACTCGGGTGTAAAGGAATTTGAGCACACGACTGGTGTAATGGTGACCTTTCGTGATCCCGACAATATCCAGCTCGAGTTCTACTCGTTCAAGCCGAAATAGAAATCCCGACTGTATTCGATGCATTGTGAGCCACCTTCAATTTCAATATCGAGAGAAGTTAGTCGGCCAAGCGCCAGTGCTTGGTTGTAGATCTGTCTCGTCGGGTCTCCGACACCACTGTCTCCGACACCAATGTGCCGTGTCAAGATATTGGAGGCGACAAGTCCAGGATCGGTTCTATCGTCAACAACGCCAAGATTGTGTCTTCTTGGTGCTTTTAGCTTCTGGATTGGCTGTCTCGAAGTCTGGATGGTCCCGATTCACATTGGTCCGAACACTAACTGGTTAGACCGGGTCCAGTGCAGGGACCGGGAGCTCCATCGACGCAGATCGTGGTCGAATTTGTTTTGACTCCCAATAGGGTCGCGCCAGATAGGTTCGCGTCGAACAAGGTCGCGCCGGACAGATTTGCGTAGGTCAAGTTCACGCCGGACAGATTCTCGTTGGTCAAGTTCGCGTCAAGGATTGCGCCGGTCAAGTTCGCGCCGGTCAAGTCAGTGTCGGTAAAGTTAGCGGCGAACAGGGTCGCGCCGGACAGATTTGCATACTCCATATACGCGAGGGTCAGGTTCGCGCTGGTCATGTTCGCGTTCGTGAAGATTGCGTTGCCAGCCTGTGCGTTGGACAGGTTGGCTCCGTCAAGATGTGCGCCGACCAGGCTCGCACCGGTCAGGATCGTATCGACCAGGTCTCCACCACTCAGCACTGCGCCATCAAGGTTGGCATCGGACAAGTTGCACCCAACCAAATCTATTCCTTGGTACGGGGTCAGCGAACAGTCATACGTGACACCGGAGGAACCTGGCGCTCCCGCTGGCCCGACTGGACCGGTGGGACCAACTTGATTCCACTCAATTACTTGGTCCTTAAGCAAGCATTTTGGCGCGGAATTCGTCTTTACGTTATAGGGAATTCCAGTTAATTGACTGACGCAGGCGTAGAACGTAGTCGTCGCGCTGGTAGTCGCGGCACTCGCAACTACCATGCCGCTCCCCACCAAAGTTAAAGCAGCCACTACGATGCCAAGTCGTTTCCATATATTCTTCACAATGTCTCCCCCAGGTCATGTGGCGATAATTTCTCGCAAGATGTTTGGAGGGTACCTCAATTACAAGATCAGCGCTGAACTATGGACATAACTGGCAATTTTGCTGCGAAGCGCTTCCGGCTCTGAACTATTCCATCGCCTAAGGCGCCAGTCGGATTTTGTGCACGTCGGCACTCCGACACTCAACCGCCCCACCGTTCAAGCCGCCAGTCGGAGATTGTGTACGTCGGCCCTCCGATGGGCTTATCAGCGTTGCCTACGGAATCAATTGGTTCATCGGAGTGTTCCATTGGGGGCGAGGTGGTCCAATCCGACGTTCCTCCGAATACTCACAAGAAACCATGTGCCTACGGCCACTCCAACGACAATCTCAAACGCCCACACGAATCCGCTACGACCGACATTGCGACCTGCCACTGTCACCGCGATGGGCTCCAGGCACAGTGCACCAGTCACGAGTGCTGCGGCAAGCCACGACCGACGAGCGTGCCAGCGGTACCCGAGCCACCCAAACAACGGTCCAAAGACGAGACCACCGATCTCGTTCAATTGATTAGTGCCCAAGAGGCTCCGAAGTTCCACTAGGGAGAAGTGCACACCTTCCATCGGACTCAAGGTCATGGCGAAGTATCCCGCGAGGGCGGACAGCGTGACGACTGAGCCGGCCACGGCCGCACGGCGCGGTCGTCCTTGGGTCGAGCCGACCAAGAAAGGAAGTATCAGCCAAGGCGCAGAAAGCAGACTCACCGATATCGACCACCAGCCCATCGCATTGACGGCGTGAACAGTTCCGAGATATTGATCCCCGGCACCAAACAGCAGTCCCCCGATGACAATTACCAAGAACGCCATACGGCATACTAACTTCGTGATTCAAGCCTGCCCATGGAAGGCGGCAGATCTGTTGAATCGGGTCACGGATTCAACGGGCCGCCCACGACGTCACTCGCCAGTCGGAGAATGTGCACGTCGGCCCGTGGACTGCTTATGTCACTCAGCGGCACCAATGATCACGTCGGCATCGTTCGGAGGCTCAAAGGTCTGAATGGCTGATTCGAAATGCTCTTGGGGTATGTGCGCTCTGACAAGGTTTCCTTGGTTGTCCAGCCTTCTTTCCTGAATAACCTCCATGCGAGTATCAATGAAAACAATTTTGCTAATGCACCCCAGGCTCTCGGCGAGTTTTCGGTACTGACTTCTGCTCGCCTCATCTTGATTTGCGCTGTCATAGACGACAGACTCGCCTTGCTTCAAGGTTGAAACAATTAGTTCATCGACAACTCGGAATACTTCTTGCCAATTCTGTGAATCGGTGTCATTTGTGCCCCAGAAGAAGCCAAGGGATTCACGGACCTCATCAATGGAGACCAGTCGGTATCCATTCGCCGCTGAGAATCGCTTCGAGAAAAATGTCTTTCCCGAATATGGAAGCCCGCACATGATGAACAAAGTCGGACTGATCACCATTGGGCTGATTCATGAAGGATTCCCATAATTCTCACATTATTTGACGAACGAGAGATCGGGCACCGCGTTTACCCCACGCCAAACAGACTTACGCTGTTCGCCGCCAGAGCAAAGTGGCAGATCTGTTCCGTCGGGCCGGCGTTTTGACAAACATAGGAGAATCAGGAGACGCACCCGACGTAGGATTGTCGTCACGAATGGCACCTGAGCCGAGTCTTGGACTATGAGTAAGAAATCACCTTTCGGCGACATGAGAAGTGTGGAGGTCGAATATCAATCTAAGAATAATTCCAATATTGGCGATCACTTTTGTAGGGCTATTGTCTATTGCTTCCGCAATATCACCGTCGGGAGCGGCAAACTCTCCGCACAAGTTCGGATCCGTAATTGGAACTTTCAGGCTCATTGGCGGACCAGCAGATGAATCGATTCCAGCACGAGGCACGGTCGTCTTCGCTCCGATAGCGAAAAACAGTGCCAAATCAATCACTCTCACTGTCACGTCTACGGGACGGTTTGAAACTCGCATTCCGACGGGACAGTGGAGAGTTACGGCCAGTTCTCCTCAATTCGCTTCGAATGAACACAATGCGTGCGGTGCACTCCATCCATTGACTGTCACAGTCGGCAAGACCGCTCACGTCGCCGTTGTATGCGAGGTTCCTTAATCTTCAAGGAAATCAAGAACTGAGTGATTCCAATGACAAAGACGCCAGTCGGAGATTGTGTCGGTCGGCCCGCCGATACAGAGCTACGGCCAGGCCGCGAAGGGACGATTGAGATCGTAGATTTGACGCGCGCTCTGTCTGGGAAACCGGCCCTTCATCACTACACTGACTTCTGTGAGACGATTGCCCCAGTTTGAAGAGGTGAAGGACGAATCGTCTGAGGGTCCAGATCGCTCTCGGGACAGAGTCGGTGGTCCTCGCAGAACAAGCCGGGTCCGTTTCGTGGCCCGTTCGCTCGTGCTCGTCGGTGCGCTGACGTTAATTCCTGCGTTTTTCCTCCCGGGTACTTACCCTATGAACCCCCGCCTAGATCCGAGGATCTGGTACGCGGTAGGCGGAGACTGGCTTGGCATCGGCATCGCCATCATCGCGTTAGGCATTCTCGTCGGTGCATACGCGCGCCATTTCGAATCGCGACGGCCCTCATAGTCGGCTTGCCGATGAAGTGAAGACGGACGAACTATGTACGCCCCGATTCTACGAGTCCCGAAAATGAAGCCAATCGGCTGCGTCCGTCAGCTGCGTGGGCGACAAAAGATAGTTCGGACCTGGAGACAATCAAGCCGCCAGTGAAAGGTTGTAGAACGGTCACGTCGGCCTCCGACAACAGTCAGAACGTAGTTGCATTGAGCCACCAGTGCAAAGGTGCAGAACTGTCAAGCCGGGCCACCGACGCGGATCAACCGACGTCGAGCGACGTTGGCAGTTCTTCGGATCGATCGCTCGCCAAACTTGTGACGTCGTATCCTCTCCTTCGTGGACGTCCTCGTGATATGTGGAGTTGCCGGTGTTGGCAAGAGCACAGTCGCATGGGAGATCGGAAGCCAACTCCAGGTCGCTGATGTGCAACACGCCATGATCGATACCGACGAACTGGATCGCGTTTATCCCCAACCGGAATCGCTGTCGGAGCTGGTTGCGCTGAGCGGTAGAAATCTCGCAGCACTCTGGGAGAGCTTTGCCGCGCTGGGACACTCACGTCTGATTCTCAGTGGCGTCATGCTCGATCTGGATGCCGATCTCGCGTGGATAAGCGCGTCAATCGGAAATGCTGACTATACGGTCGTTCGTCTTCATGCCTCAGACGAAACGCTAAGGCAACGAGTCGAAGCACGCGAGATTGGCTCTGGTCGAGAGGAACAGACGAACCGAACGTTGGCGCAGGCGAAAGTATTGCGAGAACAGAAGACGAGACGAACGGTCGCGGTCCAGACCGATGGTCGAAGTCCGGTGGAGATCGCAAAAGAGATTCTCGAAGTTACCGGATGGGCCTCAGTCGGGTAGTTGGAGGAGACCCGATCACGGTAATGCTCGGTACCAGATCTGTGGTTTCGGCCCCCCGACACGAATCTCGTTGATGGAGCATTAGTACGTTCAAGATGAAATCGGACCTATTGCGGTGCTGGCAAATTTCGTACAGATTTCATTTGCGCCCAGTCGGCTGAATGGAACATAGATATGGTTCAGTCCGGGAATCCCCAACAGGACTGCTGCCGCGTGTTCCGGCTCACACTGACCTTTCGACCAAACGGCGCTATTTGCCACGTAGTACACCACGTAAGCCTTTCCGCCATCTGATCGAACCATGACCGCTCCGCGCCGTACGCCCTTAGTCGCCTGGTACTTCGCTTCAGGACCAATAAAACTCCATTCCTCATCACCTTCGCCCGTCACAGCCGACGCTGTTTGAATTCCGGGGAGCGAACATCTTGTCGCACCATTGTTGGTGAATGTGATGAGGAAATAAAACCACGACGACGCGCCGTTTTCGCCTGTGACCTTGGCTGATATGCGGTTGGACGCGTGACAGATCGGAACAGTCGTTGCGCCAGCGATTCCCGAGCTACTAGTCGTTGAAGCGATTCCAGTGGACGCCAAAACGAAGAGCACAACAATCAACCATCGAATTCGCTGACAATGGTACGTAGCGCGACACTACAACGCGAGGAGTTGATTCTGGCTTCGACCAGTCCTTAGTCATTCCAATTGAACCAATCGCCAGTGAGAATTTGCATTCCTGTTGCGTCGGGCCTCCGACACTTGCCAAGTGCTGGCACGCATGAATTGACAAATGACGCATTGAGCATTGAACTACAGTTCGCCCGTGGAGCGCCGTGCAAGAAATCGAGCACAAAAGGTCATTCTTTGTGGTTATGTCATTTCGACAATTGCGATAACGATTCTTTCGGTGTGGGAACTAGTCCAGGCGAACTCACAAATCAATATTTCGTCGATTTATGAATACGTTTCGTTGACGTTGGCGCCGCTGACAATGGTCGCACTCACGTACTCGTACTGGTGGCTTGCTCGTTTGGCGATTGAGAGTTCGGATGATCGGATTATGCGCAGAGTGTTCCTGGGATTAGCCGTCCAGACATTATTGATCACGATTGTGTCTGTTTGGTACTACACCTCCTTTTCGCTTCATTTTCAAGGTTCCCTTCGATGGTTCGATGTCAGTCAGTTCGTAAGAGCGATTGGCACCGCCGTTGCCTTTGTCGGGTTCTCTTTAATGCTGAGGAGCCTCTTCAAAACCGATTCCCGGTCGTCCGACACGGCGTCTGACACGGCGGAAAATAAAGACGAGGGATTTCCCCAAGGTGATGCACCGTAAGCGCGGTCCTCATTGACATTTGATAACAGCCGCCAGTGTAAGGTTGCACACCTGTCACGTTGGGCCTCCGACACCAACAAGACTGTGTTGATAGGAACGACATGAAATTGAGTCGCAGTACCTGTCGTCCACCCATCGAATTCTGTGTTCTCGACCTTGCCAAAATACATGTCTCGGAACCTAAGTTTGCATTTACTGTGACGATTACCGCGCACAACTGTCGTCCTATCGTGATCACGTGACCCGTATTTCGAGGAACCTGACTTCACGCAGCATTGCAATGAAAGTCAGAGATTCTCCAACGGTCAGTCGAAAATGGGGTTGTCATTTGCCAGCCGTCGTCGGTCTCGCGATGGTCGTGGTCGCGTCATTCACGGTAATGCAGTTCTACATTGACGCTTTCGCGAGTCCTTCCCACACTGCTTCAGACACGGCAAACGGGTTGAACTTACGGGGCTTAAACGGAGACCCGTATGGAGTGCACACGGCGATCCGCGTACTCACCTTCAATGGCTCGCAATACTCGCTCGCGATAGGTCTTGCGAACCACGAAATCGACGGAGGTCTGGAGACTCCAAGCTCCATGTGTCGAAGCACGGTCGGATGCGTCGCGGCGGTAAATGGTGACTACTACGACGTTACGCGCAAAGGGCAACCCGATTCCGGAGACGAGGTGGGCGGGATCATTCAAAACTGCGTTCTCTTGCATACTCCCGAGATCGCCCATCAACAGGCCGATCTTGATGGGCAACAAGTCGGTGATGGTCTCGACTGGAGTGTCAGTGTCGACATCAACAGTGTCACTGTTCCGATCACCGCCGTCAACCAGGAACTTCCAATGAAATACCCCAACGTCAATCTCCCTCTAACGGGGAACTTGCTTTTCACCGCGCCATTCGACCTTCGTACTCCGTCCGCGGCGGGGCGGATGAACTACGAGTTCATTCAAGTGAACAACACCACTAGTCCGACCACAAGCACGACCACAAGCACGACCACTATTCCAATCATCAGTCCGACCGCTAGTCCAACCACTATCAACACGTCAACTGAGCTCGAGTTGGTGGCGCAGACCACGAATGCCGTGAGAGTGAGAGCCGGTCACGTCGACATCTCCGCCCCTACGGGGTCGTCGTTCGCGTCTCTTCAGGTCGGCGACACCGTCACTATGACCACAACCTCCACCGCTGGGTGCAACAACATCGGGGGACATCCGATCCTGCTCAATGACGGCGCCGTGGTGCCAATAAGTGCGGCCGATACTTATATGGCCCAGAAGTACGCGCGCACGGTGATTGGTTGGACGGCATCGGGCGAGACCGTCATTATGATTGTTGCCGGGACTGACGACAAGTCAGGTGCCACGGGGCACCAGTTGGTCGGACTGCTTCGATCCCTTCATGTCGTGACCGCACTCGATCTGGACGGCGGTGATTCCACCGCCCTCTACGTCAATAGGCGGATTTACTATCACGCCGGCCGAGGTGAGAGACCGGTCTCGACTGGACTTCTTGTCGTCCAGAATCCATAGACACCGCTGCCGATCCCGTCTGCCTTGCGCTGGCGCACCCCAAGGGGGAACGGCGCCCATTGACGCGATCCAGTCTCCATAGCAGAACTGTTGCGTCGGGCCACCCACGAGGCGTATGAGACACTATTTTCGTGATCGAGATTCCCGAGGTCGTTCGCCATCAAGCTGTCAATGTTGGTGCTGACGATTGGCTCGCGAATCTAAATGACATCGTTGCTGCATTAGCAACCAGTTGGAACATCACTGTCGACGCAACATTCCCAGATGCCACCGAAGCGTACGTTGCCAAAGCCGTTAGGGACGATGGCGAACTCTTAGTACTGAAGATCCACATTCCGCGCGAAGGAGGCTTCGCGCAATCGGAGATCACCACTCTCAGACTCGCGAATGGCGACAGTTGCGTGCTCTTGGTCGACTATGACGTGACTTTGGGAGCACTGCTCCTGGAACGGCTCGGTCCTTCACTGCGTGATCTCGCTCTCCCAATTGATCGTCGTCACGAGATTCTTTGCGGTGTTGCCGAGAGAATCTGGCGGTCCGCTCCGGACTGCGGACTTCCGAACGGTCGCCAGAAGGTGAAGACGCAAATGGAGTCAATCCGATCACTCTGGGAGGAGCTCGATCACCCTTGCAGCGAACGAGCTGTTGAGTACGCGCTCGAGTGCGGTGAAAGACGGTCTGCGGCCCACGACGACGAAACAGCCGTCCTCATTCACGGCGATATCCACCAATGGAACACCCTTCAGGCCAACGATCGATTCAAGTTGGTCGATCCTGATGGTGGCGTGGCGGAAGCCGAGTTTGATTTGGGTGTCCTTATGCGCGAAGACCCCGTTGAACTCATTCAAGGCGATCCCAGAGACCGTGCACGATACCTGGCAATGCGGTGCGGCCTCGATGTGGAAGCAATTTGGGAATGGGGTGCGGTTCAAAGGGTCTGGAACGGTCTTCTCTGTTTCAAGGATGATCTGCAGCCGTTCGGGAAACAGATGCTTGACGCCGCCGAAGTGTGCGTTGGATAAGACGCTCGCTCGACCGATTCACCAATCTCTATCTCTCAATCCCACTGGCCTCCATTCCAACCCGTAAGTTGCCAGTCGGAGATTGTTGACGTCGGCCCTGCGACCAGACTTTGTCTTCTCTGAAGTGAAGTGGTTCGATTAGGTTTCGATTGATGAACTACGAATCTGCCTCCAATGGTCCAACCTCCTCGCACGAGAAAAGACTCGGGCGGCTGCGCTACCGATTCCATCCGCCCATTCCGAGGCATTTCAACTTCTTCCAACGATGCATTTGGCGAGTTCAACGTTTGATTCTCGGCAAGAACAAAGGCAATCGTTTCAGATAGTTGTTGCAGATGAGCCGCCAGTGCAAGGTTGCATTCCTGTCGCGTCCGGCCACCGGCTTGAAAAAGTGTGTCCGTGACCGGGCCATCTGGGGCGCTCCGGTGTGGTGATCTGCTGTGTCAGTTTAGGTTGACACATCATGCCTGTCAGTCTATACTGACAGGCATGGACATCGAAAAACTCACCGTGAATCTCTCGTCGGATGACCCGGCAATTGGGCTTCGCGCCTCGTTGGCGCTACATCGCCTGGCTGAGAGGGTCGAAGCGAACCAAGTCGCGTCGGCCCGGGAAAAGGGCTGGTCGTGGCAGCAGATCGGAGACGCTTTGGGCGTCACCCGCCAATCCGTGCACACCAAATACAACAAGGAGTCGTCATGACCCCCGAATCCGTTGCGCCAGAAATGCTTCACGGCTGGGCAATCTATCTGCGGGCCGGTGAGGAGGCTCGTCGCCGAGGTGATCGCCGAACTGGCACCGA
>PMTL01000195.1:0-7421 GCA_003168075.1 Acidimicrobiaceae bacterium
TTGGCCAACGGCACGGGCACTCCTTACGCCGCCGGCGCCAGCTATCCCTTCGCTGCCAGCACCCTGCTCTACGCGCAGTGGACGGCCGTTGCCAACTATACCGTGACCTTTAGCGGCAACGGCTCGACCAGTGGATCAATGAGCCCCGAGACCGCCAGTGCACCAGCGGCCCTGAGCGCGAACGCCTTCGTCAACACCGGATACAACTTCGCCGGCTGGAATACCTTGGCCAACGGCACGGGCACTCCCTACGCCGCCGGAGCCAGCTATCCCTTCGCCGCCAGCACTCTCCTCTACGCGCAGTGGACGGCCGTCAAAGTGAACGTTACGGAGGCCGCAGGCTTCCCCGTGAATTCTGAAACCCTTGGGGGCGCGACCCTAACGGTCAATCCCAAAAAAGCCGGAGACATCGTCATCTTCCAATCGCAAATCCACTCGCACAGCATCACCCTGACCGGAGTGAGTTGCCCCGAGACCGGCGCCTGGCACCTCGCGGAACGATACGTCGACACCGTCAACGGCGTCATCGCCGAAGAGATCTGGTGGGCGGTGTCGACGTCCACAGGATCCACCAAGATCACCGCGACGTATTCGAGCAGCATCGCCGCTATCAGTCCCGAGTTGATTGGCGACTCGTTCACCACGTCGAGCTCGTCGGTCTGGAGCTTGGTGTCGGGCAATGGCGCAGCGGCGGCGTCGACCACGGCCATCACTTTCCCGAGCGTCACCAGCGGTTCCAACACCAACCAGTTGTACTGGGGCTACGTGGAGTCGACGCAGACGGCGTTAGCGGGCAGCACTGCCGGTTTCACCTATTCGCCGACCGCCGAGGGCAATCTCGTCACCTCCGACGTTGCCCTCAGCCCGAACACGAAGTACGCCCCAACGGCCAGTGAGACACCAGTAAGCAATTACACCGCCATCGGCGCCATCTTCACGGCCGTTGCCGACTAAACCGGGACCTTTAACGGCAACGGCACGACCGGTGAAACAATGAGCCTCGAGACCGCCATCGCACCGACCAAACTCGGCACCAACACCTTCACGGAGACTGGCTACAACTTCGCCGGCTGGAACGCCTTAAACAACTGCTCGGGCACTCCCTCTGCCGACGCCGTCAATTACCCCCTCAGCGCGAGTGCCGCTGTCTACGCCTAGTGAACGTCGACAGGCTGACTCTCTTTTCGGTTCTCGATCACTATGGACTGAAGACCAAGCAGTAGACAACTCTGTGCCGTAGAGAATATTGGTGCGATACCCGGGCGTCAACGCGAATCTGGTACGAATGGAGCTTTTATTGCTCACCATCGCCTTCAAAGTTGGTTAGGCACTCCATGAAAATGCTGGGACCCGAGCGACCCAGGGTGACTCAGTGCATACTCCTATGTTCGAATCGTGCCCACCAAATGACTAAACACGACAATGTTCGACTCGTAACTTCCCGTCGCATGATTGAACGTTCCTCCGCAGGTCACGAGATTCAACTCTCGTTTTCCCGTGGATCCGTACACCACTGCGTCAGGGAAACCGGTCTTGGCGTACTGGACAACGCTGGTCACCCGAAACTGCGCGGTCACGCCGTCGGAGAGGCGAACTTCGATTAACGCTCCAAGTTGGAGGGTCTTGAGCTCAAAGAAAATACCGGGGCCCAAGTACGAATCCACGTGACCCAAGATGACCGAGGATCCAATTTGGCCCGGTGTGGGTCCGAGGCGAAACCAGCCAACGGTGTGAACACTCGTGGGTACTTGGACCTGGTGGTCAGCTTTCAATCCCAACTCGCCAATCGAGGTGGAGATTCCCAGTGCGGGGACCAGCAAGTGCAACGGCCTGGACCTCGTGAGTCCTCGGGGCAATGTTGTCGTGGTTGACGATGCCGTCGACGAGGATGTCGTCGATGATGTCGGCGTCAGTACCCGCCGAACCGGGTCACTCGCGGTCACCACCGAATAAACAGTCACTGCAGCAACCACCAGGAAGACTACGCAGAGAGCCCAATACTTCTGCTCTCTGCGCAAGAGTTGCTTACGACCCGCGCGTCTGATCGGCGAACCCGTCAAGGCGAGCGCGGCGGTTCCGGCGCCGTTCCCTCAGGGCGAAACCGCCCGAGAGGGTGGCGAGCGATAACGACCCAAGTATCAGAGGCATTCGGGGTGTACCACCCGGACCGGCGGTGCCACCAAAGCCGGTCGCCGGGGGGCCCGAGGGAATGACCGACGTCGTCGTGGTCGTCGGAGCGCTGGTCGTAGTGACCCCCGAAGTGGTCGTCACCGGGGACGTGGTCGTAGTCGTGGATGCGGATGGCGCGGTGGTGGATGTCGTGGCGGTGGGCGCGGACGTGGTCGTGGATGCGGATGGCGCCGTGCTGGATGTCGTGGTGGTGGATGTCGTGGTGGTGGTCGACGTGGCCGACGACACTGCGGTCGTGGTCGTTGTCCCCACTACGGCAGCGGCACACGTCGGCACCGTGATGACGTTGTCATCGAGCGTGACGGCCCCGTTACGCGCCAAGACCCGGCCGCTGACGTCGGCACCGGTGTTGAGCGTGATGGACGTGAGCGCCAGCAACGAACCACTGAACTGGCTGGTGGTTCCAAGCGTGGCGGAACTACCCACCTGCCAAAAGACGTGGCACGCCTGCGCGCCATTCTCGAGCACGACGCGACTGCCCGTGGCAGCGACGAAGGTTGAACCTGCCTGAAAAATGAACACAGACGAAGGGTCACCCCCACCATTCAAAGTCAGCGTTCCGGTCAGGGACAGGCTGGACGAGGAATTGTAGACACCAGAAACCAACGTCATGCCACCAAGGTTGCCGGACTCCGCGACGAACGGCGTGCGTGCGGCGGTGTCGAGGTACGCCTTAGTGAGGTCAGACTTCGCCGTCAGGGCGGGCTCATTAGCAACCTGAGTCACTCCCGAACTCTGCACGCCCGGGGGGAAACCGGTAATCGCCGTTCCCGGAGAAAGTCCAATATTCCCCGAGACGACCGAGGATCCGGTGTTCGTGATGGTGCTCCCCGCCAACACGGCGTAACTCGAGGCAGTCGCCAGGTTCACGGTCGTGGTCGCGGCACCGGCGACGGGAATTGCCCAAAATGCCGTAGCGAGAGCAGTGAACGCGACGGCTATCGCCACAGCACAAGGCCCACGCACACGACGAACCCTGCGGGCGCGATAATCATCTCGCGACTTCCGCAGGGTTTGGGCGGCAATCAGGTGATTCCTGAGATGGGTAAGTTCGGACATACGTCCTCATTCCCGAAGTTCGTGAGTACTTCATCGTCCACAACGATGAATAGCGAACCTTATGTAAAGAATCATTGTACCACCGAACTAAATCGCTGCTCCAGGGGGCGTTTCAGCGCTCGCGCGGTCGGCCAGCGCGAGGAGCGCGAGTTATCGTGGGGGCCAGCCAGGTCGAATCGAATCGAAAGCATCGAAATTTGACACGACGACAATTCCCGCGGCGCCGCAGCCGGGTGGCGCACGCGTGAGCCACCCGGCTGAGTTATCCGCGCCCCCATAATTGATGGACCAGCGTCAGTTCTTCAGTTCTCGCGCAGGTCACAATGCAATGTCATTGGCCACAACAACCTTCGAATTCACGAAGCGCTCTGAGTCGCGCTCATCGCGGACTCGCCCTTGGCGCCCCTACTGGACGCCTCGCTGAGGAGTATCGCCGCTCAGTCCGGCACGGATGACGGCGCCGATTTGCTCGGTTTCGATGAGAAAACCATCGTGGCCGGCCGGCGACGTGATCAACGACATGCGACCAGCTCCCGGAATGAGTCGCGCCAGCTCTTCTTGGAGTTCCCTCGGGTACAGCCGGTCAGACGAGACGCCCGCGACGGTCACTCGGTGGCGCACGTTCCTCAAGGCGGCCACGACTCCGCCACGACCTCGACCGACGTCGTGATGATTCATGGCTTCGGTCAACACGATGTAACTATTCGGGTCGAAGCGCGCCGCAAGTTTGTCGCCCTGGTAACTCAGGTACGACTCAATGGCGTAGCGGCCTTTCTCGAATATCGTCTCGTCGTCTTGGACGTCGCGACCAAAGCGCGACTCGAATTCAGTCCAGGTGCGGTAACTGAATTGGCCGATGCCCCTGGCAATCGAGAGGCCTTCACGTGGCGATTCCAGCGTGTCGTAGTAATCGCCACCGAGGAAGTGCGGATCAGCTTTGATGGCGCGCACCTGCAGCGAGCACAGCGCGATCTCATCCGCGGTGCCGGCCGCCCCCACCGCCACCACTACCACGTGATGCACGCGTTCGGGATATTGCACGACCCACTCGAGGGCGCGCATGCCGCCCATGGAGCCGCCGACGATCGCGGACCACGTGGCGATACCGAGGAAGTCGGCGAGTGCGACCTCGACGGCCACCTGGTCGCGAATAGTGATCACCGGAAAGCGCGAGCCGAAGTGTCGACCCCCGGGAGCGAGCGACGACGGTCCAGTGGTTCCTTGGCACCCTCCAAGCACATTGGGGCACACTACGAAGAATTGGTCCGTGTCGACGGCCTTGCCCGGTCCGATGATCTCGTCCCACCAACCCGTCATCGAGTGCCCGGGACCAGACGGACCGGCGGCGTGTGAGTCGCCAGTGAGGGCGTGCAAGATCAAGACGGCGTTGGAATGATCAGCGTTAGGTGTCCCCCACGTCTCGTAGGCCACGGTCACTTCATCGAGGTGTCCGCCCCCTTCCAGTGCGAAGCCGTGACCCCCCTGGGTGAATGTGGCGAATTGTCGTCGCCCGGGGTCGTCGCCCTCGCGCCAGAACCCGGACGGCGCCTGGCTCACGCGGACGTGGCCGCCCGAAATCCCGCCTCGAGATCCGCCAAGATATCGTCAATCGACTCAATGCCGACCGACAGGCGCACGAGGTCCGGCGTGACACCGGTCGAGCTCTGTTCGGCCTCGGTGAGCTGCGAGTGCGTGGTCGAGGCGGGGTGGATGGCGAGGCTACGTACGTCACCCACGTTAGCGAGGTGGCTAAAGAGGCCCAGGCCTTCAATGAAGCGACGACCAGCCTCGACGCCGCCCTCGATGCCGAAGGCCAGAATCGCGCCACCGCCCTTGGGAAGGTAGCGCTGCTGACGTTCGTACCACGGGCTCGATGCCAGTCCTGGGTACTTCACCCATTTGACGTCACTGCGCGCCTCGAGCCAATGAGCCACCGCGGTGGCGTTGGCGACGTGTCGCTCCATACGCAGGCTCAGGGTCTCGACGCCCTGAAGAAAGAGGAACGAGTTGAGCGGGGCCACGGCTGGACCGAGGTCGCGCAGGTACTGCAGGCGCGCTTTCAAGACGAAGCGCGCCGGGAACAGCGCGGGGGGCAGCTGTCCGAAGACCAGTCCGTGGTAGCTCGGGTCGGGTTCGGTGAAGGACGGAAAGCGTCCACTGGCTTCGTAGTCAAACGTGCCGCCGTCGACGATGACGCCGCCGATCGACGTGCCGTGGCCGCCAATGAATTTTGTCGCCGAGTGCACCACGATGTTCGCACCGTGCTCGAGGGGACGCACGAGGTACGGAGTAGAGAGCGTGTTGTCCACGACGAGGGGAATCTGGTGATCGCGGGCGACCTTGGACACACCCTCGAAGTCGAGCACGTCACCCTTGGGGTTGCCCAAGGTCTCGGCGTAGAGGGCCTTGGTGTTGGGTCGAACCGCAGCGGCCCACTCACTCAGGTCGTCGGGGTCCTCAACGAACGTCGTCTCGATGCCGAGCTTGGGCAGCGTGTAGTGCAACAAGTTGTAGGTGCCTCCGTAGAGCGACGCGGAGGACACGATGTGCCCGCCGTTCTCCGCGAGATTGAGTAGCGTCAGGGTCTCAGCCGCCTGGCCGGAGGCCACCGCGAGCGCGGCGACACCGCCCTCGAGTGAGGCGATGCGCTGTTCGAACGCATCTTGAGTGGGGTTCATGATACGCGTGTAGATATTGCCGAGTTCGGCGAGGCCGAAGAGGTTCGCGGCGTGTTGTGTGTCGCGAAAGACGTAACTCGCCGTCTGGTAAATCGGCACGGCCCGAGCGCCCGTCGCAGTGTCGGGCGCGGTCCCGGCGTGCACCTGTCGCGTCTCAAATCCCCATTCGCTCATATCTATCTCCTTGGTAGTGATCAGTCTCTACGAGTTACTGTCGTGTGCCACGTGAACGGCAATGATAATGAAATCTGATAGAACTAGTCAACTTTCACTCGGTGACGAAAGTCCCCGGCTCGATTCGTACCTCGGCGCGATTATCCACCTCATGAGAGATTGGTCGCCAGGAACGCGAGTGACGCTGGTTCCTGGGACACGAAAAACGGGTCCGTATGGCAACCCGGATCGATCACCACCGACATATTTCCGGTCGGAAGGGCCTTGATGAGTTGCACGACACCGGGGTGAAAGGGGTCGTCTGCGCCCGAAGTGACGCGCACCGCGGTCTTCGACAACGCGCTGGCGTGGGTGATGACGTCATTCGCGGCGAAGGCCGCCGCTGACGTGAAGGCTCCAGCGTTGGCGCCGCGCGCCTGATCGTAGGAGGTCCACACGGCGGGCGAGATCGCTGCGACGGCGCGAATCAAGTCGGGGTAGCGCTCAGCGATCGCCAGGGTTCCGTAGCCACCCATAGAAATGCCCATGAGCCCCACGCCGTGCGCCGACCGACCAAGTCCTCGCGCTTGGCACATCGGAATCAACTCATCGACGACCATTGACGTTGGGTCATCACCGGGGTGCCAATTCCAGTAGCCGCCTCCCCCATCGACGGTCACGACCGCGATCGGTGCCAGCGACGACGCTGGCGTGACACTGACCTGAAGTGCGGCCGCTTGGGCGGACGTCATGTTGGCGAAGGCGTCGGTATAGTTGCCGCCGTAACCGTGCAGCATCGCCACCAGCGCCAATTCGTCGCCCGGGCGATGACCCGGCGGATACGCAATGGTGTAGTCCACCCGTCGACGGCGTGCGGATGAGTAAAAAGTTCCGTTCAGCGACGGACCCAGAGTGCCGTACACGAGGGCTGGTCTCGCCACCGAGCACGCTCCGTCGATCTCCTCGAGATACAACTTGCCCGGCAGGACGCCGTGATTGACGAGTTCCACGCCCGCCGCCCCGCCAACCGTCACCGCACCGACGCCGCCGAGCACCCACTTGAGGAGATGACGACGCGAGAACATCGACGACGGTCCCACTCGAGTACTCGCCATCGTGCCCCTTCGCTTCGGACTTCTGACCCGAGGGAATATTGACGCACTCGCTCGACGCGCTAACCATAACGTCGTTACGGACGTCGTTATGGCATCAACCGCTCACTCACTTCGGCGACGTTCGAAGAACTGGCGTAACAGCGCCGCCGACTCCGCGGAACCCACGTCGTAGGTCACCGACGCCTCATGCAAGAGTCGAGGATCACACAAGAGGTTGTAGCGCGAG
>PMTL01000195.1:7437-21966 GCA_003168075.1 Acidimicrobiaceae bacterium
ACGCACGGCTCCAACGTGACGTAGGCCGTGACGTCGTCCATGCGCCAGTGGCCGAGACGTTGCGCCGCGGCGCGCAGCGCCACAACTTCGGCATGCGCCGTGGGGTCGTGGTCCACTTCGCGGCGATTTTCTCCCACGGCGAGCAACTCGCCGCCGCGCACGAGCACGCAGCCCACGGGGACGTCATCGTGTCCGGCGGCGTGACGCGCTGCCTCGAGGGCCTGCTTCATGAACTGCGAATCGCTCAGCGCATCGGACATAGTTGCACTCTAGAAGTTCGCCCTCGAGGAGACTCGGTGCGGCGTTGTAGACTGTTCGACGGAGGGGTGCGAGAGCGGCCGAATCGGGCAGTCTCGAAAACTGCTGTGTCTCCGGGCACCGTGGGTTCAAATCCCACCTCCTCCGCCAGAGACGAAACGGGTGACTGCGGTCACCCGTTTCGGCACTTCGGACGGCCCCCCAGGCGCCGGAACTACGCTGGCAACGTCCGATACTTTCGGATCTCGTCGAGGAGTTTCTATGGTTTCGTCACTTGAATCGTCGGTTGGTACCCAGCGCAAGGTCATCACCGAATTGCCCGGACCCAAGTCCCAAGCCATGCAGGCGCGCCGCAAGAACGTCGTCAGCACTGGCGTCACCAACGGCTTCACTATCTACATTGACCGCGCTGAGGGCGCCATCTTGGTCGACATCGACGGCAACCACATCTTGGACTTGGGCTCGGGCATCGCCGTGACCGGCATCGGCCACGCCGTTCCCGAACTCGTCGAGGCCGTGTCGAAGCAGGTAGCCGCCTTCACCCACACGTGTTTCATGGTGACCCCCTACGAGAGCTACATCGAGGTGTGCGAGGAGCTCGCCGCGCTCACTCCTGGTACTCACGCCAAGACCTCGGCACTCTTCAACTCTGGCGCCGAAGCGGTGGAGAACGCCGTCAAGATCGCTCGTCACGCTACGGGGCGCCAGGCCATCATCGTGTTCGACCACGCCTACCACGGCCGCACCAATCTGACGATGGCCCTCACCGCCAAGAACATGCCCTACAAAGACGGCTTTGGACCCTTCGCCCCCGAGGTCTACCGTGTGCCGATGAGTTACCCCTTCTTGGACGGGCTCTCGGGGGCGGAAGCCGCCGCGTTAGCGATTAGGGAGATTGAGACCCAGGTGGGCGCCTCGAACGTGGCCGCGTTGCTCATCGAGCCGATTCAGGGCGAGGGTGGCTTTATCATTCCGGCCGACGGCTTCTTGCCGGCATTGTCGAGGTGGACGACCGACAACGGCGTCGTCTTCATCGCCGACGAGATCCAAAGCGGATTCGGCCGCACCGGTGAATGGTTCGCCGTCGACCACGAGGGCGTGATCCCCGACATCGTGACCACGGCCAAGGGCCTGGCTGGCGGCATGCCGCTCGCGGGCGTCACCGGACGCGCCGAGATCATGAACACGGTGCACGAGGGAGGACTCGGTGGCACCTACGGTGGTAACCCCGTCGCCGCAGTGGCGGCGCTCGCGGCCATTCGCGTCATGCGCGATCGCAACCTCGTGGCGCGCGCGCGTGAACTCGAGGGCGTGCTATTCGATAATTTGAATTCGCTGGCGCGCGGCGTGAACATTATCGGTGAGGTACGCGGTCGCGGCGCGATGGTCGCCATCGAACTCGTGGAGCCCGGCACCAAGAACCCCAACGCCGTAGCGGCCAAGGGAATTGTGAAGTACTGCAACGAACATGGCGTGATCGCCTTGGCGTGTGGCACCTACGGCAACGTCATCCGACTCCTACCCCCACTCGTGATCACCGACGAGCAGTTGGCTGACGGTCTGAGCGTGCTGGGCGACGCCGTGCGCTCGGTTAGCTGACGCAGCGCTGAGTTGATACTGTCGCCGAGGTCATTCGGGCAAGTTGCGCGCGTAATTGGGCCACGGGGACCGCGTAGGCCAACGTCGTGTCCACGACCGCGCGCTCAATGACCACTCCCACGACGGCCCCGTGCACCAGCACCGGCGAGCCGGACTCGCTCGTCGTGATCGTCGACGCGATGACGTCCATGGTTCGCGAGAACACCGGACCGCTATAGATGTCGCGACCTGGCGCCACCACCGAACCGAGGTAGACGGCGACCGAGGACGCGCGGTCGCCGGGCGTGACGTACCCCACGACGTCTCCCTGAGTTCCGCGCGACGGCGGCGACCCCAGAGAAAGTGGCGCCGCGTCGAGTCCCAAAACTTTCACGACCGCGAGATCGCTACGGGGATCGAAGAGGACGACGCGCCCAGCCATGGAGTCCACCAGCACCAGTTTCTGACCAGCCAGGAGATGTGCCGCCGTCACGACCTCCCCGGGAGCCACGACAAAGCCCGTGCCGTTGTTGATCAGGTGGCACCCACCGGAGGCCTCGACCGCTACCACGCCGACGGGCGACACCACGAAGTCCTTCGTGGTCAGCGCTCCGTGGGCCAGTGCCGGCACCGTCGGCGCGACCACGTTGGCGAAGAGACTCGGAACGTTGATCTCGTCGAGCAGGCTCTGCAGACGGCCCTCCACCGCCGGAGGCGAGGGCAGCACGTGCTGGACGTACTTCAGGATCAGCGAGTGGTTGACGGACTGGCCCACTGAACTCCAGGGGACCACGGCCAAGAGGGCCGCCACAAACCAGCAGGTCACTAGCATCCCCACCACGCCCACGCCCGCGCCCAGCACCGAGTCGACCAGCCCCAGCCGACCCTCGTGCAAGCGATTGGAGAAAATTCCGCCGATAAAGTGCACGATCAGCCCGCAGGCCACCGTGCACGTGACGATGATGAGAACGACGTCGAGTGGTCGCCAGACGGCCTCGGTGATGCGCGGCGCGATTGAAGCGGCCAGGTAGAACCCCAGCACCAGACCGATGATTCGCCCGAGAATTCCGCCCAATTGACGTAGTAACCCTTGGGACCAGCCCCGAAGCCCGGAGATCACGACTAACGCGGCGATGGCGACGTCAATCCAACTCACCTGCCCAGGGTAGACGTCCCCTGGACTCAAGGCCGTGACGGCGCTCACTAGCATTGATGCACCTGGAGTCTCGTACGAAAGATTCGCTTCATGAGCCGACACATCACCAAGAAGCGTGGCGTCGGCCGCAGCATCGTTCTCGTCACGACCGCGTCACTCTTTTTGGCCAGCTGCACGTCCACCGCGGCGACCCTGCGCGCCGTGGGCCAGCCATCATTCAGCATCGACGCTCCCCTCACCGCCGTGGCGTGCACGACGACGGGCGCTTGCGTCACCCTGGGAGCCTCCGGCGGGTCCAACGCGCCGACCGCGGCGGCCCAAGTACGCAATCACAAGGGAGTCTGGTCCGCGCTCAACGTTCCGCCGGCGCCCGTGGCTTCGTTTTACACCGGGGCCTGCGCTACGGTGACGTGCTACTTCGGTGGCACCCAGGACACGGGCGACCTGATCTGGTCAATCGACGTCGACACTGGTGTCACCTCGTCTCTCGCGGGCCCGTCGAGCGGTCTCGTAATTCGCAACCTGAGTTGTTCGAGCGACTTCGACTGCGTCGCTCTCGACGACGCTGCCCATCATCAAGCCCGATGGTCCACCACCACTACTGCAGGCACGACGTGGTCGACACCGCGGCCATTGCCCTGGGCCACCAACGTCACGACCACGCTGTCGTGTGCGAGCAGTCAGCAGTGCTACGTAGCGACCACGTCGCCCCAACACGTCGTGACGCTGCGCGAGACCCTCGATGCCGGCGCGAGGTGGAGCGTCGTGACGACGCCGTCGACCTGGACTTCGCTGACTTCGCTCTACTGCACCACCTCGTGCGTGGCGTTAGTCGCGACGGCGACCGGCTCGGCTGTCGCGACACCCTCGACGGCGACAACGGCGATGACCGCGACCACCACGTCCGCAGCGAAGAGTTGGGATGCCACGCCAATCGCTTTCGCACCGGCCTCGCTCTCGTGCTCCTCGGCGACCACGTGCGTTGTCGTCGGCCGCGTGGTGGGCCAAGTGGCTGCGATGGTTCAGTGGCAGTCGGGCACGGTGCGCAGCGTCGCGCTGACGTACGTGCCGTCTGCCCTCACCGACGTGGCGTGTCAACCCAGCGTCTGCGTGGCCATCGGAGTGACCACCGTCGTCTCTCTTCGTCCCTAAGGTTGCGTCTCTGACGACGTCGAGGCCTCGCGCGTCGATTTCGTGCCTCACTGGGCCATCGCGGCGTCCACGAGGTCGCTCTGCACGGTGTCCCTTCGCTGGCGACATCTGGACCGCGAACCTGAAGTCCTTTCTCGGTGAGGACCCTTCCGTCGCTATGCGAGACTATCTGGGTGAGCAACGTAGCCAGTTCAGTCCCTCCAGGGTGGTACCCCGATCCGTCGGGTGCGCGCCAGTGGCGCGTCTGGAACGGCACCACCTGGTCTGACGTGACCCGAACCTATGGTGAGAAAGCGGCTCCGGTCGCTACCGCGTCGCTGGACGCGACGGAGCTTGAACTGCTCGACGCCCTTCGTCGCCTGACCCAATTCGGTGTCCTCGCCTACTACGCCGGTTTCGCCCTTCTCATTTCCTTGATCGCGCATTGGCCCGGCCAGCCCCATCCGGTGTCGGCACGATTCGCCAGCGCCACCCTCGGGGCCGCAATGGGTCTCACACTCATCGGCGCGATTTCCTTTGCCATCTGCGTGCACGCCCTGCGAGGGCGATGGACTGTGGAAGCGGTGATTCCGCTCGTCAACACGTTCGCGGCCTCGTACCTAATGTCGCGACGGATCGGTCTCAATAATCCGACGTTTCGCCTGGGCGCCGACGTCTTCATCACCGTGGGCTTCGTCCTACTCGTTACCACCCATCCGTGGGTGGGCATCGCCCTGGCCGGCGTCGCCTTCACTCAATTGGCTAGGGCGTTCGCGCTCAGCGACCGGTTGAGCGAACCGGGACCCGACACCGCGGTCGCGTCGTAGACTGACCGAGCCGTCACCAAAGGGAAGAAGACACGCGAACCATGCCGACAACACCCTGGGGGCCACTGGCTGGACTGATTGGCACCTGGGAGTCAGGTCTCGATGGTCTCGATGTCTCATTTCACTCCGACAAGGGCAAGCTCGGCGAGACCAAGTTCCGTGAGCGCACCACCTTCGCGCCCTTCGGTCCCGTCAACGTCGGCCCCCACCCCCTCTACGGACTCGACTACCGCACGGCCACCTGGCGCGATGGCGACTAGCGTCCCTTTCATACCGAGGTCGGTTACTGGATGTGGGACGCTGCCAATGAGCAGGTCGTACGCTGTTTCATCGTGCCCCACGCCACGACGCTGATCGCTGGCGCCAGCGTGGCGGGCGACGCGACGTCGTTCAAACTCGAGTCGTCGCTGGGTTCGAGTTCCTACGGCATCTTGTCGACGACCTATCTCAACACCCTCGCCCAGACCACGCGCTTCGACGTCTCGATCACCATCTGCGACGACTCCTTCTCCTACGAGCAGACCACGGTCGTGGAGTACCAGCAAAAACCCACCGTCATCTTGCATACCGACCGCAACACTCTGCGCCTCGTCAGTCGCGAGGTCTAGGCCAGCGCCTCACGCAGGCGCTCGGCGACGCCGATCCAGCCCTTGTACTCCTGGGTCGCCGGTGGCGAACCTTCGAGACCCATCAACAGGTGCTCGATGAACTCGGGTGTATCGCGCAATTCTGCGACGGACGCTACGTAGTTGTGAATGGTGAAGACAATGGCCCCGCTCTCGCTCAGTCGGCGAATCGATTGGCGCTCGACCCGAAAGAACCACTGGTCGAGGTCGCCGTGCGGCGCGCGGTGCTCACTCGTCGGTTGATGCAACGTCGCGTCGTCGATCAGTGTCCAATTCAGTCGCCAGTAGGGCTTGTCCTCGCTGAGGCGGTCGAAGACCGAGTTCGTCGGTCCCGCGAGGCTTTCGCCGTATCCCGGAACGGGTTGGTGAATCTCATCAATGGTGCGCCCGATCTTGGTGGCGAGGAGCCAGCGCGACGGGAAGCAGACGCACGCGGCCGCTAGGCGCCAGTCGTCGCTGCGCACCAACACGCACAGGTCCTCTTGCACCACAAGCGCCGCGGCGACAATCGGGTGTTCACTGGGCGGCGGGGTCACTTTCAACCAAGGCGCGTATCGGCACAACCACTCGAGCACCTCGACCAGCAGCTCGGAGCTGGCGGCGTCGCCCTCGGGGAGCGTGGCCACCACCACATCGCGCTGATGGGCGAGCAACTCTTTCTTCAGGGCCAATTGCTCGGAGCGAAGGTGGTCGATCTCGAGCCAGCGTGACACCTCGAGGGGACGCAGGCCCATCGCCAGTCGCCACCCCCTCGCGTCGAGCGGGATGTAGGGGAACGCCGGCGCCACTACTTTCTTTTCGTCCGCACCACGAAGACGTAGAAACACAGCGCCATGACCGGAACGAGTATCACGACAACGCGGGCGATCGGCAACACCGCCCCGCGATGGACGTTGATCGGCGCGGTGGCCGCCCAGAATAAAAGGTGAGGCACCGCCCCAAACTACGCCGAGGCGGTCGGCCCCCCCAATTTCTCGAGACGCGAGACGATGTCCGACATCGCCTGGTCCTGAGCCAGGAGATGCTTTTGGATCTCCTCGGCGTCCTTATAGGTGTCCTCGGAACGCTTGGCGGCGGCGGCCTGGATGTTTTGTCCCACGACGATGATAGGCAGCAACTCCAACTGTAAGAAGCCGCTCGAGAGCCAGACGATGATGAAGTACGTGTCCTGGGTGATGGCCGACGGTAACGCGAAGAGCGCCAGGATGGTGAAGATGTAGGCAGCCCACATCGTTCCCATCAGGAGCGTGATCTTGGGACCGAATCGCGCGTTGAAACGTACGAAGGGGTTCTGATGGTTGACGCGACGCAGGTCACTCGTCTTGGCCGGAATGTTCGCACTCAGTTCGGCGGCTCGAGTGTGACGGACGTAATCCTAGATATTTGCCATCACCGAATTCTCACACGCCCCCACGGGCCGTGCGCCGTCTTTCGTCGACTACTTAATCACGAGGTCCGGAGAGTTAATCACGAGGTCCGGAGAGGTCTCCATGCCCCGGCGCCACACCGAGCGGGCGATGATCTTGGTGGTGTCGGCGCGGTCGCGGTACTTTTCGGCGATGTCGCGCGATTCTTCGAGGAGACCGTCCGAGAGCAGCGTCGGGTTGAGGCCCAGTTCCAAGAACTGTTCGCGGCTCACGTTGAGGTCGTTCTCGGCCGCTTCGTTGCGCGGGTTGGGCAGGTAGGCCACGTCCACGCCGGTCTGCTTCGAGATCAACTCGGCCAGTTCGCGCACGCGATAGGTCTCAGTCACCTGGTTGAACACCTTGACGGGGTCGCCGTTCTTCGGCGGGTTCTCGAGGGCGATCTGGATGCAGCGAACCGTATCGCGGATGTGAATGAAGGCACGGGTCTGACCGCCGGTGCCGTGCACAGTGAGCGGGTGATTAATCGCCGCCTGCATCAAGAAACGGTTCAATACCGTGCCGTAGTCGCCGTCGTAGTCGAAGCGATTGATCAGACGCTCGTCCATCGCGGTCTGGGGAGTCTGGGTTCCCCAGACGATTCCCTGGTGCAGGTCCGTAATTCGCAGCAGGTCGTTCTTGGCGTAGAAGGCGAAGAGTAATTGGTCGAGCGTCTTGGTCAAGTGATACACCGAACCGGGGTTAGCCGGGTGCAGGATTTCGCGGTTGATCTCGCCGTCGGGGGTGGGGACCTTGACCGTCAAGTAGCCCTCGGGGATCGGGGCCGATCCGCTCCAGCCGTACCCGTAGACGCCCATAGTGCCCAGGTGCACCAACGCGATGTCACGGCCGCTGGACACGATCGCGGCAAGCACGTTGTGGGTACCGCGCACGTTGTTGTCGACGGTGTAGCGCTTAGCAATGGTGCTGCGCATCGAATACGGTGCGGCGCGCTGCTCGCCGAAGTGCACGATGGCGTCAGGTTCGATTTCGCGTAGCACTGTTTCGAAGCGGTCGAACTCCTCAGCGAGGTCGAGATTGACGAAGCCGATTTCCTTGCCAGTGAGCTCCTTCCACACGCGCACACGCTCGCCCATCGGGCGAATTGGTGTCAGGGACTCGACTTCGAGTTCTATGTCAATCTCGCGGCGACTCAGGTTGTCCACCACAGTGACGTCGTGACCAATGTCCGAGAGGTGCAGCGAAGTGGGCCAGCCACAGAATCCGTCGCCACCCAGAACCAGAACCTTCATGTCAACTCCTCAAATTGTGGCGCCGCCACTGACGACGCCACGCGCCCCGTCCGAGGTCGCGCAGTTCCACAACTCTACCAGCGCACCCCGATCGCTTCGGGGCGACGCCGTGCCTCATCCACTTCACAGCGAATTCAAAGAAATATATCCTGACCACACGAAACGCGGGTTCTCGACGACGTCACACGCACGTCGAATATCACGGTGCGTTCACGCTGCTCGCTCGCGCACGCTACCAACGGCGCGACGTGACGACTTTCTCGGTGAGGCGCTACCCCTAGGGGTACGCAACCGGAGGCGAATGATCGTGACACCCGCCAGGCGATCGAGGACCCCGCGAAGCTACCGCTACTCGTGATGCAGCGAACCAAGAAAATCCTCGGGGTCGTCGCGGTCGAACTCCAGCATCGAGGTCGTCGCCATCAAGCTCTCGTGCGAGGTGGCCGAAATTGAGACGTCACCCATCTCGAAGTCGCACTCGCCGGCGTCGCACACGTGCACCTCGCGAACCAGGATGAGCGCGCCAGTCGATTGGCTTTCGAAGAGCGACGTCACTTCGCCGTCGAGGTCGGTGAGCCGGCGCACGAGCCGCGCGTCGGAGCCACTTTGGAGGCGCACCCGCAGCCGGTCGAGGTCGCGACCGAAGCGCACGTAAGTGAAGTCGCCGTGGGTGTTGATTGCTACGTTGAACTCCTCCATTGCGAAGGCCAGGGGATTTGGCACGTGACTAGTCACCGTCGCCCGCGTTCAACCACAAGTCTTCGAACGACGGCTGCGTCGTCATGATCAAGGACCCGGCCGCCAATTGCACGTCCAACGTCGGCGCCGAGATGACCACCACGGTCTCGGTGCGAGTACTGACGTCCTCGTGCACGCTGAAGCGGTCGAAGAGAATCCACGCGCCGTGCCATGAGTAGAGTGCCGCCAACTCCGCGCCCGACTGGTGCCACGCCTCGACACGTACGCCCGGCGCGTAGTGCAGGCTCATGCGAGCACCTTCGGGATTCGCCAGCCGACAGACGTGCGCGAAGGGCCCCGCGTGCAGATTCATCGTGTCGAACAGGCGCGATCGTCCGACCTCGTAGGGGGCTTCTCGAAGTTGCGACATCTCCATGGCGGCTCCTCTCGTACCCGACGTCTCGCGGGAATAGAAGTGTAGGGGCCGGGTGACACATCACCTCCAGGAGGGGCCGAAATCAGCCCAGTTTGAAGCCACCAATATTGATCCCCCCACTGCCGCTGCCCTCGTTGGAGGGCAGGTACGGCGCAATGGCGTGGGCCAGTCCGGGAATGGTCATCGTCTGTAGGTACACCGTGCCCGGACCGGTCAATTTGGCGAGGAATATGGCATCGGCGCCAAAGAGCATGTTCTTGATGCCCTTGACCATCTGAATATCGAGTTGCACCGTGGCGTCAAAGAGCCCGACGTGGCCCGGGTGCACCATCATCGACTCACCCGCCGCTAGGTCGTAGGTAACGAGTTCGCCCGAGAGTTCAATCCACGCGGTTCCCTCACCGGCAATGCGCTGCAGGATGAACCCGTTGCCCGAGAAAATGCCCACGCCAAGCTTCTGTTGGAATCCCAGGTTCAGGGTGACTCCGTCAGTGGCGGCGAGAAACCCGTGACGTGACACCATGAACTCTCGATTCGCGTTGACGTTGATGGCGCGGATGTGTCCGGGCATCTTGGCAGCGAACGCCACGACGCCCACACCACCCTGCGCCGTGTACTGCGACATGAAGATCGTCCCGCCGGCGACCGCACGCTTGAACACTCCTGCGATACCCGCGCCGCCAGCGCCGCTGGTCTGGGTGGTCATCGTGACCGCCGGTGTCATCCACGACATTTCGCCGCCCTGGGAGATGACCGACTGGCCCGATTGCAATTGAACTTCGAGCACCGGCAGGGTGGTGCCTAAGACGCGATGCGCGACACCGACGCTTTCGGCGTCAGAAAAATCCGGCAATCCTTCTTCAATGTGCTCAGTCATGGGGAACCTTTCAGGGTCGATGTACTCGGCCATTCTTAACACCGTTGCGTCCCGTGATTTCACCAAATGGCCGTTGATGGCGAAGTGGTAATCAACACTTCGCAGTTGTTACGGCCACGACACGCCTGGAGATCGGATCGGCCGACGTGATCGTCAAAAATTGACGTGTGATCTAGCGAGGCTGGCCACTACGAACTCGGCACGCGAGGCTCGCTTGAGGTCGCCTCGAACGACGTTCTGGTGACGGCGCAACGGATTCCAACGAACGTCGTCTCCTGAAGCACTCGTCAATCGCCACGCAGCAGTTGTGCCACGTCGACCCGCAGTCGAGCCTTCTCGACTTTTCCCATTGTGTTGCGCGGCAGTTCGCTAACGAACACGAAACTCTTGGGAATCTTGAAGGATGCCATCGATGCCTGGGCACGTTCGCGCAACTCGCTCTCGTCGAGCGCGACACCCGGCTGAGCCACCACGACCGCCGTGACAGCCTCTCCGAAGTCCGCGTCGGGAACGCCGATGACGGCCGACTCGAGGACGCCGGGAAACTCGTCAATCACCTGTTCGAGTTCTTTGGGGTAGACATTGAGTCCGCCAGTAATGATGAGGTCCCTGGAACGGCCCACGATCTCGAGGTAGCCGTCGTCGTCGAGGACACCCACGTCGCCGGTCTTGAAGAATCCGTCGGGCGTGAACTCGCTGGTGCGAAGTTGCGGACGGTTCCAGTATTCCGCGAAGACGTTGGGGCCGCGCACTTCAACGGCACCCGGCGACCCGCCGGTCACGCGGACTTCCACGCCCGGCAATGCCGGACCGACGGTGCCAGGTTTGCGTTCGCCGTAAAGTGGGTTGGATGTGATCATGCCCGTCTCGGTCATGCCGTAGCGCTCGAGAATCCGCTGGCCCGTGCGTGCGAAGAACTCCTCGTGTGTGGAGCGCAACATCGGCGCCGAACCCGAGACGAAAAGCCGCATTTTCGCCGTACGCTGCGCCGTAAAGCGCTCATCGTCCAGCAGTCGGGTGTAGTGCGTTGGTACACCCATCATGAGGGTCGACTCGGCAAAAGCGCCGAGCACCTCTCCCACATTGAAACCGTCGTGGAACCGCATGGTCGCCCCGCTCGACAGTGAGCAATACGCCGCGACGAAGAGTCCGTGCACGTGAAAGAGCGGCAGCACGTGCACCAGCACGTCGTCGGAGGTGATACCCCAGACGTCATTCAAAGTGTGGCAACCGAACGACAGATTCGCGTGGCTGAGCACCGCTCCCTTGGGTCGACCGGTCGTGCCCGACGTGAAGAGCATGGCCGCAGGAGTGTGAACCCCGCACTCCTCGTCCTCAAATATCGTCTCGAACCCCGACGAGCCAATCAGTAGATCGCCGATTCCCACGCGCGGCGTCGTGTGGTTGATCACCTCGTCACGCACCAGAAGAACCGGAGCGGCGTCGTCCAACAGATCAGCCACCTCACGGTCGGTGTAGCTGGAATTGAGAGGAACGTAGATCGCCCCGACGCGAGCGCACGCAATGTTGAGAGCCAACACCTCGGGTCGTTTCGCTAACTGCACCGCTACGCGGTCGCCACGCGACACGCCGTGCAAGTCCACCAAGACGTGCGCGAGTTGCGCGGAAAGCGCGTCGAGTTGACCGTACGTCATTGATCCGCTCGCCGACGTCATTGCCACCTTGTCGGGCGTGTGGCGACCGGCGCCCAACAAGGTGGCGAGGAGCAGATTCTTCGCGTCAGATCCAGTTCGTGCAGTCACTCGACAACCCGAGTGCCCGCGCGCCACGTCACACCCCGCGAGACAAAAACGTATCGAGAAGACGGACCAGTTGTGTCACCAGTGCCTGCAGTGTCACCAGTGCCCACGGAGACTGGCCGTCTCACGAGGGCAGAGTACACGAGCGACACTGCCGCACTCCCAGCCTCACGGACGTCACGTGGCGCGTTGAATTGACGTTGCCCTAACCGCGACAGCGCGACGCGTACGTCGCGGTACCCGGCTGTCGCGCCTGTCCCGACGACGCGGAGATCTCGAGACACGATTCATTGACCGCTACGAAGGCGCTCGCCCGAATTGCCTTGAGCTGATCGACCTGCGTGTACGTCCAACGGGTGTCGGCGGTCCCCTGGAAGTACCAATTGCTGCCGTTGTCGGCCAAGATGAGTCCGTAGGTCTTCATCGTGGTCAGCACCGTTTGACAAAAGACGCTGCACTGAGAACGAGGCAACGTGTACGACGCGCGCAGGCGAAAGCGAGCACCCATAGGCGGACACTGTGGCGCCGCCTGTCCTGCTTCGTGTCGCGCCGGCCATAGGTACGCCTGGTTGGTGCATTGGGCCGTGAAGCGAATCGCGTGGTCCATGGCACCGCTCATCACTTCGTTGTAGTTGACCAATCCCGGCAAGATCGGAAGTCCCGCGGCGTCAGCGGAGGTGAAGGTCGCGGGTCGTAACGCATTCGAGGTCAGCTTCCAGATTGCTCCCGAACCCGCCGTCGATTTGCCGCCGGCATGGAAATAGGTGTCGTAGGTCTCAAAGAGCGTGCAGGCACTCGAGGTCGCCGACGCGTGCGGGTCCACCATCAACGCGTGACGGTCCGATCCCCCTTCGATCGGCGTGTTCAGCGTCAGCGGGTAGGGCCCCTTATCGCTTTCGGACGCGTACTGAAAAGCGATACGAGTGAACGTGACGTGCACGGGCACGACGTTCCACGGTATGCCGTAAGGCTGATGAGGATTGCCCGACGGACCGTAGTCGGGGTGCAGGTACGTCGATGACGCATTCATTGCCGCCATCCAACGCGCCGAGTTCACGTTAACCGGGAGCTGTGCGATTGACGTGTTCCAGACATTGTCGGCGGGAAATACCGGACAGTTGGTGCCGGGCAAGATGGTGCCAGCAACGTATGCCACGTGAGAGGGCGCTTCGGTGGCGACCGCAGCCGAGTCCGCGACCGCCACCGAGCCCAACACGCACGCGGACGCCGCAACACCCCTGAGGGTCCTTGGTACTCGCCGGCGCCTATGCGGCATGACCGCAGAGTACCACCCCGAAATCATGGGGAGCCCAAAGAGGCTGGTTGGTGCGGCTGGAGGGATTCGAACCCCCGACCCTCGGTTCCGTAGACCGATGCTCTAATCCGCTGAGCTACAGCCGCATTGGTGCTGACCTTCAATTGTAGTCGAACGCCCTTCGGCTACTCCCCGGTCAACTAGGTACCATGCCTCTATGACCAGCAACTTTACGGACGATCTCCCGCGACTCCTCGACGACGTCGAGGAGTCCATGGTGGAACTTCGACACGACCTTCACGCCCACCCGGAACTGGCGTTTCAAGAGCACCGCACGACTCAGGTCGTGCGCGATCGACTCGTCGAACTTGGGTGGGAACTCGCGACGTGTCCCACGGAGACCGGCGCCGTAGCCGTCCTGCGTGGGGCCAAACCGGGGCGGCGAATCATGATCCGCGCTGACATCGACGGACTGCCCGTCACCGAGGAGAACCGGATCTCGTTCGCTTCGGTGAACGAAGGCGTCATGCACGCGTGCGGCCACGACGTNNAGCTCGCTGGTGAGTTCACGTTGCTGTTTCAACCGGCCGAAGAGGGATCGGGTGGGGCGCTCGCGATGATCGAGGGCGGCGTGTTGATCTCGAATCCGGTTGACGTCGTCATCGGCGCCCATGTGTCGTCGCTCGCACCGCTCGGCTTCGTCGGAACGAAGCCCGGCGTGATGATGAGTGAAGCCGCGTCGATCTCGATTCACATCAAGGGCCAAGGCGGTCACGGAGCGATGGCGAGCACCGAGGGCAACGTCATTCTCGCCGTCAGTTATTTGGCTCCGCGACTAGGTGAGGTCGTCGACGGCCTTTCCTTCGAAGGAACGAACTGCGCGTGTTCGGCCGGTGTCATCAACGCCGGCACCGCGATGAACGTCGTACCGCGCCACGCGGTGCTCAAGGGATCGCTCCGAACCTTCACCGCTGATCAACAGGTCGAAGCACTCAAGCGGTTGCGGTCCTTGATGCGTGGAGTCNNCCCAGCGACGACGTCTCGGAGTTCATGAATCGAGTGCCCGGGTGTTACATGTTCATCGGCGGCGCCAATGCCGACGGGTCGAGTGGCATGCACCACAGCCCGGACTTCCAGGTGCAAGACGCCTCGTGTCGGATCCTCGCCGGTGTCCTCGCTCAGAGCGCGGTCGCCCTCGCTCAGCTGTAGAAGAGCTTGGCGGCGCCTCGGATGGAGGCCTGATTGCCACTGATCACGACGCGGTAGTCCGCGTCGGCGAACAGTGTCGGCG
>PMTL01000202.1 GCA_003168075.1 Acidimicrobiaceae bacterium
ATACTGAAGGTGCCCAGAATCATCACGACGAGGAAGAACGCCCCCAACTCGAGATATTGGCTGTACTGCTGTAACAGTGAACCGAAGCCCACCATCGACGCCTCCAACTCGATAACGATCGTACCGATCATCGCGTGGCCGAAGCCGACTCGAACGCCCGTAAAGATATAGTCAAGACTTCCCGGAAAGATAAAGGTCGTCAACCGTTTCCAGCCTGATGCGACGAATGAACGTCCCACGTCTTCTAAGTTGAAGTCCACGCGCGACGCCCCGACCAACGTGTTGACAATGACAGGAAAGATTCCAAAGAGCACGGTGGCGACCACGCGGAGCTGAATTCCAATACCGAAACCGATGATCAGCAATGGGAAGATCGCCAGCATTGGCATCGAGTTCAGCGTCATCACATAGGGCTCTAACGCGATTCTGAAAAATTTGATGCGGGCCATCGCCAGGCCGATGGGAATGCCCGCGACGATACATATCGCGAAGCCGAGACTGAAGGTCCTCAGGGTCTGTAGTCCGGCCGGTAACACCTGAGGACTGAGGTACTTGTTGATCGCGCGAACCACACCCCACGGTGATGACATCGAATAGGGATAATGCGAACCGATGAGTTCCCACAGGAGGAGACCGCTCACCACGGAGAGTAGTCTCACGACGTAGTCGCGCGCCAGGAGTCGCTCTAGCAGTCCCGTCTTCGCCACTGGTTCCAGTCTGGGAGCCTGCACCGATCTGTCATCAAGATTCACAGTCGTCACTTCATTTGCTCCCTCTACTCACCGCGAGCGGTGATTCTTTGGTAATGCCACTACCCACTACCGCACTACGTGCCGAAGGAAAGACGCAGCCACGGTGACTGTTGCCACGTCCTCGGCTCGCCATCATCTGCGCTCTCTTGCCATTCTTCCTCGCGAGTCGCGACGACTCCCGAGATTCGTACCGCTGAGTCTCACTGCTGACGTACGACACGGACCATCGCGTCCCTTACGCCGGACGCTAATCGCAATCCGGTCACCTCACATTGCATCTGCGATTCGCAAGGAATCACGGTGAAAAATCCGTCACTACAGCACATCAGGCACTGCGGTTCGCGCCGCGAAGGACGCGAACCGCAGTGCCTGAACGACGTCACCTAGATCAGCACAAAGTGGTGACTTGGTGATCTGCCTTCAGATACTTCTTCACGAAGGTGTTGTCAACCCACTTCGAGTAGGCGGGAGTGTTGCCCTTGGCTAAACTTCCCCCAGCGGCGTAGGTATAGCGCTCGGTCTGGATGATGGCATTCGGGCAGATCGCACCGTTCACTGCGTAGAACGAGGCGTTGTGGAGTTGCTGCCACGACGCTTCCTGCTGTTGGCCCGTCAACGACCCAACCAACTGAGTGGCGTCAGCCTCATGAATGAAGGCGCCCTCGTGGGCGTACGCCCAGCGGCTCGAGGTGATGAACGCACTGACGACAGCTTGCACAATCGTCGGGTAGTTCTTGACAAAGCCGCTGCTAGCGATCAGTCCTTCTTGCAGGTACTTGCCGAGAACGGCTCCGCGTTGAGGAGGATCTTCACCTTTCCGGTTTGCACTGCGGCGACTGCAGACGGCGCAAGAACCGGCGCCAGGTCCACTTGACCCGACAGGATCGCCGCCACACGGGCGCTCGTACCTCCGACCTTCACGGACTGCAAGCTTGAGGGCTTCACGCCGATCTTGGCAAACGCGGCATTGGCAATAATGGCTCCGGCAGTGCCGGGTCCCGCGGTCGCCAATGTCGCACCTGCGAGGTTCTTCAACGTGTACTTGGGCAGTGACAGAATCTCATAGTCAGTCGTCTGCTCCACCGTGCCCACGTACAGAAGGGGGGCATTCGCATTGGCAACTGCCAACGCAGCTTCCATCGGATCACCGATGTAGATGTTGGACTTGCCCGAGACCACGGCCTCCAGAGCGGAGGAAGGGTCGGCGAGGTTGTTCACGGTAACCGAGATGCCCTGAGTTTCAAGGAGTCCTACGGCGTAGTACAGCGACGCGTCAGAGAAGTCAGTCCCGCCGCCCAGAACGATGTTCACGTTGTGCTGTGCCGCGCTCGCTGCAGGAATACTTGCCCCATACGTCACGAGGCCAGCCGCCAGAACCGCACCGGTGAGGAGCCGAGTTGAAACGCCAAAGCGCGCGCCTGACCGCTTGCGACCCTTTTTTCCTCCCGCAGACTTCACGTTCGTGACCGATGATTGCTCATCACGACACATTTCATTCATACAACTCCCCCTCTTATTGAAGTACCCAGCGACGCTGAACCTGAAATGAGTCTGACAGTAAAAACTGCAAACTTCAAGTTGGGAGTAAAAATTTATTTCATTGTAATATACCGAACAAGGATCGTCGTCACTTCAGGCCACCAACGAGAGGGGGCTCAGCCAGAGGTGTCCACGACTTGTTCGTCAATGAATTCCTCCAGCTCCTTGACCTCGAACTGGTACGTGGACGTCAATGTCGCGAGATATCTCATGTCGCGGCGAATCGCGTTTTCACTGGCGTCACGAATTGCCGCCAGGAGCTTTATCTTCTCTTTTTCCGACCGGTGCTCCATGGTGGAGATTTGTTCTCGGCACCACGCGTACGAGACAGAGCTGTGATCTTCGATCTCAATCGCCTCTGACAGAGCTGTCACCCCGCGCGACACGCGAAAGTCGACGAAGTTCGCCAGTTCGTCCCTGTGCAGACCACTCGCGTGCCAGCGAGCGAGCGCGGCGTCGCGCTGCATGGTGAACCGGGTGCGGCGGTAGACCTCCGTCATCCGCAAAGCGTTCCAGCGGACCAACAATTCATTGACGCGGCGCGTTTCATCGCGATAGTCCATGGGCTCCATGATTACTCGACTACGGCGCGACCGCTTGGCACACGCCACGTTGAGCCTACGTCCGGCGTGGTCTAATCCGCCGTTTCCGCATCGGCGACGATGAGGCGTGGGCCTGATGGCCAGTCGAAGTACCGCCACGTCCAGTTGATCATCACTCGCAACTTGTTACGAAAGCCCACCAGGTACCACAGGTGAAGACCCAGCCACGCGAGCCAGCCCAGGGTGCCCTTGATCGTCGGGCCCTTGGGCAAGGTGGCGACCGCCGCGTGGCGACCAATGGTGGCCATGATCCCCTTGTTGTGGAACTTGAAGGGCAGCGGCAGCTTCCCCTCGAGCTGGCGCACGATCTGCTGGGCGACGTGACGACCCGACTGCATCGCGACGGGCGCGAGTTGGGGATAATAAGTATTGTCGCCACTCGGAATCGCCGCGGAATCGCCGACGGCCCAGACTTTGGTGCGCCCTTCGAGCTGCAACATCGACGTGACGCGGATTCGCCCCCCGGGGCCGGCCTTGTCCTGCACGTCGGTGGACAGGGTGCCGTTCGCGGTCACGCCGGCCGCCCAGATGACGGCCGCCACGCG
>PMTL01000175.1 GCA_003168075.1 Acidimicrobiaceae bacterium
GCCCTCGTAGCTCAGGGGATAGAGCATCGGTTTCCTAAACCGTGAGCGCAGGTTCGAATCCTGCCGGGGGCACGAAAGTGCAAAAATGAGGCGTTGGTTCGTCCTGGCACCATCATCCAATTCTCGCGTTCTCAACACGATGGTGAATCTGACGTTGGGACCTTGAGTGCGGTTCGACTATCTGCGGGCTTAGCCACTATCGAAGTACCAAGTTCACGCAAGTAACCTTCCTCCATGCCTCACCCGGACGACTTGCCTCTTTTCGAAGACGACTTGGGAGAGCCCGGTGTTATCGAGGCCCAACTGCTTCATACTCCCCAGCCCATTGCTCCGGTGGCGGTGTTGTGTTTTTTTAATGATCTTCTTGCGGACCTTGAGGGGCGAGGCGTCCTCGCACCTCGCTATATCCTTCGCAGCGAAATCGGTTCGAACAGCATTTACGAAGTGTCCGTTGACGGTCGAACGGTGAGCGTCCTTCATCCTGGTGTTGGCTCACCGCTGGCGGTCGGAGTCACCGAAGAAGCCGTCGCCCTTGGCATCACAACGTTCGTGGCGTGCGGCGGGGCCGGAGCATTGAACCCGGACTTCGACCTGGGTCACGTGATGGTGGTGCAGAGCGCGGTCCGCGACGAGGGGACCAGCTCTCATTACGCGCGACCGTCGCGAACTATCTCGGCTCAAGCCCTTGGAGTCGACGTCGCCGACCGTATTTTGGACGACCTCGGGGTGCCCCACTTCGTTGGGCGGACGTGGACGACGGACGCTATGTTCCGCGAAACCCGGTCGCGCATTCGTCGGCGAATCGCCGAGGGCTGTCACATGGTCGACATGGAAGCGTCAGCGTTGATCGCACTGGCCGAGTATCGCCAACTTCGACTTGCCCACGTGCTCTATGCCGGCGACATGGTGGCCGGCGACACATGGGACAACCGGCATTGGGACCGGGCAACGAGTATTCGAGAGTCCTTGTTCTGGTCGGCGACGCGCATCGCTCTCGCGCTGCACGACGCGCCGCACTGAGACGAGTTCTCCGAGAATTATGTGGCGCTGGGGCTCACGGCGACATGGCGGGACAACCGACCACCCCAACCTCGATTGTCTCAATGCGAGCGTTGGGCTGAGGCGCGCGTGCGGTACTCGGATTCAGGAAGCCGTCGATTCGACCTGACGGTGTCGCAGCGAACCAGGTGCCCGCTTGGCTCCCCGACGTCGTAAGTTTCTTTGGGTAAATCGCGCGCGCCTGGCTGAGGCTATCGCCCAGTCGAAGGCCCGCAGGCGTCGTCACCTTCGGGATGTGCCCGGGACCGAAGGAGAGACCGACGAGTCGATTGCGATTGAAGAAGACGATCATCGAATGCCATGTTGCCGTGGCGCTCACCCCACAGTTTTCCAGGCCCGGATCAGCGCTGAGGTGAATGGTTGGACGGCCAATGGCTCGAGTTATCGTCGCCATGGCGGCCGATTCTCCGGTGCCCAAGCGCGCAATGCTCAGTCCGTTCCCCGCCACGCTCAACGTGGGCGAGGCGGCACCCGCCATCGTTGCATCGCCCGCGCCGCTCAAGGTTGCGGCTGCGACCACAATGGTCAATAGTTTTCGAATCATGCTCACGTCGCCTTCGCGGGATCGTCTCTACTTGTGATGGTAACTACTCCATGTCAGTGTGAACGGAGAATTATCACTTGCGCTAAATAACTTCGCTTGACTCGCCAACCGGTCGAGGAGCGCGATTCACGACGGGCAGAAGAACTCGACCGGGATGTTGTCGGGATCGCGGGCCGTTACCACCCACCCGTAGGGGGCCACTTCGACGGGTCCGCGCTCGAATCCGAGTTTGGTGATCTTCTCAGCCCACTCGTGGACTTCCTCTTCGGAACTGCACGACAGCCCGACGTGGTCGAGTCCGATGCGCAGATGATTGAACGGCCCGGAGTCAGTGACGTCGTCGAACTGGGTGACGCCAATAATCAGTCCGTCCGGCCAAATCATACGGATGCGCCGCCATCCCGGCATCGTGCGCGGCACCACCTGCGCCTCACCGAGGAGTTGTTGGTACCAACGCGCCGAGGCGTCGACGTCAGAAACCGAGAGGGTGAGGTGATGAATCAGTGGTGTCATGCTGTGAGTTTAGAACCTCCGTCGATCAGGTTCCGAGTCGAGACTCGACCAGACGTAGCCTGACACCATGACCCGAAGTGTGGCGTTGCACGACGTCATCGCCATCGTCTGTGCGCTTCTCACCGCCTTCGCCAATGGTCTCGGAGTGACAGCCCAACACATCGCGAGCACGTCATCAACGAAGCACAAAAGTGGATGGCGATTCGTGGTCTTCCTGCTGCACCATCCCCTGTGGTTGGTGGGGTGGATCGCGATGGGAGGCTCACTCCTCTTTCAATCTCTGGCCCTGCATTTTGCGGCGATGTCGCTGGTGCAGCCATTGCTCGTGTTCGAGCTGGTCCTTGCGCTGGCCCTGCGCCGAGTGTGGTTAGGTCAGGTCGTCGCACCGCGTGCGTGGACCGCCTCGTTGTTGACCGCAGTGTCGCTCGGCGTGTTTTTGTTCGCGACGACTCGAGCGAGCGGATCGTCCGTGCACGTACTGCGCTGGTTTGCTCCGAGTGCGTGGTGCGTGGCGGCAGTGGTCATATTGGTCCTGTGTGCGCTCAAGGGCGCACCAGGACGGCGAGCGGCGCTGTTCGGGACCGCGACGGCGCTGCTTTGGGCCCTGGAGGCTGCGTATATCAAGGAGTGCACGGACGTGATCTCGCGTTTCGGGTACGCGGGGTTGTTGACGCGCTGGCCCTTCTACGCCTTCATCGTGTGCGGAGTCGCGGGACTGTTCTGTGAGCAGACGGCCTTGCACGTCGGACCGCTGCGCTCCTCACAGACCGCCATCGTCATCGTCGACCCGATCGTGAGCGTTCTACTGGGCGCGTGGATCTTTGGAGAACGTCTGGGCGGCTCGTGGAACTGGCGGATCGTCGCGGTGGGCGCCCTCGTCGTGGCACTCATCAGCGCCGGGGTCCTCATTCAGTCGACTCCCGACAACATGGAGAGCACCATCGGTCCACCCTCGATTCACACGTGACGGGCGTCGTCGGCTCGAGCAAAGACTTCGAGCCGGGCGGGTCAACCGTTAACGTTGAACAAGAGAGGTGCTATGAAATCCGCCGTCAGCTGTCTTGCGCTTCACCACATCGCCTCCACCGTCGTATCGCGCCGCGCTCGTCGCGGCGTCGTCGCGATCGCGACGGTACTTGGGTCCTTGGCCCTGCTCACCGTCAGCTCGCGCGCCAGTGCCACGATGGCCTCGAGGTCGGCGGCGCCCTCCAGCCGTGTCGTGTCCTCGCCAGCTCCCGTGTGCCAAAGCGCAATCGCGCCGGGCGCCCAGCACGCCACGACGTCGTGCGTGAACTGGTCCGTACGTGACACGTGGGCCGGTCACGGTCCGGTCGTGGCGTTGTTGAATTTCCATCTCCAGGGCCAAGCCGCTGGCGTCGTCGCCTACGCCGGTTGGATTCGCACGGCGGCCACGGATCTGGGCCTCTACCTCGGCTACGAAGGTCCCGGAGTGACGAACCTGTCGCGCGGGCCCGAAGCAGTGCCCTCGACGGGGATCTCGCGGCTGCTGGCGACGTTTAATTCGGGTTTCTATGAGAAAGATGGCGCGGCGGGTTTCTATACCAACCACACCTTGTACTTCCCGATGCTCAAGGGTCTGGCGACCCTCGTGCGCTACACCAATGGCACGGTGGGCATCACGCAGTGGGCCGCGGGATCCAATCCGGGACCGACGGTGTTGATGGCGCGACAGAACCTGCCGTTACTCGTGAACAATTCCGCGCCGACGGCGCTCACCGCCAACAATTACGCCTGGGGATTGACGCTGCATGGTGCGCCCGCCGTGTGGCGCTCGGCGCTCGGTATCGATAAGAACGGCAACTTGATCTACGCCGCAGCGTCGGACCAGACAGCCGCCTCGATGGCCAGGATCATGGTCACGCTGCACTGCGTGCGCGCGATGGAACTCGACATCAACCCCGAGTGGCCAATCTTCGTCACCTACGCCGGACCGGGGGCGGCGAAGCCGACCCTCGACGTGCCCAACCCGAATCAGATCCCGGGCCGGTTCCTCTACACCAGCACCAAGGATTTCTTCGCGGTGTTCCTCTCGCGCTCGCCGGGTGAAGCCCAACCGTGGTAGCTCGACACGCTCGGCCGTCATCGTCCTCTCGTCGTTGGTGGTGGGGCCTGGTGATTCTCGTCGTTCTCGTTGGTGGCGCTAGCGGCACGTACGTCGCGACCCGTTCGACGACAACGACCACGACTTCCACGACGTCGACGACGTTGCCCCCGACGACCACCGTGGCACCCGCGACTCCGAGCTTCACCATGTCCGCGGTGGGCGACACAGATCTCGGCGACACCCCGCAGTTGCCCTCAAACTCCATCGCGTACTTCGCCCCGGTCAAAGCGGCACTGGCCGCGGACATCGTGTTCGGCAACCTAGAAGGGACGATGACCAACGGAGGTTCGTCCAAATGCGGACCGACGTCCACTGAGTGCTACGCCTTTCGGGTGCCGCCGTCGTTCGCCCAGGTCTACCGAAGTACTGGCTTCACCGTCCTCAACAGCGCCAACAACCATTCGTACGATTATGGGGCCACCGGCGAAGCCGACACGTCGGCCGCCCTGCGTGCCGCGGGCATCGTCCAGGCCGGATTGCCGGGCCAGATCGGCGTCGTGCACACCGACGGCGTCAGTGTCGCCTTCGTCGACTTCGCGCCGTATGCGTTGACCAACGACATGCTCAACTTCACCCAGGCCGCCCAGCTCATCACCCAGGCGAAGCGTGAAGCCCAAGTGGTGGTGGTCTACATGCACTCCGGCGCCGAGGGGACCACTGCTGATCACGTCACGCGAGCCACGGAGATCTACTTCGGAGAGAACCGGGGCAATCCGTACGAATTCGCGCACGCGGTCATCGATGATGGGGCGGACCTGGTCATCGCCAGTGGTCCGCACGTGTTGCGTGGTATGGAGTGGTACAAGGACCACCTCATCGCTTACAGCCTCGGTGACTTCACCAACTACGACGCCTTCGCCAGCGTGGGCGACCTGTCATTGTCGGCGATTCTGCACGTCTCGATGAACGCTCGAGGAGTCCTCGAGTCTGCCTCGGTGACGCCAATTGCCATTGAGTCCGGCGGCCAAGCGGTGCTCGACCCGACGCACGCAACGTGGGCATTCATGAACGAGCTCTCCACGCAGGACTTCGGAGCCACGGCGGCACTGATCGGCGCGACCGGTCGGGTCAGCGTCCCCAAGGGCGCTTAGCAACTCCAGGGGCCACCGGCGACACCACGCCCGAGGGCTGGCGCGTCCACGGTGCCGACGTTCTGGGGACGTGGATTGGGTCCCAGGTGCACCACGTACCACACACCGCGCCACGAAATGAGCGACGCGACCGCCACTGATCGCTCGATACCTTTGACGCGATACACCAGGCGCACGTCCGGGACGTGCCAGTAGCCAATGGAGTTTTCGCAGACTCCCGGAGCGATCCAGTTGGCGTCCGTGGCGTTCACGTTCACACCGATGAAAGTGGCCGTGCCCCTGGTGAACATGACCGCGTGATAGGCGCCGAGGTCGAGACGATAAAAGGCGATGAGGCGGCTCGCGTAATCACTCGCCGGAGCGGGGATGCGACCAGTTTTCATCGCGACGTACGCCGACTCGGGAAAGAAGAGTCGCTCAGCGAGCGGTAGCGAGTTGAGAGCCAGCGCGTGAAAGAGCGCCGACATGCGCGAGTTGAGTGATATTCCAAAGGGTGGTTTGACGCTCTGGGCGGCGCGAGGAACCAACGCGAAGGACGTCGGGGCGAACACGACAAGTGAAAGCAGAACAGCGCCCAGCGCAACACCACCTCGCGCACGACCAGGCCGTCGTTCGCGAGGCGATCTCGTCATGTGTCCAGACTAGGCCGGTGGTGCTGGAGCGCTGGAGTACTGAAGTGAGGAGCTACGGACGGATTGCCGTGCGACTCAGGTCCCGACGTTGTCCGCGGTGAGGTGAACGTGTCAACGTGCCAACCGCGAACCCAGCGGGGCCGTGCCCAGTGTCGCCGACGCTGATCGAAGGGGAATGGTTGCACACCGTGAAGAACCCGAGGTCGACGTGATGAAGTCGTTCATGCCGCTCGAGAGAGAACGGCGAAGCTTCCCTAATCCGTAGCCGCTGTGGCGCGTCGATCGCGGTGTTGAACTGTAACCCGACCGGAGCTCGCGCCGGACAGAATTGCGGCGAGGCGATCATACGGGTGAGGTCAGCGACGCAGTACTGGATCACGAGGTCAGTCGCCTGATTGTCTCCCTGGGCGTCTCACTCGAGACGTATGAATCCCGTAAGAAATCCAGAAATCTTCACCACATCGCAAAAAGGTGCCAAAGATCGTTTGGCTAGGGTATGTGCAACGAGGAGCACTCCACCATGTCTAGTTCACTACGTCGTTTCGCGACCCTGGGGTGCCTCGTCGCCGCGTTCGCCAGCCCCATGGTCGTCACGTCGAGCGCGGGAGCGGCGACGCCTGCGGGTATTGTGCCGAGTGTCCTCAACACCACCTACAACTACCTCACACATGTCCGGACGTACTTCCTCTGTGGCACCGCCAAATGCAAGAAGGAACGAGCGACTCTTCTCAAGAGCGCACAAACGTCGATGATCGGACTCTCGAGTCTGGCGGCGCGCGCGTCGAAGTCCAACGTGCAAAAGAAGTATCGCGAGTCCCTGAACCTCTACGTCACCGACGTGAACCTGCTGGCGACGTCGTACCAGGAATACTTCGTGACGAAGTCGTCGGTCACTCTCTCGGGCGTCGTCGGCAACATCTTCTATCTCACGTCCGACATCGCGTCGGACGTGAACGTGATGGGCTCCGTCGACAAGAATACGCCGGTAAATTTCAATCTCTGGGTGGAGGGTGAGGCCGCGACGCTCGTCGCAATGCAGACTGACGCATCCGCCCTCCAGTCGTCCACCGCGACCGCGTCGGTTGGCATCTACGCCAATCAGCTCCTCGAAGGTGAGGCCCACGAGATGTTGGCGCACGCCGATGGTCCTGACGCCTCGTTCAACACGATGCTCAAGGCTTTCGCCCACAATCAGCTGCGAATCTCCCAGAGCGAGATCCTCTTCTTGCAGAACAAGAAGGCGCCGATGACCGAGACCCAGGTTGCGAACTTGAACGTGACGGTGACGGCGGAGTTCGCGAAGCTCATCAAGACCGAGTCTGCTCTCGTCAAGAAGAAGTAGTCGACGAAAGGTACGCAATGCGCTCAGCCCTACTGGTAATGGACCTGCAAAACGGCATCGTCGCGCGCGTCGCGGACCAGGCCGAGACGCTATTTGACACGCTCGAAGGAGTGATCGCCGCAGCGCGAGAGCGCGAGATGCCGATCATCTTCGTGCGCGTTGCCTTTCGCCCCGGAGCGCCCGAAGTCAGTTCTCGCAACCAGAGCTTCTCCGCACTCAAGAGCGCACAGCCCATGGACGAGACTTCGGAGTCCACGCAGATTCACCCGCGTCTGGCGCCGCGCCAAGGCGACGTCCTGGTGACCAAGCGACGGGTGAGCGCCTTCGCGGGTTCGGACCTCGACGTCGTGCTTCGCTCGCTCGAGGTGGACCACCTGGTCCTCACCGGCATCGCCACGAGTGGTGTTGTCCTCTCGACGACTCGACAGGCGGCCGACCTGGATTACCGGCTCACCATCGTCTCTGACGCCTGCGCCGATGCGGACCCCGAGGTCCATCGGGTCCTGATTGAAAAGGTGTTCCCGCGACAGGCGACGGTCGTCGGTTCGATCGATTGGATTGCGAACTCCTAGGTGCCGTCCCCTCACCCACGCGTGGTGTGCCTGGACACCGTGATGATTGACTTCACGTTGATGATCACCGCCCTGCCCGAGCCCGGGGGAGACTCACTGTCCTCGCGGCGCCTGGTGAGCGCCGGCGGCGGCTTCAACATGATGAGCGCCGCCCGACGACAGGGACTCGAAGCGCTGTACCTCGGACAACTGGGTGCTGGTCCATTTGCGGACATCGCCCGCGACCTCCTCGGCGCAGAAGGCATCGAAGTGCTGGTCGCGGCCCGCGACGAATTAGACCTCGGCGTCTGTGTCGTGCTCGTGGACCAAACGGGCGAACGCACCTTTGTGACCTCGTCGGGGGCAGAACTGACCATCCGTTCCGAGGAACTGTCGGCGACGAGCCTGGGAGCGCGCGACGTGGTCTACGTGTCGGGCTACAACGTCGTCTACCCCCAAGTCGCCGACATCGTGAGCGAGTGGCTGGGCACACTCGCCCCCGAGGTGGTCGTGGCGTTCGATCCGGGTCCGCGCGCGGCTGACATTGAGCCGACAATCATTGCGACGGTTCTTCGACGGACCGATTGGCTGCTCGCCAACGCGCGCGAGGCGAGGTTGCTCAGTGGTGATGAGGACGTCGCGGACTGCGCGAGGACTCTACGTGAGCGTTGGAACTGTGATCGAGTGGTCGTGCGCGACGGAAAGAACGGATGCGTGAGCGTCGGTCGCGAAGGGACGTTGCGTGCACCGGGTTTTCGCGCGGTGGTCGTTGATACCAATGGAGCGGGTGACGTCCACAACGGCGTCGTCATCGCCGAACTCGCGCGAGGGACGTCGCCACTGGAGTCTCTGCTGCGCGCCAACGCGGCTGCGGCGATTGCCATCGCGTCGTTGGGTCCGGCCACGTGCCCGCCGCGAGAGGCTGTCGACGCGTTGCTTCTGGCCCAGCCGCGCTCGGTGACGCGGCCCTAGACCTTAGAAGTAGCTCTCTCCGAGCTCTTCACTCCAGGTCGCGACGCGAAGCTCGCCGCGCGGGACGCTCCAGCGAAAGACCGGCTTGATGTCGAGGACGGGCGTGCCGTCGATGCCGTCGAGGCCGCGCACGCGCAAGAAGCGCTCGCCCACTTCTTCGAGCTCGACGGTGGTGAGCAGGATGCGGTTCGGGCGGTCCTTGTTGCGTTGAGCGAACACACCCACGTCGGGCCAGTTCTCGTTGCCGCGCGGGTGCCGGTGCCACGGCGCGGGCGGGACGTCTTCGGCCCAGTCCGCGAAGAAGACGATCTCGACGTGCGAGAACTCCGAGAGTCCCTTCAGCGCGTCGCTCGGCACGTCGGCCGCCAGTTCCACGGTGCTCGCTACGTCATCCCAGTTGTCGTCGAGCGCTTCGCTGCGTTCGTTGCGGATGTAGGCCACGGCTCGCACACTGAGATTCATGGCACCAATCTAGTGAACCGGCGCCGGCCTTCGTGAGAAGAGACGAGGTAGGGTGGTGCGCGCAGCACGAGCAGGGATGAGATGGGCGAACTGACATTTACCTACGGCACCATGGCGGCGGGTAAGTCCACCCTCGCTCTACAACTGTGCTGGCAACTGCGCGAGACCCGCTCGGACGTGGCCCTGTGGACCTTCGGGGACCGCAGCTCTGAGGGCATGGTTACCAGCCGCATCGGCATCGAGGCCCACGCCGACGCTATTGCGCCCGGCGAAGACTTGACTCCGCACATTGCCCGGCTTCTCGAGGAGGGCGACAACATTCTGGTTATCGACGAGGCCCAGTTCGCCAGTACCGAGCAGGTTGACCAGCTGGCCGAAGTGGTCGACGACCACGGCCTCGACGTGCACACTTTTGGGCTCTCCGCTGACTTTTTACTGAACGTCTTTCCCGGTTCGGCGCGTCTCTTTGCCATTGCGGACCGCGCCCAGGAGTTGCCACTCACCTCGACGTGCTGGTGCGGCGAGAAGGGCCGTTGCAACGCGCGCGTCATTAACGGCGTCATCACCCGCGAGGGCTCGCAGTTCCTCACCGGTGACGTCAGTCCCGGGATCGTGCATTATCAGGTGCTGTGTCGCAAGCACTATCGCCGGGGACAGCTCGGCCCGGACGGGGGTCCCCGCGCCTAGAAGAAGACCGAGCAGAGCTCGTAGATCTCGTGAGGCACCTGGCGCTGGCCGTGAGCGACCGTCGTCAGGGGGGCCAGGACGACTTCATTGCCGCGCACCACCGGAATCACGCCGAACGTTCTCGCCGCGACGGCGTCGTAGGCCGCCGCGCCTACTCGCGTCGCCCAGATGCGGTCGTAGGCGCTGGGGCTTCCTCCACGTTGAAGATGTCCGAGCACCGTCGTACGCACTTCGAAGCCGCCGTAGGCATCGATCTGCGCAGCGACGAACTGACCAACGCCGCGCGTCGCCAGACGTACACCGCCGATGCCTTCGGTCGGGACGCCGTTCACTTCGTGGCCGCCCAGGGTCTCTAAGTTGATGCCCTCGGCGACGACGACGATGGAGAATCCGTAGCCCTTGGACCGGCGCGTGACCAAGTGGTCGATGATCTGGTCCATGGTCAAGGGGAACTCGGGAATGACGATCAGGTCGGCACCACCGGCGAGTCCGCCCATCGCCGCCACCCAGCCGGTAGCGCGGCCCATGGTCTCAACGACCATGACGCGGTGGTGCGACGCGGCGGTCGTGTAGAGCCGATCGAGCGATTCACACACGATGGAGACCGCGGTATCAAAGCCGATGCAGTAGTCCGTGCCCAGCAAGTCGTTGTCGAGGGTCTTGGGAACTCCCACGACGGACGCACCATGGTCGGCCAGCCAATTGGAGATGCGCTGGGTCCCGTCACCGCCGATGGCGACCAGGGCGTCCAGGTGAGTCTCCATGGCGCTCAAGACTTTCTGGCGTCCGCCCGCGGGGTCGTCGAGGTTATAGCGCGCGGTGCCGAGCAGGGTACCTCCCTGGCTCAGAATTCCGCCAAAATCACTGACTTCTAGGCGCCGACCGGCGTACTCGTCAGCCAAACCGGCCCAGCCGTTGGCGATCCCGATCACCTCGTGTCCGTCACGCACTGCCATCTGGCCAATGGCCCGAATCGCCGCATTTAGCCCGGGAGCGTCACCGCCAGCGGTCAGAACACCAATACGCATCAACTTCCACCTTGTATCTCACTCGCCCGCAATCACCTTACGACAATTCGACTTTGGCCCCGTCGTCACCTTGGACACTGTTCAAGGTGACGCTCACCTCCGGCGCGGGTGCCGTGGCTCTCGAGTGTGTCGAGGACGTCACTGAAAATTCATCTGAAGTTTGCATTGGCGACGCGTGGGTGTCGTTTTTCCTCCGAACCGTCACGGCCCCTCTCCCTAGACTTTTCTTTGATTCGCAATGTGCGAGAGCGGGCGCGTAGCGCCCTCGACGGACGTGATGGAGAACGACATGCTGGAAAACGTGACCGCCGAGTCGACTCTCGACACGCTGGTCTCTCCGGCGCCCAGTGAAGCTCGCACGCCCGGTGCTATCGCGATGAGCCTGCGTGATGTGGCGGTCTCTTTTGATGGGCGCACCGCGGTGCGCGACGCGACTTTTGACATCGCTCATCACCGTGTGACGAGTCTCATCGGCCCCTCGGGATCGGGCAAGACGACGTTGCTGCGTGCGCTCAACCGTCTGCACGACCGCACCGCGTCGGCCAAAGTCACCGGCGAGATTCTCCTCGAGGGTGCCGACATCTATCGTGGTGACCTCACCCTGACCGAATTGCGCACCCGCGTGGGCATGGTGTTCCAGCGCCCCAATCCTTTCCCGACGATGTCGATCTACGACAATGTCATCTCCGGGCTCAAATTCGCCGGCGTCAAGAAGAAGGCCGTGCTCGAGGAGGCCCTGGAGGCGTCATTGCGCGCTGCCGCCCTGTGGGACGAAGTCGACAACCGCCTCAAGTTCAGTGCCGCCAGCCTCTCTGGTGGACAACAGCAGCGCTTGTGCATCGCGCGCGCCCTCGCGATGAACCCCGAAGTTCTCTTGATGGACGAGCCGACGTCGGCCCTGGACCCGGTCGCCACGCTGCGTATCGAAGAGTTGATGGCGACGCTCAAGCAGCGCGTCACGATTGTGATCGTGACCCACAACATGCAGCAGGCGGCGCGCATCTCCGACGACTGCGCCTTCTTGTTGATGGGCGAGGACCGTGCGGGAGAGTTGATTGAATTCTCGAGCACCGAGAAGATCTTCAACGACCCCGCGGACCCACGCACGGTGGACTACATCTCGGGCCGCTTCGGCTGAGCAAACCGTCGCTCCGGTAGCGTCGTCGGTGTGGAACTGGTGTTACGGGGTATTGAGCGCGACGAAGTCGCCGCCGCCGTAGCGCTCATCAATGCGGGGACTCTGAGCCCCGGAGCAGAGGACGCCAGTCGCCTCGATGACTACTGGGCAGCGGTCCTCGAAGTTCGCGACCGCGGTGGCGAACTACTGGTCGCGCTGCACGGCGGCGTTGTCGTGGGAATGTGTCAAGTGATCATCTTTCGCCACTTCCAGCACACCGCGGGTTGGTGCGCGGAGCTCGAAAGTGTCTACGTTCGCTCCGACGCGCGAGGTCAGGGCGTGGGGGCTGCGATGCTCGCTCACGCCGAAGCCTTCGCCCACGAGCGCGGGTGCTACCGGGTGCAACTGACGAGCCGCAATGAGCGGCTCGACGCGCACCGCTTTTACGGGGCGCGGGGGTACGACCAGATGTCCCAAGGATTCAAGAAGCCCCTAAGCGAGTGAGACTTCGCGCAGGTCGCCGTCGTCGACGTTGAAGACGAAGCCGCGCACCTCGGTGGTCTCGACGAAGGGACTCTGGCGCAACGTGGCCACCGTCTCGCGCACGTCGGCGTCCGCGTCGCGGTACGCGCCGAGGCGAAAGGGAGTGCGTACACCCACGGACTCCTCGAGTTCACTCTGGAGCCCTTCCTCGTCGAAGGTCTCCAGACCGCAGCGCGAATGGTGGATGACCATGATCGAGTTCGTACCGAGTAGTCGCTGGCTCAGCAGCAATGACCGCACGGCGTCATCGGTCGCGATGCCGCCGGCGTTTCTGATGAGGTGCGCTTCACCGAGGTGGAGGCCGAGGGCTCCGAAGAGGTCGAGGCGTGAATCCATGCAGGTCAACACCGCCAGGTGCAATTTCGGGGCGGTGGGCAGTTCGCGATGTCCGTGACCAGCGAGGTACGCCTGATTGTGTTCCACGAGGTCGTCAATGGCGCTCACGTGTCTATCCTAAGGAAAGAGGGGCCAGCCCCGAGGACAACGAGAGGAGCCCTGATGGATCACTCCGACGAGGTACGCGAAGAATTGAGCCCGCCCGCGATTGCGTTGCGCGCGTTGATCCCCGAGGTGATGCGCAACTACGGAGAATTGTCGCGCGCCGCGATGACCCCCGGCGAACTGTCGAGCGCCACCAAAGAACTGCTCGCCGTCGTGATCGCCATTACCCGCGAGTGCGACGGTTGCATCGTCTCGCACACTCGTTCCGCGGTGCGCGCCGGTGTGACGCGCCAAGCTATCGCCGAAGCCATTGGAGTGGGCATCTTGATGAACGGGGGACCGGGCACCGTCTGGGGTCCGCGAGCGCTGCGGTGCTACGACGAAGCGGTGGCCGACATCATGAACGACACACCAGCCAGTTAAGAAGGGCACGCGAGGGCGTTTTCCCGGCAGAATGGTGAAGTGAGCCAACTCTCTGACCTCGAACGCGCCTCGCGCCTCACTGCGCTGCGCGCACTGCTCGACCTCATGGCTCCGGCGGTGCAGGCCGACGGGGGAGACCTGGTGCTCATTCGCGCCGACGTCGAGTCGGGTGTCGTCGAAGTGCAGCTCCAAGGAGCGTGCTCGAGTTGCGCGATTTCTTCTGACACCCTCCAGGGCGGCGTCACCAGGATTTTGAAGGACCGCCTGTCGTGGGTGACCGACGTCATCGGTGGCGTGGACGACACCATCGACGTCGAAGAATCAGTGTCGCTGGGCGTCGGAGGTTACGTCCCGCGATATCGCGAGATCTGACGTTGTCGGGGCCGCGACACGGTCGGCGACCCGGGTTTCGCGCAAAGTGTCACGTCGCCTCGGTGTAGCGTCTAAGTTCTTTTCACCATGGGCGCTCTGATCACCCGACCGCGACGTGCGTCGCGATGCTCCGGCGCGCTGGTTATTTCGAACCTCGCGCCCGGTGTGGAGACTTCCGGGTGAGCCCAGATCGCGCGATTACCCAAGGCGCCACGCGGGTCGTTGACGAGATGGTGGTGATGCTGGGCGAGATGGAGATCCACGAAATCCGGGTCGGCGACCTCGCACGCCGGGCCGGAGTGGCTATTCCTACCGTCTATTACAACTTCAGTTCACTGACCGACATCATCGCCGAGGCGACCGTCGAGGTGCTGAACCGATTTCTCGTCCCGTATTCGCAACATCTTTCGCAGATGCAGGCCGCCGACGCGAACGACGACGAGAAGTTGTTCCAGGGCGCGGCCAGCGATTATCTCGAGCTCAGCTGGTCACATGACTCCAATGAGAACATTCACCGACTCGCGCCGCTCATCGCGTATTTTCGACAGGTCGCTCCCGAGGACGTGCGACTGCGCACCGTGCAGGCGCGCGAGGTCGCCGGCCTGATTGGCGCGCTGGGCGCCGCGCAGGCCAAGGGCTGGATCGATCCTGAGGACGACGCAACGGCGTTCGTCATCGTGCACTGGACCTGTGTTCTCGGCCAAGCGGTGTTCTATCACCCCGCCTTTGGAGCGCTCACCGCCATTGATTTCTCCGGGGGAGTGGGTCGCTTGCGCTACCAGACGGCGCTCGACAGCGATATCCGCCATATGAGTGTCACGAGGCCCGACAGGATGTAGCGACGATCGTGTATTATTTAGTTAGGTTAACTAAATGGACGACGCACTCACCGACATCGCGACTCGACTACGACAGGGCGTGGCGAGACTGCATCGACGCCTTCGTCTCTCGGCGACGGGGCCTCTTTCCCCCGCGCAGGTGTCGATCCTGGCGTGGGCTGATAAGTACGACAGCCTGACCCTGGGCGAGTTAGCGGCCTTCGAACAGGTCCGACCTCCCTCGATCACGCCGCTCGTACGTGGCCTCGAAGCCGGGGGACTCATTGTCTGCTCCAAGGACGAATCAGATCGGCGCAGCACCCGCGTGTGCCTCACCGTCAAGGGGCGAAAGGAACTCAACGTGGTTCGACGCCGGCGCACCGAGTTTCTCGAACGCAAGCTCCTCGCGCTCTCGCCCCAGGACCGCGACAAGGCGGCGGAACTGGTGGCGTTCCTCGAGACGTTGCTGGAGGAGTCGTGAACGCCAAGGCGTACTCGTCCAAGACCTTCGCCGCACTCGGCGTACGCAACTTTCGCCTGTATTTCTTTGGCCAGTTGATTTCGGTGTCGGGCACGTGGATGCAGTCGGTGGCCCTGGGATGGTTGGTCCTGCAGACCACTGGTTCCTCGCTCGACCTCGGTCTGGTGGTCGCGTTGCAGTTCGTCCCCATGCTGGTGGCGGGCCCCTACGGCGGGCTGGTCGCCGACCGGCGACAGAAGCGCCAGATTCTCTACGTCACCCAAAGCATGTCGGGCGTCTTGGCCCTCGTGCTGGGACTCCTGGTGACGATGCACCACGTCTCGATGCCGACGCTGTACCTCATGGCGGGATTACTCGGGCTGGTGAATCTCTTTGACAACCCCGCACGCCAGTCCTTCGTCCAAGAAATGGTCGGGCCGGAACTGATTGCCAACGCCGTGAGTCTCAACTCGGTCCTGATGAACGCCGGACGACTCATTGGACCCGGCATCGCCGCGGGCTTCATCGCCGTCTTCGGTTCGGCGGTGTGCTTCTACGCCAACGCCGGGTCGTACCTCGCGGTGTTGGGCGCTCTGGTGCTGATGCGCGGCAAGGATTTCTTGCCGATGCGCACCGTCTCTCGCGAGAAGGGCCAAGTTCGACTCGGATTACGCTACGTGTCCTCGCAGCCGATGTTGCGCGAGATATTGATCGGCGTCGCGGTCATTGGCCTCTTTGCTTATAACTTCACCGTGACGTTGCCGCTACTGGCGCGCACGACCTTTCACGCACGCTCCGCGGCGGACTACGGGCTCTTGATGGCCGCGATGGGACTGGGCGCCATCATCGGGGGTCTCGCCACCGCGTACCGGGCGCGGCCGACCCCGCGTCTGCTGGCGGGACTCACGCTGGGCTTTGGTGTCATGCTCACCCTGGTGGGTGTCATGCCCACCCTGACGTGGGCCGAGTTGCTCCTCATTCCCACCGGGGCGCTCTCGATTGCTTTCGTCTCGACGGCGAATTCCTTCTTGCAGACCAATTCAACCCAGGAGATGCGCGGACGGGTGATGAGCCTCTACGCCGTGGCCTTCCTCGGCACCACGCCCATCGGCGCGCCGTTGGTGGGGCTCGTGATTAACTACACCAATCCGCGCGTGGGAGTATTGCTCGGCGCCGTGGTCACGCTGATCATGGGGGGGTTTCTCGTGCGAACCGCGACACGCCGGCGCGCCCCCGTGACCGAGTTGAGCGCCGCCTACCGCTAGGGTCGGCATTTGTGCGCGGTGTCGTCATCGGCGAGAATGAACACTCACGTTGCCCCGAAAGTTGACCAGTGCCCCAGACTCTTCGTCAGACCATTGCCATGACGAGGGAGTCGTGGGCGCGTTCGAGCACCATTCACGTTCCCGAGCGCGTCGGTGCCCGAGCGCCCGAACCGGGCCAGCTCCGCATTGCTTTTCTCGTCTATCGCGGCAATCCCCAGTGCGGGGGCCAGGGTGTCTACACCCGGCACCTGACGCGCGAATTGGTGCGCCTGGGTCATAGCGTGGAGGTCTTCTCGGGTCCGCCGTGGCCCGAACTCGACCAGGGAGTGGGGTTCACTCCAGTGATGGGACTGGACCTCTATCGCGAGCCGGACCCGTTTCGCTGGCCAGCCCGACGCGAGTTCACGTCGCTCGCCGACGTCGGAGAGTTCCTCATCATGTTGAGCGGCGGGTTCGGTGAGCCCTGGGCGTTCGCGCGCCGAGTGCGCCGGCTCCTCACCGCGCGCCGTGGCGACTTCGACATCATTCATGACAACCAGTGCCTGGGCACCGGCGTGTTACAACTCAGTCGCGAGGGTTGGCCCTTGCTGGAGACCTTGCACCACCCCATCACGGTGGACCGCTCCATCGCGATCGATCACGCGACGTCGTGGTGGCAGCGCTACGCCACCCGGCGATGGTACGGGTTCTTGCGGATGCAGGTGCGCGTGGTGCGTCAACTCAGCGCCGTACTCACCGTCTCACACAACTCCAAGGCCGACATCCACGCGCAGATGGGCGTACAGCTGGAGCGTCTGACCGTCGTGCCGGTGGGCGTCGACCACGACGTCTTTCGGCCCTACGACGACGTCGTCACCAAGCCCGGGCGGCTCATGGTGACCACTAGTTCCGACGTGGCGATGAAGGGACTCGTCCCGCTCCTGGAGGCGCTCGCCAAGCTACGCGCCGAGCGCGACATTGAACTCGTGGTGATTGGTCGACCCAAGCCCGAGGGGCGCGTCGCCTCGACCCTCGAACGCTTGGGACTGAACGACATCGTCACCACCATCTCGGGGGTCAGTGACGAGGACCTGGCACGACTCTACGGCGAGGCCGAAGTGGCCATCGTGCCGAGTCTCTACGAGGGGTTCTCCCTGCCGGCGATCGAAGCGATGAGTTGCGGCGTCCCGGTGATCGCGACCACTGGGGGCGCGCTGCCCGAAGTCGTGGGCACCAGCGGCGAGACCGGACTGCTCGTGGAGCCCAACGATCCCGACGCCCTGGTGGCGGCGATCCGAACGCTGCTGGACGATCCGGAGTTGCGCGCGCGTCTCGGTGCCCAGGGCCGTGCGCGGGTGATGCGGCGCTTTACGTGGGAGGTCACTGCGCGAGGCACCGCCGCCTGTTACGACGCGGTCCTGAAGAAGATCGCGCTGCCCGACTCGGTGGACTTCACCTAGTGCTGACCGCCCGCTACGACCGGCTCGGAGTGCGCGGTGGTGACAGCGTGCTCGACCTCGGGTGCGGCTTTGGCCGACACGCCTTCGAAGCGGCGCGTCGCGGCGCCATCGTCGTGGCTCTCGACGCGGGTCGCGATGAGGTGCTGGGGGTGCGTGCGACATTCGCCGCCATGGTCGACGCGGGCGAGCTGTCGGGCGACACCCTCGCGGTGGCGGTGCAGGGGGACGCGCTCGCCTTGCCCTTCGCCGATGAGACCTTCGACCGGGTGATCTGCTCTGAAGTGCTCGAGCACATCCCCGATGACCTCGGCGCCATGGCCGAGCTCGCGCGCGTCCTGCGTCGCGGGGGGACGATGGCGATTACCGTGCCGCGCCGCGGACCCGAACGTGTCAACTGGGCGCTGTCCGACGACTATCACAACGTGCCCGGCGGGCATATTCGGATCTACTCGCGTCGCGTCCTCGAGGGGCGCCTCACCTCGGTAGGCCTGCGCGTCACGGGACACCACCACGCCCACGGCCTGCACAGCCCGTATTGGTGGCTGAAGTGCCTGGTGGGAACCACCAACGACACCAATTGGATCGTGCGCCAGTACCACCGACTGTTGGTGTGGGACATCATGAAACACCCGGCCCTGACGCGCTACGCCGAGGCGCTGCTCAATCCCCTGATCGGAAAGTCGCTCGTTGTCTACCTGGAAAGGCCCGCGTGAACGAAACCAACGTTGTGCAGGGAGTCCCGGGAATATTGACCGACGACGAGGTCGCTCTCAGCGCCGAGTACTTAGTGGACTTGCAACTGGCCTCGGGTCAGATCCCCTGGTTTCGCGCGGGGCACTGCGACCCCTGGAATCACGTGGAGTGCGCAATGGCCCTCACGGTCACCGGTCACGTGGACGCCGCGCTCAGCGCCTACGAGTGGCTGCGCCGTCACCAGCTCGGCGACGGCAGTTGGTTCAACTACTACGTGGGCGAAGAGGTGAAGGACGCGCGTCTGGACACCAACGTCTGCGCCTACGTAGCGGCGGGGATCTATCACTTCCTCGTCGCCACCAACGACGTCGATACCGCTTCGCAATTTTGGCCGATGGTTGAGCGCGCGATGGACTTCGTCGTGCGCTGGCAACGCGGCACCGGGGCCGTCGACTGGTCGCTCGACGCCCGCGGACGTCGTGAGACGTACGCGCTCCTCACGGGCTCGTCGTCGATCTACCACTCGCTGCGCTGCGCGGTGGCACTGGCTGAGCGTCTCGACCTGCACCGGCCGGCCTGGGAGCTCGCGGCCGGGCGCCTGGGACACGCCCTCGCGTATCACGGCGAGGCCTTCGCTCCGAAGGTCGAGTTCGCCATGGACTGGTACTACCCGGTCTTGGCGGGTGCCCTCGTGGGGGACCAGGCGCGAGCGCGACTCGAGTCGGGCTGGAACCGCTACGTGATGCCGGGGTTGGGCGTTCGCTGCGTCTCGACCAACGACTGGGTCACCGCGGCCGAGACCGCCGAGGCGGTACTGAGTCTCGACGCGGTGGGCCAGAACGCACGGGCCCTGGAACTCCTCGCTCAGACCAACCGTCATCGCCACCACGACGGCTCGTACTTCACGGGCATCGTGTACCCCGAGAGGATTACCTTTCCGGGACTCGAGACCACTTCCTACACCGCCGCAGCGATTCTCCTGGCGGTCGACGCGGTCACCAACTCCTCACCGGCGGCGGGACTCTTTCGTCACGGCGTGTTGGCCGACACCCTCGACTTGCCCGAACCGGGCTGTTCGCTGGTGAGCCTCTAATGACGAGTCAGGACGCGCAGTGAGCCCTCACCACCGTGCTGCGTGAACTCGCCGCTGTTCACCGCGTCCAGGTAGATCTCGTAGGGTGGACGTCCCCCGTCGGCCGGGTCGCTAAAGACGTCGTGAATGAGTAGCGCCCCTCCACGAACCACCTTGGGAGTCCAGGCGCGGTAGTCCGCCCAGGCCACTTCGTCCCCGTGGCCTCCGTCGATGAAGAGCAGGTCGAGCGGCTGGTCGAAGTGTTCGGCCACGACGAGTGACGGCCCCACCACGCCCAGCACCACACTTTCGAGTCCGGCGCTCGCGATGGTGTGCTGCCAGGCGGGCAGCGTATTCAGGCGCCCATCGACTGGATCGACGAGTTGCTCATCGAAGTGCTCCCAACCGCGCTGGTTCTCCTCGGACCCGTGGTGGTGGTCGAGGGAGTACAGCACGGCACCGCGCTCTTCGGCGGCGGCGCCGAGGTAGACCGCGGACTTGCCGCACCAGGCACCGACCTCGAGCCACGTGCCCCCTCGTCGCTGTGCACGACCGGTCTCGAAGAGGGCGTGTCCCTCGTCGGACGGCATGAAACCCTTCACCGTGGCGGCGAAGGAGAGCAGCTCCTCGACGCGGCTCACGAGGTCGCCAAACTGATGAAGCTGTAGACGCCCAGACCCAGAAAAATCAGTCCGCCCCCGAGGCGAATCTTCGCCAGGGGCACGACACGCTGGAGGGCATGACCGGCGAAGGCAGCCAGAAACGCGACGCAGATCAAAGCCAGTGAACTCGCGATGAAGACTTCCAAGGGCTGGTGCAGCTTCGCCGAAAAGTTCGCCGCCTGGATCTGCGTCAAGTCGCCGAACTCACCGAGGAAGATCACGGTGAAGGCGGTGAGTATCTCGCGGCCCCACGAGGACCGGTGCTCACCGGCACCCGTGCGCTGGCCGGACTGCTCCTGGGTCTTCTCGGAGACCAACAGCAAGTACGCCGCCCCGCCCAAGAACAAGAGCCCGACGATGACGTCCTTGACGTGCACCGGCAACAGCGTCAAGAGCCCGCCCGCGGTGACGGCAATTCCCATCTGCACCACGAACCCCGCGCACGCGCCCAGTGCCACCGCGAGGGGCCGAGCGCGCGAACTCATCACGATGGTGGCGATCATGGACTTGTCGGGCAACTCCAGAACGAAGATGAGCGCGAAGATCCCGGCGAGGGCGCCCGCGCTCACGAGCGACCTAGAACTGTTCGCGCAGCGCGGCGGTGAAGGCGAGTCCCACGCGCATGCGCTCGATGTTCTGCTCCACGGTTCGCTGCTCACCACCCAGCGGGTGGCTGGCGTGAAAGGCCTCGACGGTGTCGGCGAAGTCAGCGTCGCGGATGAATGTGGCCAGTCCCAGCGTCATGCGCACGTGCACGCTCGGTGGGAATGCGCTGAGCGCCTCGTCCCAGCGATCGGCGATGATGTTCCATATCGCCGGACCGGTCACGAGGTTCGTGGACAAGTAACCCAGTAGCAACGGGGCGTCTTGATTGCGGAAGTCACTGAAACAGCGTTCGGCCGCGTCGCTGGCCACTGCGAGGTCCGAGAATTCGCCGAGGCTGTAGAGATAACGATGCTCCTCCTGGGGCGTGATGGCATGTCGGTAGCGCTCGAGGAATGTCTGGTAGTCGCCCGGACGATCCTGCTGGGCGACGACGCGAAGAATGGCGCGGGCCAGGTTGCCGTCGAGGTCGTCAGTCTCAAAGCGGCGCACCGCTTCGGCCTGGATGTCGGTGTCTTGGCCAATCACGCCGAGGGTGCTGATGAGAATCGCGCGCAACTGCGGTGTCAGCTCTCCTTCTCCCTCTCGGGCGTCCCAGCCCAGACGTTCGAACTGTGGTCCGAAGAGCTCGCGCACTTGGGCCACGAGGGTATCGTGCTGAGCGCCGTCCAGCGCCCGGTGTGCGAGGCCGACCGCGCTGGCGACGCTGCCCCACGTGTTGAATTCATTCTGGTTCCCCAGTCCTCGAGCGGTGGTGAGAAAATCCTGCCAGGTGACCTGACCAGCGAAGAGCGCGGCCCAGGAGTCGGCCACCAAGGTGGCGCGTTCGAGTTCTTCGAGCTGATCGATGTGCGGACTGAGTGCCGCGAGTTCCGCCCGGCCGTAACGCGAGCGAAACACTCCCGACCCACCGGCATTGACCACGACGGGGCTCTCGTCGACCACGGCCGCGGGGAAGTCACCCAGCAGGTGCCGGCTGGCGGTGCCGCCCCCGAGGGAACGCGTCAGGACGGGCACGAGCCACGAGGAGCCAATCGCGCTGGCGGGCGTGCGGCGCCCGTAGGCGAAGGGCACTTGGGTGAGTTTTCCGTCGGCGAGCGTGACGAGGGGATGGCCTCCCTGGAGGATAAAGGTGTTCATCATCTCGCGCACCGGCTGGCCCGACGTCTCTTCGAGGGCGTCCCACAGATCGGTGGTGACGGTATTGGCGTAGGAGTGCTTCTTCAGGTACTGGCGGATACCGTCGCGAAAGGTCGTCGCGCCGAGGTACTGCTCGAGCATGCGCAGCACCGACCCGCCCTTTTCGTAGGTGAGGATGTCGAACATCCCGCGGGTGTCCTCGGGCGAGATGACTTCGTACTCGATGGGACGCGTCGAATGCAGTCCGTCGATTTGCAGGGCGGCGTCGCGGTCGATCCCGAAACTCAACCACATCTTCCACTCGGGCTTGAAAGCGTCGACGCAGAGCACCTGCATGAAGGTGGCGAAAGCTTCGTTGAGCCAGATCCCGTCCCACCACTCCATGGTCACGAGGTCACCGAACCACATGTGAGCGATTTCGTGCGCGACAATCTCGGCGATGCGCTGGACCTCGAGCAATGACGCCTTCTCGAGGTCGACCAGCAACGCCGATTCGCGGTACGTGATACAGCCCAGGTTCTCCATCGCGCCGAAGGCGAAGTCGGGGATGGCCACCATGTCGAGCTTGTCGCCGGGGTAGCCAATAGCGAAGTACTCCGCGAAGAAGCGCAGAGAGAACGCGCCCACGTCGAGGGCTAATTGAGCTAAGTGGCCCTTGCCCAGGGGAGACACGACACGCAGTGGCACGCCGTCAACGTCGAGCGCCGCGGTCTCCTCGAAGTCGCCCACCACGAAGGCCACTAGATACGTCGACATCACCATGGTGCTGGCGAAGGTGACCGTACGCCACCCGTTGCCCAGGTCGGTGCTCGACGTCTCGGGCGAATTCGAATAGGCCGCCAAATGCGTCGGCACGGTGAGATTGACCTGATACGTGGCCTTGAAGGCCGGCTCGTCCCAGCAGGGGAAGGCTCGTCGCGCGTCGCAGTTCTCAAATTGCGTCGTGGCGATGACGTGCGTCTGGCCGTCGTCGTCGGTGAAGGTCGAACGATAAAAGCCCACCAACAGGTCGTTGAGAACTCCGGTAAAGGCGATCTCCACGGTGGCCTCTCCCTCGGGTAGCACTTCGGCGAAGTCGAAGGCGGCGGTGTCAAACTCCTCGTCGTAGCGCGGTTCGCTCGAACGGTAGCTCACCGACTGGGCCGTGACGGCCGCCGCGCCCAGGACCAGATCGAGCGCGTGCAGTGTGATCTCGGAGGTCGACTCCGCGATCACGACGTCGATTTCGACTCGTCCGGCGAAGGTGGCGGCGTCCAAATCAGGGGTCAAAAAGATGCGATACGCCGACGGAACGACGTTTCGGGCGAGACGGTACGGGTTGGAGAGCAAAGTCATAGTTCACTACCTTATGGCCAAAAGTTCTACGCTCGCTAGGTGACAGATACGCCCATTCCCGTCTCGCTTCGCGTCAAGCCCGGTCCCAATCGCCTCGCCGTCACCGGCATCGGCAATGCGATGCTCGACATCATCACCCAGGATTCGCGCGAAGTGTTTCGCCAACTCGGCCTGACCAAGGCCGCGATGTCGCTCATTGAAGAACACCAGCTCGACACCTTCTACAACGCCATGGGTCCCACCATCCAGATGTCGGGAGGGTCCGTCGCCAACTCCGTCGCCGGCGTCGCGGCGCTCGGCGGGACGTGCGGCTACATCGGCAAAGTCGCTGACGACGAGTTCGGCGAGCGCTTTACGCACGACCTGCGTTCGATGGGCGTCGAACTCGACCTGGCGCTGGCCCGGGTGGGCGAGGGGGCGACGGGTCGCTGCCACGTGTTCATCACCGACGACGCGCAGCGCACCATGGCCACGTACTTGGGGGCGTCGAACCAGTTGCGCGTCAGCGACGTCAGGGAAGACCTCATCGCCCGCTCGGAGATCACCTACGTCGAGGGCTACCTCTTCGACCTTCCCCCCGCCAAGGAGGCGATCGCCAAGGTCGTCGAGTTCGCTCACCAGCACGACTCGATGGTGGCGCTCTCACTCTCGGACATGTTCTGCGTCGACCGGCACCGTCGCGACTTCCTCGAACTCGTCACCTCCGACGTGGACGTCCTGCTCGCCAATGAGACCGAGATCCTTTCACTTTTTCAGGTCGACACGCTCGCGGCGGCGTTTGCTGCGATCGACGACCTCGGGGTGCTGACGGTAGTAACGCGCGGCCCGCGTGGGGCCGACGTGGCCTACGGTTCCGGCGTCATCTCGGTGCCGGCGCACGAGGTCACTGAAGTCATCGACCAGAACGGGGCGGGCGACATGTTCGCCGCCGGCTTCCTCTACGGGTTGGCCCTGGGGGCGAACCCGGTCGAGTCCGCCCAGTTGGGTTCCTTGTGCGCGGGCGAAATCATTACGCACCTCGGCGCGCGACCCGAGAGCGACCTCGAAGAACTCGCCATCGAAGCCGGCTTGCTGTAGGCGTCGTGCACCGGAGTGATGGCGCGAACGAAATCCGACGCTCCTACGTGCGAAGTCCCGCAACGAGCGCGGCGCTGGTCCGGTCGTCGAATCGTCGGATCTCGACAATTTTGTCGTCGCGCACGAGGTACACCTGAAAGAGGCTCGTATCCGCTTCCCTCGGTGAATCTTCGGGCCACGTCACCTCGAGACCGACGAGAATTCCTTCAGAGCCGGTCGAGAGTTCCGTTACGTTTCCGCTCACGCCGAAGTCGAGCAGCCGAGAAAACGTCGCGAGGACGTCGCTGCGGTTGCGACACCCCCGCGGGTTCGTGACGTCCCCCCACGTGACGTCATCACTGAGGAGCGCTCCCAGGTCGTCGAGGTTGCGGCTCGCCAACGCGAGACTCAGACGTTGCGCCAGTGAAGAGTCGTCGTTGAGGCGGTGGGTCATAGCCTGATTGTGACACATCGACGATATCGTCGATCAGATGCCCAACCGGTCGAGCTCGGCGTCGAGCTCCTTGGTGCGCTCGGTCTCCCACTTGACCCAAGCCGCGGTGATGGGGATGCACGCGAGCAACATCAGCGCGTCGCCCCCGATCCACATGATCGCACCACCTAAGTGCACGTTGGACAGCAGCCAGGCCGGCGTTGAGCCTCTCGGTGCCATGGCGGCGAACGCGGGGAAGGGCAGGGTCGATGACATCACCAGCGCGAGGCCCGTGAAGGTGTCGACGGGCACCGCGGCCATGACGTAGACGAGTCGCAGGCCGGGATGGATGGTGCGACCACGTTCAAGGCCGAAGGCCACGCGAAAAAAGAGATAACCAACGACCAGGAACGCGATCTGCTCGGCGTGGTGCACCCAAATGTGCTGCATCATCAGATTCGCCACGCCCGAGAGGTGGGTGACGGGAATGACGACGAAGTACGTGGCGAAGCCGAACAACGGGTGCGTGACGATCGACATGAGACGGCTGTCGAGGAAGGACCTCGCGAAGTGGCCGCCCGCCGCGTACCAGAGGTCGAGGGGGGCCGAGAGAGCGAAGAGGGGAGCGGCCACCATGATGAGGAGGAGGTGCTGAATCATGTGCGCCGAGAAGTAGACCATGTCGTAGACACCGAGCACCGACTGCGTCGAGAGAAATGTCACCGCGACGCCGAGTGCGAAGAACACGCTGCGCCACGCCGACCACGTGGGGACCCTGCGCACGCCGAGCGCGTAGAGCAGGCCGGCGGCCAGCATCAAGGCACTGGGCAGGACTGCGAAGTGCCACTGGTTGAGGTGATGCCACGAGAAGCCAGACGTGGTCATGTTCAAGGGCATACCCCCACATTCTACGGACCTTTCGCGCCGCGCCCGTAGGGGCTTCCTGAGCGACGCTAGTAGGGTGGAACCCGTGCACTCGAAGTACTTCAGCCTCCGCGCCCTGGTGGTGCACGTGGCACTAGTGGCCTGGCTCACGATGTGCATCCTCGCCGCATGGTGGCAGGTGGGACGGGCATTCGGCGGCAATTCGCTCAGTTTCCTCTACGCCATTGAGTGGCCGTGTTTCGCGGTGCTCGGATTCTTCGGATGGTGGGCGCTGCTGCACGTGGAGAAGCCCACCGAGGACGAGGAGGTCGTCCGACGCGAGTACGAAGAGCGCATGCGCGCCGAAGCCCTCGCCGCGCGCGCGGCCGAGGCGGCCCTCTTAGGTCAACAAGAAGATCCCGAGTTGGCGGCGTATAACGACCACCTGGCCGACCTGTCGGCGGCCCGCAAGAAGAAACTCTGGGGACACTAGGTGGACGCAGCTTTTCGCCGGTATCGCCTGATGTCCTTCATCACCGGAACGACACTATTGACACTGTTTTTCACCCTGTTCTTGCACCAAGTGGACTTGAGTTTTTGGAAGAGCATCAAGGTGCTGGTGACCATCGACGGTATTGGCCACGGCGTGATTCTCTATCCGATCTACCTGATCATGTCGTTTCAGTTTTCGATGAAGGCCCGCCTACACATTGGCTACCTGGCCATGATGCTCCTGGCGGGATTTATTCCCGGTGTTGCGTTCTACGTCGAGTATCGACTGGCGAAGCGTTTTTATCCCGACGGCGTCCCCGCTCGCGTCAAGGCGTGAGTGCGCCGGTCAGGGCGCAGGGTTCGAGTAGGTCGGGTGGTCCCGGGGACCGGGTCACCTTTGGCGCGCCACGAACTGATGCCTTTCCCGTGGTGAGGGTGATGGTCAGCGATTCTGTGACAAACAGCGTTAACGGCTCAGCCGCGACCGCAGTTCGGCTTCTTGCCGTGNNCCGTGGTTGGCCTTCTTCTTGGCGCGTAGCTTGCGCTTGTTGGTCCGCTTCGACATAGGTGACAATGTTAGTAGGTCCGATGGTCGTTGGGCCAAACGAGGAGGGCGTCGTGCGCAATGAGAACCCCACTTCGCGGGGTCAACTAATGGTCGTCGCCACGCCAATCGGTAATCTGGGGGACCTCTCGGCGCGGGCCCTAGCTCTCCTGCAGAGCGCCGACGTCGTCTACTGCGAGGACACTCGCCATTCGCGCACGCTCTTTAGCGCGCACGGCATCTCTGCTCGCCAGCGCCTCCACGCGCTGCACGAACACAACGAGGCCTCCCAGTGCGCCGAAATCGTCGAGCGCGTGGCCCAGGGCGAGCAGGTAGTGCTCATCTCCGACGCCGGCACGCCGGGCATTTCGGACCCCGGCGCACGTGTGGTGGCCGCGGTGATCGCGGCGGGTCTCGACGTCTCGACCGCTCCGGGGCCGACGGCGCTCATTGGTGCGCTGAGCATCAGTGGACTCGACACCGAGCGCTTCGTCATGGAGGGTTTCTTGGGGCGAAAAGTCGGCGAACGCGCGGCCAGATACGAGGGTTGGCACCGTGAGGAGCGCACCATCGTTTTTTATGAGTCCCCGCAGCGTCTGGCGACGACGCTGGGCGAACTGGCCGAGAGATTCCCCGATCGGCGAGTCGCCGTGGTGCGCGAACTCACCAAGTTGCACGAGGAGGTGCTGCGCGGAAGCGTCGCCGACGTCGCCGCCGTCGTGGCGAGTCGAGAGATCTTGGGCGAGATCGTGGTGGTCCTTGCGGGGGCGCCCGCGCAGACCCCGCTCAGCGACGAGTTGATCGTCGCGGCCCTGAACGAGCACATGGCCTCGGGGCTGTCGCTGCGTGATGCGGTCAATCGCGTCGTCGAGCAACTCGGGGCCAGCCACCGCGAGACCTACGCTCGGGCGCTGCGTCTTCGAGCGGACGAGGGTGCATGAGTTAGTACCCTTGCGTGATGGCGAATTACTACATCACCACCCCGATTTACTACGTCAATGACGCTCCCCACGTCGGTCACGCCTACTGCACGGTGAACGCCGACGCCATGGCGCGCTGGCACCGCTTGCTCGGCGACGACGTAAAGTTCCTGACCGGAACCGATGAGCACGGTCAAAAGATCGCCGACGCCGCCATCAAGAACGGCGTGAGCCCCCGCGAATGGACCGACCAGACATCGCAACGCTTTCGTGAGGCGTGGGACGCGCTCAACATTAGCTACGACGACTTCATCCGCACCACCGAGCCGCGCCACTTCGAGACCGTCCAGAAGTTCCTCACTGCCGTGTACGACAACGGCTACATATATAAGGACGTCTACCAGGGCCTGTACTGCGTGAGTTGTGAGGATTACTACACGCTCGAATCGAGCAATGACGGCAACTGTCCAATTCACGGAAGCCTCCTCACCGAGATGCGCGAGGAGAACTGGTTCTTCAAGCTCAGCGCCTTTGAAGCACCGCTCCTGGCGTACTACGAGGAGCACCCGCAGTTCGTGACACCCGAGACCAAGCGCAACGAGGCGCTGGCCTTCATCAAGAGCGGACTGCGCGACATTTCGATCACTCGCACGTCCATCTCCTGGGGCGTGCCGGTCCCCTGGGACGACCAACACGTCTTTTACGTTTGGTACGACGCGCTGATCAACTACCTCACCGGCATTGGATTCGGGCGCGAGGACGACGAGACGTCGACCTGGTGGCCGAACTCGCACCACCTCATCGGCAAGGAGATTCTCCGCTTTCACTGCGTCTGGTGGCCGGCGATGTGCATGGCCGCGGGCCTCGAACCCGTCAGCCACGTCCAGGTGCACGGTTGGCTGCTCGTCGGGGGACAGAAGCTCTCCAAGACCATGGCCGCCGAGGGTGGTGTGAAGCTCACCGATATCGCTCCCGTGGAGCTGACCGATGAGTTTGGCGTCGATCCCATCCGCTACTACCTCTTGCGCGAGACGTCGCTGGGTAACGACGGCGACTTCTCGCACGAGGGCATCACCGCGCGCTACAACACCGACTTGGCGAACAGCCTGGGCAACCTGGTCGCGCGGGTGTCGACCATCGTCGCTTCGAAGTGCGCGGGTGTCGGCCCGTCGCCCGAACTCGACAGCGACCTGCGCGCGGCGGCGCAGACGGCCATCGATGACGCCGAGTCCGCCTGGAACCGATTCGCTCCGAACCACGCGCTCGAGGCGACCTGGGGACTGATTGGCGCGACCAATGCCTACCTCGAGCAGCGCGCCCCGTGGAAGATGGAGCCGGGCGAAGAACTCGACGCCGTCCTGGGCAACGCGCTGGAGGCCATTCGCCTGGTGACGATTCTCGCGACACCGGCGATCCCCGAGGTCGCCGCGAGAATCTGGACCCGCATCGGACTCGCCGGCGCGCCGAGCGACGAGGTCTTTGCCTCCAGTGCCCAGTGGGGACGCTACCGCGCCACCCTCGCGATTGAGAAGGGCGAGCCCCTCTTTCCGCGGATTAAGGCCAGCGTTGAGTAACTGGACCGACGCCCACTGTCACCTGCAGGACCGGTACCTGGGGGGGCGTGAACTCGCCGTCTCGGCGTCCGAGGCCCTCGAGCACGCCGCCGCGGCCGGGGTGGATCGAGTGATCGTCATCGGTACCGACGCCACGTCCTCCGCGGAGGCCCTGGCGATCACGGATCTCTCGGGTGACGTGGACATATACGCCACCGTGGGTCTACACCCGCACGACGCCGTCCAGGACGTCGAGGAGATCGTCGCCCTCGCGCGAGCCGGCCATCCGCGGCTGGTGGGGATTGGCGAGTGCGGGTACGACTACTTCTACGAACACTCGTCGCGCGTCGTACAGCGCGCGGCCTTCGCTCGCCAGATCCAGCTCGCCCAGGAACTTGACCTCGCACTCGTGATTCATTGTCGAGAGGCCTTCGATGACCTCTTTGAGATTTTCGACGTCGAGGGCGTGCCAGCGCGCACGCTCATCCACTGTTTCACCGGCGAGCCGCTCGAGGCCGCGGGGTGCCTGGAGCGTGGATGTGACATCTCGATCTCGGGAGTGGTGACCTTCAAGAACGCCGAGTCCGTGCGTGAGGCGGCGCGTCTGATTCCCCTTGATCGTCTGCACGTCGAGACCGATAGTCCCTTCCTCGCGCCGGTGCCCCATCGTGGTCGGCCCAATGAACCGGCGTTGGTGAGCGTGGTGGGGGAATTCCTCGCGCAGTTGCGCGGAGAGACCGTGGAGGAGGTGCGGCGCGCGACGTCAAAAAACAGCGCGCGGCTCTTCCAGATTGACTCTCCATAAAGTATCGTTGACCTCGGTTTAAGTAACTTTCACGCAGTACGAGTTGCCATTCTCGCTCACCTCCCGTAGCGTTGACTGACTGGTCGAGGAGAACGACGAGTTGTCCTGGTGGAGGGTGGAGATCTGAGGACACAACCCCGCTGGGCGCGAGCGCGCCTGGCGTCGCTGGTTACCGCCGCTATTGCGCTCGCAATGGCTGCGACGGTCATACTGCCTGCCCCCGCGGAGGCGTCGACGAACCACGTCATGGAATCGATGCCCAACTTCGTCGGCATGGGCCGGTCCGCCGTCTTTTCTGAGATGTACAGTGCGCATCTGTACTTCAAGACCCAGGGCCGTGGCGCCAACACGACCCGCTGGGTGCGCGTCGTGGGAGAGATTCCGGCCGCGGGCACTGCAGTCCCGGCGTTCTCGACCGTCATCCTCGAGGTCACGACGGGGACCGAGGTGACCTCGGTGCGTCACGTTGTGAAAAAGCCCGTCATCAAAGTCGTCTCGATCATCAAGAGGAACACCAAATCGTCCAAACCTTCGAAGAAGAAGAGGCACGCCAAGGACGCTGACGTCGACTTCCGTGTCGGCGTGGCGACCTGGTATTCCTATATTCCGGGCCAGTGCGCGACGTGGTACTTGCCTCGCGGTACCCGCGTGACCGTCGAGGACCTCAGAAACGGCCACACGATCAGTTGTGTCGTGACTGACCGCGAGGAAACCCGTGGCGATCGCGCGGTGGACTTGTCAGAGACTCAGTTCGCCGAACTGGCTCCCTTGGCAGTGGGCGTGGTGCCCGTTCGAGTCACCTGGTGACCCACACCCGCGCCGAGCTCGTCGCGCTGCTCGAACAATATGGTCTCAAACCCTCGCGCGCCCTGGGACAGAACTTCGTCGTCGACGCCAACACCGTGCGGCGCATTGCGCGCCTCGCCGAGATCGGTGCGGGCGACGAGGTCCTTGAAATCGGCGCCGGACTGGGATCGCTGACGTTGGCACTCGTGGAGACCGGGGCGCACGTGACGGCGATGGAAGTGGACCGCTACTTGCTCGCTCCATTGGCGTCGGTCGTCGAACCCCTGGGCGTGAAGGTGCACCACGCCGACGCGTTGACGGCGGACTATTCGAAGATCCTCACCGGTCCGACGGTCGTCGTGGCGAACCTTCCCTACAACGTCGCGACGCCATTGGTATTGCACCTGCTCGAGACTCAGCCGCTCATCACCCGGATGCTGGTCATGGTGCAAAAGGAAGTGGGAGAGCGCTTCGCGGCCCACGCCGGCGACGAGGCTTACGGGGCGGTGTCGCTGCGGGTGCAGTACTTCGCCGACGCCACCGTGGTCGGCAAGGTAGGTCCGAACGTCTTTGTCCCCAAGCCCAATGTCGATTCGGCTCTCGTCAAGTTCGTGCGGCGCCCGAGTGTGGCAATCGATCCGCAGGTCGTCAGCGAGAGCGAGCTCTTCAGCGTGATTCGCACGTCCTTCGGGCAACGTCGCAAGATGTTGCGCCGGTCGCTGCACGATTGGGTCAGCGAGGGTGTCTTCGAGCGCGCCGGTGTCGCCGAGACGCGCCGTCCCGAGGAGTTGACATTAGAGGAGTTCGCCCGATTGGCCGCGGCCAAGTGATCCAGCTCTTCGCCCCCGCCAAATTGACGCGCCACCTCGAGGTGACCGGTCGGCGTGAGGACGGGTATCACCTGCTGCGCAGCGAGATGATCTCGGTGGCGCTCTACGACCAACTCGTGATAGACGAGAGCGCGGACTACCTGCGCGTCATTGGTCCGACGTCGGTGCCCAGCGATGATTCCAACCTGATTCGCCGCGCCTTGACCCTCGTGGGTCGCCGTGCGGGAGTTACGCTCGACAAGCAGATCCCCACCGGGGGCGGACTCGGCGGCGGTAGTTCCGACGCTGCGGCGATCCTTCGCTGGGCCGGGGGAGTGGCCCCGCAGAGTGCCGCCCAACTGGGCGGCGACGTGCCGTACTGCCAGGTGGGCGGGCGCGCTCTCGTCGAGGGTATCGGTGACGTGGTCACGCCACTGGTGTTTGAGGACCGTGACGTGACGCTGTTCTTGGCGGACTTCGAGGTGTCGACCGCGTCGGTCTACCGGGCCTACGACGAGATGGTGTCGGGGGGCGAGCGCCCGACGGGGACCAATCATTTGGAGGCGCCGGCGTGCCGGGGCGAGGCGCGACTGGGTCGACTACTGCAGTGGGCGCGCAGCGAATTCTCTGACGTGCAGTTGGCGGGATCGGGTTCCACGGTGTTCGTCGAGGGTCACCTGTTCGACACCCCCTACGGAGACGTCGCGGGTCCCGACGGAGGAGTGAAGTGGTATCAGACAGTCGCGACGCCCGCGGCGTAACGTCGACCTCCCGCGGTAAACCGTGTGGGTGCAGATGTAGGGCCAATAGCCCCACCGCATCACAAGTTTGAGCCGCGGTATCTCCTACGCGCTGACGAGAGTCAGAGTTTCGGTTGACGCTTCATCGGGGCGCGCCGTTCCAACAAGTTTCTGCTGCTCCGGTCTTACCTCCCCTCCACGTCCAGTACCGGAGTTTGTCCCCGGCAGGCCATACTTGGCCAAGTTGATCGCCGCGTTGAGGTCGCGGTCGATAGTGAGACCACAGGCCACACAGTGATACGTCCGTTGGTCAAGGAGCAGTTTGGCTTTGACTGTTCCGCATTGACTGCAGGTTTTTGAAGAAGGGAAGAAACGTGGCGCTCGCACGAGTGTCGAGCCGTACCACTTGGTCTTGTACTTGAGCTGGCGGGCAAACTGGCCCCAGGCGACGTCAGAGATGTGCTTGGCCAGAGCGTGGTTCTTCACCATGCCCTTGACGTTGAGGTCCTCGATGACAATGACGTCGTAGTTCTTGGCCAGCATCGAGGTGGTGTTGTGAATCAGATTCCTTCTGGCATCGCGGGTGCTGGTGTGGATCTGCACAACGCGGGAGTTGGCTTTCTTCCATCTTCTTGAAGGTGCGGCACCAGGCCGAGGCCCTTGTCTCCGTGCAGCAACGCGCTGAGCGTGAGCCAGCATCCTCTCGGCCTTGATGAGGTGATGGGGGTTCGCGACGTCGAGGGTGTGCTCACCTTCAGGGCCGGCGCCAGTGTAAAGGGTGGACAGACCGACGTCGATGCCGATGACCCTTTCGGGCGCTCGAGGGGTGGGGACGACCCGACTGACCTGGACGGTGAAAGAGACGGCGAACTTGCCGTTTCGTTGTGTGATGGTCGAGGCCACGATGCGGCCCGTGCCACGCTCCAAGTGCCGAAACATCTTGCGTGTGGATTCGTAGGTCTTGATCTTCCCAATACGCGATATGCGCAGGTGGTGCGAATCAACGAGCCTGACGGCGTTGGATAGGAAGCTCACCGAGACCGCGGTCCCCTTTTTCTTGAATGTGGGAAACTTAGCTCGCCCAGCGCGAAAGTTGATGAAGGCCTTGGACAGATTCAAGCACGCGTAGTTGTAAGTGGAGGAGCCGTTCTCGCCCCACCAGGGCGCCAACTCGTCGCGCTCCGCGTACCAGGTCTTTTGTAGATCAAATTGCCGAGTACCGAGATAATCCTCTTTCGCGACCCTCTCACCCGCGTCCTTTCTCGCGCGGTTCGCCTCCCAGTTGGTCTTCACGAGCCCAAGCAGCGCGTTGTAGACGAACCTCGAGCCACCGATGTGGCTCCGCAGGAGACTGACTTGCTCGAGTGTGGGATCAAGCGCGAAGACGTAGGCCTGGGTAACCGAGGTGGGTGACCCTGCAGCGGGTCCGGTGGTAGTCACCAGATTAGTATCGTCACCGGGTGTGACCTAATGGTCTTACACCTTCATCCACACAGTTTGATGCGGGTGGTTTCGACTATTTACCGGCAGCGCGACGCTGGAAGCGAGTTCGCTTCAGCATCTTCTTGTGCTTCTTCTTACGCATGCGCTTGCGGCGCTTCTTGATTAATGATCCCATGGCTTAGAGAACTCTACTAGACGGTGCCGCGGCCGCGCGAAACGGGTCCCTCGGGACGGGGGTGATTGATCTTGGCGATGTGCAGGGCCTTACGCGGGCAACCGCGTTCGGCGTAGCGTGCCGACTCGTACGCGCCGATGTCCGCCATGGGAACGGGCTCGGACGAGATGATGGGATATCCCCACTCGTCGAGGTGCACCAACTCTGGTGCGAGTTCGGCGCAGTGGCCAAAGCTGTCGCACAGAATCGGATTCACCTGCAACACGAACATTCCGGTGCGCCGGATCACTCCCATATGAGTTCCTCCTCGTGTTCCAGGGCCGGCACCGTGAGGAAGTGATGGCTGGACCTCGCCGCGGCGCACGGAGCACCGCGCAAGTGGTTGTCGATGTCGGCGGAAAAGACGTCGATGCTCGAGCGCACGAAGCGTACGACGCCGTCGGGGTGGCGACACGCGCCGCGCCCGTCAATGACGCTGCACCGATCGCCTAGGCGCGCAATCGCCGCCACGCCGTCACGTCCGCCGCGCACGACGGTGAGCAGGTCCTCAGCGAGGGCGGGCAGACCGAAGGCGCAGGGTCCGCACTGGCGCGCTGATTCGTGAGCCATCCAGCGAACCACCCGGTGTGCTTCGGCGACGCCGCACGCTTGTCGCGGCAACACCGCGACGACTCCCGAGCCCACCGAAAGACTCAGTGGTGCGAGCGCTTCGTTGCAGTAGGGCGTGCCGATCTGATCGGCGCGCAGCCAGGCGCCACCGTAGCCGCCGAGCAGAACCGCTTGGGGCTGGGGGTCGGCACCGGCGGTGGCGAGGATGCTACTGATCGGTGAGCCGAGGTTGACCTCGAGGACCTGGGGACGCGCGACCGCTCCGGTCACCGAGACCACGACGCTGCCGGGGTGCCTGGGCGTGCCGAGCGAGCGGAACCACTCGGCGCCGTAGCGACCGATGAGGCCGACGTTGGCGCAGGTCTCAGCGTTGTCGACCAGCGTGGGTCCGCGACCGATGCGCAGGATGTGCGGGCGATCGGGACGGTACTGTGGCAATGATTCGTGGTCGTCGAGCCAGTGCACCAACGCCGATTCTTCACCGGCGACATAGCGCCACGGCGGGGTGTGTAGGTCGATTCCCGGACCGCGCAGGTTGCGTCGTGCGCGCTCGTGAATCGCGCGCTCGACGTGATTGACGACGGTGGGATTGTCGCGAGCGACACAAATGGCGATGCGGCTCGCGCCGATCATCGACGCCAGCATCTCGGCGCCGTCGAGGACGAGGTGCGGGTTGATGGAGAGCAGTCGATTGTCCTTGTGCGCGGCGGGCTCACCCTCCATGCCGTTCACGACGACGTACTTATGGCCGCGCTGGTGGCGCAGCAGCTGCACCTTGCGAATGGTGGGGAATGCCGCTCCGCCGCGTCCCACCAGACCCGACGCGTCGAGTTCGTTGATCAGGTTGGCCACGTTGTCGGTGGGCTTGTACAATTGCTCGTGGTCGGCGAGGGACAGTGGTCGTTTGCCCGCGCCGGCGAACAGCCGCGGGAGAGTACGCGGCTCGATCATCGCCGTCTTCTCGAGGGCGGGCGAGGCGGAGTGCGCGGGAAGGCCCCGGGACCGCGGGGTCGCGGGGGTACCGAGGGCGACGCGAGTGGCGACAAGGCCGTGCGTCCCGCGGCGCGGGTAGGGCGCCCGAGGAATCGCCACAGCGCGGCCAGGGCGACGAAGCCTGCGCAACCAATGACGAGCGCCATGCCGAGACCGTGGTGCGCGTCGGTGCCCGAGAGGTAGCCGTGCACGAGGGAGATCGCGTAGGCCAGCCAGCTGAACCAGTGGAGAAATCGCCAGGTCTGATTCTTGATGCGCAACTTCAGCAAGCTCGAGATCCACACCGCCAAGATGAGGTCGAAGGCGACCGCCCCGAGAGCGACTGGTATGCGCTTATACGCCGACGTCATTGGTACCACGGCTGAGATGAGTCCCGTGGAGACGAAACTGTCGAGCACCGTGGTGGCGATATGGATCACCAAGAAGACCATTGCGACCATTGTCAAAGAGCGGTGCACCTCGTTGATCTCGAAGCGGCCAATGAAGGTGCCGCCCACACGATTGGCGACCAGCGTGCCAAGGGCGACGACGCCGGTGAACAGGAGCATGGTGACGATACCCGTCGCACGCGTCGCGTACCAGAGATACGGAGTGGTGAGGGCAATCACGCCGCCTCCTCTCGGGGCCAGGCTCCGACAATCTCGACGGTTCCGTCGTGACGCACGAGACGCGCGGAGCGACCGGCTTGGGCGATGTGCCATCCGGCGTCCTCGCCCCAAAGTAATGCCGCGGTGGCGAAGGCATTGGCCGCCACGCAGTCGGTGTCGATGACCGTAGCGGCGGCGTAGAGGCTCTGCGCGCTGCGTCCGGTGCGCGGGTCGATGATGTGTCCCACGACGATCTCGCCGCGCCTCCAAGTGCGCACTTCGTTCGACGACGTCGCGATGGCGCCGTCTTGAAGAGTGATGCGCGGCTCTTCACCGGTGATCACCAGGGTCTCGGCGATTCCGATCACCCACGGACCCTCGGGTCCTTGTCCTCGAGCGGTCACGTCGCCCCCGATTTCGACGACGACGCCGCCCCCGGGCGCGACGTCGTTGGCTACCAGGTCCGCCAATAACGCCTTGGCGCTCGCGCCGAGGTCGATTCGCCATTGCGGGGTCTTGAAGACGGAACGGGTGGCATCGTCAAAGTGCAGCGACGCGAATCCCGGTGAGGGCGCCAACTCGACGGGCGAGTCGTCAAGCGTTCCCAGCGTGTCGTAGTCGCGGTCGTATCCCAATGCCTCGAGTGAGGCCAGCACCGTTGGATCGCAGAGACCTTCGGTGAGGTCACTGGCGCGCTGGGCCGCGCTGAGAGCCAGCGTCAACGTGTCGCTCAGTTCGACCGTGCCTTCACCTCGATTGAGTCGCGAAACCTCAGAGTCGATGTGAAACCGGTTGCACGCCTGATCGACGGCGGTAATCCAGTAGTGCAGGCGGTCTTCGGCGAAGGACATTTGGTTGCTGTCCTGGGTGTGCAGGGAACCAGAGAGGCCCCAAATCTGAAAGTTCATCAGCGTCCTAGTAACACGTGGTGGTGCCCGAGGGCGACGTGGTACAGGTCGTCGTCGTGGTGGTCGGTGCGACTGTGGTGGTGGTCGTGGCCGTGGTCACGCCGGTCGTTCCGGTAGTGCCGCTAGAGGGACTGGTCGTGGTGGTCGGTGCGACTGTGGTGGTGGGATGGGTGACGACGGTGTGCGAATGGAGTTTGGTCACGCTCGCCAGGTAGCCGACCATCGCCACTGACAGGGCGCTCGATCCCACGAAAATCGTTCTCGTCAACATTCGCACGCGCGCGAAGCGGCGATCGCG
>PMTL01000125.1:0-294 GCA_003168075.1 Acidimicrobiaceae bacterium
GAATACGATGCACCTCAACTACGACGAGGTGAACAGCGCGGTCCAGTGCCCCGTCGTCGATATACGCGCGTGCGTGGCGCACGCAGTGAAGGCCCTCGCGGGTACCAGTGTCGGGGTGCTGGGCACCAAGTACGTCATCGAACACGACTTCTACGCGCGGGGCATCACAGCCCACGGAGTCGCGGTCGTCCTCCCGGACGCCGTCGCCACGACGGAACTGCAACGGATCATTTATGATGAACTCACTCAGGGCGTGCTGCTCGACACCTCGCGCGACACGCTGCTCGAGATTGG
>PMTL01000125.1:312-20539 GCA_003168075.1 Acidimicrobiaceae bacterium
ATGATGCTGATGTACGCCCTCGAGAAACGTGGTCGCAACTTCATCGCGGCGTTCGCGTTGGGGTGTGTGCTGTCGAGCGTGTACGGATTTCTTGCCGGAGCGTGGCCCTTCGGCGTCGTCGAAGGAATCTGGTCGATCATCGCTCTGAAGCGTTTTCTCTCGACGCCGCACTGAAGGAATGCGATGTTCTCTTGAAACGGTCGCGGTGCGGCGTCACGAAGGAGAGGAACCCGTCGCGCTGGTGTGGGTGAACTCGAAGTCCACGTCGAGGTCGAGCATCGCGCCAAGACAGTTGAGACACCAAAGTCGTGCACTGGCGACGCCGCCAGGGAGGCGACGAAGGTCGGGATTCTTGACGTGGATGATCCTGGCGGTGGTCCGATTCGCTCTTCGGCCCGCTTGATCGAGGTCGACCGAGGGCCGCGGGGCGACAGGATCTGAAGGTTTTTTGATGTGGACGTCATGACCACGACGACTATTTGAGGGACTTTCATTCTCCAAAACCCGACCGTTGTTGGGTTTCGGCGGCGCGCATCAGAATTAACATGGAATTGTCGAATATGGGGTTGACTATTTGTAATTACAGTGCTGTAATAACACAGCATCTTGCGTTGCGCTGTGTCACAGCCACTACATATTGTGGTTAGGGGGTCGAGGACTACTTTTCTCGCTTCTCCGACCCCAGACTTCGCAAGGAACCGGACAACCAGTAGTTACATCAGAAAGAGATAACTCAAATGGCTATCGCACCACAGCGCCTCGGAATTGGAATTCGCCGCTACTTCACCATCGACGACCGTCACCCCTACGACGAGGTGATCTGGGAGCGCCGCGATGCGCGCATCTCGAACTTTCGTGACGGCTCGGTCGCATTTGAACAGCTCAACGTCGAGGTTCCCTCGACGTGGTCCCTCAACGCCACCAACATCCTCGCCCAAAAATACTTCCGCGGTACGCTCGGCACGGCGGAGCGTGAGACCAGCCTCAAGCAGGTGGTCGACCGGATCGTCGACACCATCACGACGTGGGGCGTGGAGCGCGACTACTTCGTCGACGTCGAAGAGGCCGACGCCTTCACCGCTGAACTCAAGCACCTCTTGATTACCCAAAAAGCTGCCTTCAACTCACCGGTCTGGTTCAACATCGGCGTGAAGGGCGTTCCCCAGCAGGGCAGCGCGTGTTTCATCTTGGCCGTTGAGGACTCGATGCGTTCGATCCTCAATTGGTACACCGAAGAGGGCATCATTTTCAAGGGCGGCTCCGGAGCGGGCGTGAACCTATCGAAGATCCGTTCCAGCGCCGAATTGCTCGAGGGCGGTGGCACCGCGTCGGGCCCCGTCTCGTTCATGCGTGGCGCCGACGCTTCGGCCGGCACCATCAAGTCCGGTGGCAAAACACGCCGCGCGGCGAAGATGGTCATCCTTGACGCCGACCACCCCGACTTAGAAGAGTTCATCTGGTGCAAGGCCAACGAGGAGAAGAAGGCGCGCGTGCTGCGCGACGCCGGCTTCGACATGGACTTGGACGGTAAGGACATCCACTCGATTCAGTATCAGAACGCGAACAACTCGGTGCGCATCAGTGACGACTTCATGGAAGCGGTACTCTCCGACTCCGACTGGCACCTGACCGCCCGCGACGGGGGTGCGACGGTGCGCACCGTCAAGGCCCGCGACATCTGGCGCCAAATCGCTCGCGCCGCCTGGGAGTGCGCGGACCCGGGCCTGCAGTTCGACACCACCATCAACGCGTGGCACACCTCGTCCAACACGGAACGCATCAATGGCTCGAATCCTTGCTCGGAGTACATGCACATTGACAACTCGGCGTGCAACCTGGCGAGCCTCAACCTGATGAAGTTCCTTCAGGATGATGGGCGCTTCGACGTCGACGCCTTCAAGGCGAGCATTGAAGTCCTCTTTACCGCCCAGGAGATCATCGTGGGTGCCGCGGACTACCCAACCGAAAAGATTGGTGACAACTCGCGCAAGTTCCGCCAGTTGGGTCTGGGCTACGCGAACCTGGGCGCACTGTTGATGGCTTCGGGTCTGGCCTACGACTCCGACGCGGGCCGCGCCTGGGCGGCGGCGATCACCGCCCTGATGACCGGCCACGCCTACGTCACGAGCGCGCGTACCGCCGGACGGATGGGGCCACACGAGGGATACGCCGAGAACGCCGCGCCGATGCTGAAAGTCCTGGCGAAGCACCGTGACGCCTCGTATCAGATTGACACCAAACTCGCTCCCCGCGACATCCTTGACGCCGCGCAGACCGCATGGGAAGAAGCGGTCGACCTCGGTGCGCGTCACGGCGTGCGTAACGCTCAGGCGTCGGTCCTGGCGCCCACCGGCACCATTGGTCTCTTGATGGACTGTGACACAACGGGCGTCGAGCCGGACCTCGGACTGGTGAAGTTCAAGAAGCTCGTCGGCGGCGGCAACATGGCCATCGTCAATCAGACGGTGCCGCGTGCGCTGGCCAAACTCGGCTACACGCCTGACCAAGTCGGAGCCATCGTTGCCTACATTGACGAGAACAAGTCCATCGTGGGTGCGCCGGCTCTGCAGCCCGAGCACCTCGACGTCTTCGCCTGTTCGATGGGTGATAACACGATTCACTACCTGGGTCACGTCAAGATGATGGGTGCGATTCAGCCCTTCATCTCGGGCGCGATCTCCAAGACCGTCAACATGCCCGAGGACGTCTCAATCGAAGACGTGGAGAATTTGCACCTCGACGCGTGGCGCCTGGGCGTGAAGGCCGTCGCCATCTACCGCGACAACTGCAAGGTGGGTCAGCCGCTCTCCACCGCGAAGAAGGACGGCGAGTCCTCGTCTTCGGTATTTGCGACTGACTCCGTGGCCGCGGAGCTCTACACCAAGATCACCAAGCTCGAGGCTGCGCTGGAGCTCGCGAAGACCGAGGGCAGCCACGTCGTGGTGGGAGCGGTGCGTGAGCGTCTGCCGCGTCGCCGCGTGTCGACGACCTTCGCCTTCCGCGTTGCCGACTGCGAAGGCTACGTCACCGTCGGAGAGTACGAAGACGGTCGTCCGGGTGAAGCGTTCATCAAGGTTTCCAAGCAGGGTTCGACCCTAGCGGGCATCATGGACGCCTTCTCGATCTCGATCAGTCTGGGACTGCAGCACGGCGTGCCACTGGCGACGTACGTCCGCAAGTACGTCAACATGAAGTTCGAGCCGTCGGGCATGACCGACGACGCCGACTTGCGTATCGCGACGTCGCTGGTCGACTACATCTTCCGTCGTTTGGCGCTGGAGTACCTCAACGCGAGTGAGCGTGAGGAGTTGGGCGTGCTCTCGACGAGTGAGCGNNCAGCACACTCCGGTGAGTCGTACTCAGCAGATTGATGCGCCGATGTGCTTCCAATGTGGAAACTCGATGCAGCGCGCGGGTTCGTGCTATGTCTGCTCAAGTTGCGGAGCGACCAGCGGCTGTAGTTGATGTCAAGTTGCACTCGAACTTCAGTGGGGATTTCGTACTCCCTGCAGTAACGTTGCNNTCCTAAATTCGGTGGAATTACACCGAAGTGCTGAGATGTTTCATTTCAACTTCAGTGGAGTTGCACCGAAATTCAGTCGATCAGATATGCCGAAGAATACGGAGCAATTGAATAAGAAATGACAGAGGAGAGGCGATAATGCCTCTTCTCTGTGATGAATCTGCGCTCGATATCCAACGATAATCTGCTCGATCAGCTCAAGACTTTCGTAGCCCTTTCGATGATCAAAATGGGTTTGTTTGGCGATAACTCGATCAGACCCGCCCCACCTAANNTGTCTCGAGCAAGGTGGCGCACGTCATCGGCTACACCGGTCTGGGCGTGGGATTCACCCGTTTCGCGTGGCGACCATGCTCGACCTGCTCGATGGCTGAGACACCGAGCGCACGCTTCTCGCCATTGTCAAGAAGTAGCCCANNTCATTCGTCTCTGCCAGTGGGCCATCAGGAGCGCCGACGAGCACGAGGGGCGTCGGTACCTGTGGCTCAAGGCCAAGGACCTCTTCGGCGTCGGCCTCGACTCCTAGAAAGCCAGAACCCCGGCCACGAGGGCCGGGGTTCTGGCTTGGTGATGCCACAATGTCCGCGGGCTACCCCTCGGAGCCGAAGTTCACTATCGACTCCATCTCGGCCGCACTCAGTTCTCGCGGCTGCTCCCCGCGCGCCACCTTCTCGCTCTCGACGAAGTGACGGATGTCAGTGACGACGTCGGGATTGGCGAGCGTCGTTATGTCGCCAACGTCGGTGAAGTTCGAAATCGACGCGNNATCTTTCCCGAACGGGTCTTGGGCATGTCGGCCACGACCCAGACATGCTTGGGTCGGGCGATCTTTCCAATCTCGGACTCGATCATTCGCGACACCTTGTCCGCGACACCTTCGGCATCAACTCCTGGCTTGACGGCGATGTACATCTCCACGACGTGTCCGCGAACCTCATCGACCACCGGAATCGCAGCTGCCTCGGCGACCTCATCGACCATGAGAGCGGCCGACTCGAGCTCTTTGGTGCCCAGACGGTGGCCGGAGACGTTGATCACGTCGTCCACGCGCCCGAGGATCCGGTAGTAGCCGTCCTTGGCCTGCATCGCACCATCGTTGGCGAAGTACGGCCAGTCGTGCCAGTCCGTACTCTTGGGGTTCCGGTTGTACTTCTCGTAGTACGTCGTGACGAACCGATCGGGGTCTCCCCAGATGGTCTGGAAGATACCGGGCCACGGGTTGCGGATGCAGATGTTCCCGGCGTGACCGCTGCCGGCCATGACCTCGTCGCCGTTCTCGTCCAGGATCTTCGGGAAGATTCCGATGACGGCCGGACCGCAACTGCCCGGCTTCATCGGGTTCAGCGCGGGAAGGGTGCTTCCGAGGAAGCCACCGTTCTCGGTCTGCCACCAGGTGTCGACGATCACCGCCTCGCCCTTGCCCACGACGTCGTAGTACCAGCGCCACACGTCAGGCTCGATCGGCTCGCCCACGGTCGTCATGTGCTTGAAGTGGTAGTTGTACTTCGCCGGCTCATCCGGGCCGAGCTTGCGCAGGGTGCGGATGGTCGTGGGCGCGGTGTGGAACGTGGTCACTCCGAGCCGCTCGGCGATCCTCCACATACGCCCAGCATCCGGATAGGTGGGCACGCCCTCGTAGATGACCGTCGTGGTGCCGAGTGCCAATGGCCCGTAAACGATGTAGGAGTGTCCGGTGATCCAACCAATGTCGGCGGCGCACCAGTACGTGTCCTCGGGATGGATGTCCTGGTAGTACTTCGACGTGCCGGTCACGTAGGAGAGATAGCCACCCGTGCTGTGCTGGCAGCCCTTCGGCTTGCCGGTCGTTCCGCTCGAGTACATGATGAACAGTGGCGCTTCGGCCGGCATCGACACCGGGTCAACCAGCTTCCCCTTGTAGTCGGGCATGATCTCGTCGACGAAGAAGTCCCGTCCGGGGACCATTGGACTCTTCGAGGCGTACTCGCCGGGGTTCCTGCGAAACACCAGCACCTTCTCGACCGTGACTCCCTCCTCGAGGGCCCTCTCGATTGCCTCATCGGCCTTGGCCTTGTGATCCTGCAGTTCGCCATTGCGGTAGTAGCCGTCCATCGTGACGAGAATCTTGCTCTTCGAGTCGGCGATACGGCCGCCGCACGCGGAGCCGGAGAAACCACCGAAGACCTGGGAGTGGACGACGCCCAGACGTGCGCACGCGAGCATCGCTATCGGCAGATCCGGCACCATGGGCATGTGGAACGTCATCACGTCGCCGGTCTCAACGCCGCAGAAGCCCTTCAGCAGCGCGGCGAACTCGTTGACGCGCACGTAAAGCTCCTGATAGGTGAGGACCTCGGTGTCTTCGTCCTCGGGCTCAGGCACCCAGATGATGGCCGCCTTGTTGCGATCGGTCGCCAGGTGACGATCGACGCAGTTGTACGAGGCGTTGAGCCGCCCGCCGACGAACCACTTCCAAAATGGGGCGTTGCTCGTGTCGAGCGTGGTGTGCCAGTACTTGTCCCACGTCAGGAGGTCGGCGTACTCTTTGAAGCACTCGGGGAAGTTCTTCTCGCTAAAGCGCTCGTAGATGCTCGGATCGGACGCGTTTGCCTGGCCAATGAATTTGGCCGAAGGGGAGTAGTAGCCCTCTTCGCGCCAGTGCACGGCAATCTGAGCCTCCGAGGTCTGATCCGACTCGAATGCTTCAGCCTCTTTGTCGCCCTTTTTTGACATACATCCCCTCCTTCTGAGGCAAAATGCGCGACATCTTGCCAGTGACTGATTTCTGTGCTCACATTGGATCTTGGCGAATCAATTCGAACTACGGCTTTCAATACTGCACTTACGTTGTTCTATCACGGGAAAATTCATTTGACTAGATCACGTCCCGCTGAGTGGCGTCACTTGGTGTAAGCAGTCTCAACGCCATGCCAGTCTGTCACCGTCATCCAGCGAGTGCAACGGGGGGTCGCCGCGCGGTAGTTCCTTGAGTAGGCCATGGTCTCTTTGGAGAGCTAGCGACGCTCGGCGACGAGCCATTTGTCGCGGATCTCGACACAGACCCCGGTGATCAGGCGCAACGCGGAGGCGTCATTGGGAGCGATTCCGACGACCCTCGTGCGTCGCTTGATCTCGGAGTTCATTCGCTCAATCGGCTGAGTGAACCAAAGTTGGTCCAGTGCGAAATGGGAATTGCCTTGAAAGCGGTGACGTCATCGCCGGCTTCGAGCGTCTGCTCGGCGACAGTCCGGAACTGACGCTTCAACGTCGAGACGACTTCCTTCAACTGGCGCTGGACGTGGGCGGCGTCGAGTTGGTCGAAGATCATGCGGATGGCGACCGCGACCATCGGGGTCTGCCCCCTGGGACCTTCGCGAGCACGTTGCGCATGAAGTCGACGCGACAACGCGCCAGAATCTCGCATTTTTCTCAATCTCGCAATCTCGGCCTGCATCTCGGATGCGACTTGGACTGCATCTCGGATGCAACTCGACAGTTGAAAGATGGGACTCTTCTCGATTCCGCTATGGAATAGTTCCGTATGCTCAGTGTGAGTCGAGATGTGCTGACGAAACCGAGGTTGGAGAGTGCCTCCTTCTGGCTCGGACCAGGAGGAGGCACCTGTCTTCATTGCGAGAGACACCATTTAGTGCTTCTTAGCAGATGCCATTGCCGTCGCAGTTTGTGGACAGGCCCCCATCGAGATTTACTTGTCGAGGAGCGCGAGTCGCCGTTGGGAAAAATTTGATAATCAGGCACCACTAATTCATAAGTTTTGAGACGGACCCATTTACCATGCCGACCAGGGTTTGCTCGTCGTCACGTTGACGCACCGGAAATGCAACGTTAGGACAATACAATCAGGCACGTAACTTTGACATGACTTTCGCAGGGAAGTCTGAGAGAATGAGATGTATTCGAGTTCCTCGGTCTAGTTTCCTGAATGAGATGGTCGGAATATCACAATCATTGGAAAACTTTGGCGATCAACGCCAGTTCACTCGTCTCCGGATTTGACGACTGAGCCTTCTTCGTGGACCCAATTACTCGAGGTGGTTGTTGACGGAGTTGCCCTCGTGGACCAAAACGGCGTTATTAGATACGCGAATGAACGCCTCGCTGCCATGTCTGGCTACGAGGTGGATGATCTGATCGGGAAGTCGGCCGAAGCTTTAATGCCCGGGCGACGTCGTCGCGCGCAGGTCAATCATCGTCGGGAGTTTGGTCGACATCAGAGTGCCCGCGGATTGGGCGCCACCGCTGACCTGAAACTGTTGTGCCGTGACGGCAGTGAGATGCCAGTTGATGTCGTCCTGTCTCCAGTACAAATTGGCTCTGAAGAGTGGATCGCGGCGTCGATTCGTGATGACAGTGAGCGACGTTCGGCTAATCATATGCAAGATCAAGAAGATCTTCGATTCCGTCTGGCCTTCGAGGACAACATGGCTCCCATGGTCTTCACCGATCTCGACGATCACGTAACTGCAGTGAACGACGCGTTCTGTGACTTGATCGGTTTTTCTCGAGACGAAATCCTGGGAGGCGACTCATCGAAGTTCACTTACCCCGACGATCACGGCATCAGTGAAGAGTCCGTGAGATCCATCACCAAGGATGGCGACGGAAAGACCTGCTACGTCAAGAGGTATATCCACAAAGACGGTCGGGTCATCGTCGTTGAAGTGTCGAGGACCCCGGCGCGTGACGGCACGGGTAAGGTCCTCTTTTTTGTAATTTCTGAGGTTGATATCTCGGAGCGAGTCCAGAGAAATCTCTTGTTGCGACTTCTCGGACGAGTGAGCCGACTCGCTTCGTACGCCACCAATGAGTCCGAGCTCCTCCAACAGATGTGTGAAGCAATGGTCGACGAAGGCGGCTACTCACTCGCGTGGGTCGGTATCACTTCACAGAGCCAAGAGGGTGGCGTCGATGTCATGTGCGCGTCGGGAGCCACCGATTTTCTTAATGGAGCAATGCCGGAGTGGTGGGGTTCCAACGACACGAACAGCGGCCCGCTGGGGATTTCGCTGCGAACTGGGACCACTCAGGTGGCCAATGATCTGACTCAACACGAGGATTTTAGAGAATGGGGCGAGCGTGCCGCTCGGTTTGGCCTCGGTTCGATGATTGCGATCCCCGACACGATTGGTGAGCGTCGGGCCGTACTGGTGAGTTTTCACCGGGACCGCTTCGCGTTCGATGACATCACGGTACGAGGGCTCGAGGAGATTATGCGAGAGGCGGAGCGCGCCATTGTTCACGTGAGATCGACCCAAGCAATGGCGAAGTCCCTCGAAGAGACGATCGTCGCCAATGAGAGTCTTCGGAAGTCGGAGCGTGCTCTCAGTGAGTCCGAGCAGCGTTTTCGACTCTCATTTGAGAGCAACATGGCCCCCATGATCTTCAGTGACCACGACGACTTGGCGATTGCGGTCAACGACGCTTTTTGTGACATGGTGGGTTTCACGAGAGAGGAAATTCTCGGCCATGATTCCACGCAGTTCACTTTTCCCGAAGACGTGGGGATCACCGAGGGGATGCACAGTCGTCTTGTTGCGGACGAATTTACCCATGCCCGATACGTGAAGCGCTACCAGCGCAAGGACGGTCAGGTGGTCGTCTCCGAAGTGTCTCGGTCCGCCGCCCTCGACGAAACCGGCCTGGCGCTGTACTTCTTCTCATCGGAACGCGACGTGACCGATGAGCGAGCGCTGAGCGCCCAGTTGGTCCATATTGCGCTGCATGATCCGCTGACAGGTCTCGCTAACAGGGCGCTCTTTCAGGACCGACTGACCCAGGCGCAGGCCCGGACCGTTCGAGAGGGTGGCCGGGGTGCGGTAATCCTCTTGAACCTCGATGACTTCAAGGGCGTCAACGACACTTACAGCCACGGCATTGGCGATGAATTGTTGACTGCTGTCGCTCGACGACTGGAGTCGGTAACGCGTTCCTCGGACACCTTGTGCCACTTCGGAGGCGATGAATTCCTCTACTTGGCGGAGGGTCTGAAGTCGGCGGACGAGGCCCAAGAGATAGCGAAGCGACTTCTGGAGGCCCTCGCCCAACCGTTCTCCATTGCGGGAATGAAACTCGAGCAGCAGGCGAGTATGGGAATAGCCCTATGGGATACAACGAGCACCGACTTTTCAGAGTTGGTCCAGAACGCCGACGCCGCCTTGCGCGAGGCGAAGAGTTTGCACCGGGGCAATTTCACTCTCTTCTCTGGCCGAATGCACGAACTAGCGGTCAACCGATTCACATTGGTCCAGGAACTGCGCGTGGCTCTACACGCTGGCGAGCTGGCGATGCACTATCAGCCCATTGTCAATCTCACGACGAGCCAAGTGGTCGGTTTCGAAGCTCTGATGAGATGGCGACATCCAGAACGAGGTTTGGTGCCCCCCGACGTCTTCATTCCCTTGGCCGAGAAGAGTCATCTCATCATCGAACTCGGTGCCTTCGCCCTACGCGAGGCGGTTGCCGCGGCGAGTGCGTGGGGCACTATCGAACCTCAGGGCAGTGCACCCTACGTGACGGTCAACCTTTCCGCTCACCAGTTCCACCACCGGGACCTCGTGTCGATGATCAGGGAGACACTGATTGCCAGCGGTCTCTCGCCACATCGATTGATCCTTGAGATTACCGAGAGTGCCGCATTGCTCAACGTGGTCGAGACACTCGAGGTAATCGAGCAGCTTCATCTCATAGGCGTTGGTATTGCGTTAGACGACTTCGGTACTGGATTCTCGTCACTCTCCTACCTGACGATGTTGCAACCGAGAATCATCAAGATTGATAAGTCATTCGTGAGCCCGCTTCACGGAAGCCCGCAAAACGACACGCTTCTTGAGGCGATCGTTTCGCTCGGGAACAAACTCGAAATGACGATGTTGGCCGAAGGCATCGAGACTTCTGCTCAGCTCGAGCGACTTCGCTCGCTGTCGTGCGAACTTGGCCAAGGCTTCCTCTTCTCGGCGGCAGTTCCGATCGGTGAAACAACGGCTCTAGTTCACCACACCTTCGTGAGTTCGTCCGCCAAACGTGAGTTAGCGGATTGATCGAACTTGTACGCCGACGCGAGGTCGGTCAGTACTTGTGCAAGCCATTGCTCGGCGGCACGATTCTCCACGAGTTGCACCTCACCGTATCGAGCAGAGGGCAGCCCATTGACGGATTGAAGGTTTTTCGAAATTGAAGCCGTGGCGTAGATCGTTGAACAGATGCGTTCACGGGTTGGTGGACGCACCACCAGTGTCACCACTACAGAATCCTGTGCCTGGGTCGTGACCTCAGCAACGCGTCATCTTGGTACTGCGTAGTCGCGGTGACCTCGTGTGTAGCGACGACCGAGGAACGCATTCCCAATCGTTCGCTCAGCCTTCGGGCGACTGAGCGAGCATGTCGATCGCTTCTTGGACCGGAACCGCGGGCGACCATAAAAAGCCTTGTCCCAGATCGCAGTCGAGGTTATGGAGGCGATCAAGTTGAGCGGGGGTTTCGATTCCTTCGGCGAGCACGGTCATATTGAGCTTGTTGCCGAGCGAGACGATTGCCTCCAGCAACGTGTCACTTCGTTTCTTGTCGTGCTTGGGGCGAACGAAGGATTGGTCGATCTTGATGATTTTCGGATTCAGTGCGGCGAGATAAGAAAGTGACGAGTAGCCCGTTCCAAAATCGTCGAGCGCGATTCCGATTTTTAGTCGGTTCAATTCGTCCATGATGTTCAACGTCTCGGCGATATCGGCCAGGGCTACGCTCTCGGTGACTTCGAGGATCAGACGTTCGGGACTGATTGCGCTGCTCTCCAATTCCTGTCGAATGAGAGATATGAGGCCGGGATCGTGAAACTGATGGGCGGAGAGATTCACGGTCACGTAGGGCAATCCAACGTTGGGGTTGGTGGCTTTCCAGGTACTTGCCGCCGCCATGGCGGTCCTTAACGCAAACGAACCCAACTCAAAGATGAGATCACTTTGCTCGGCCAAAGGTATGAATACGTCGGGCGGTATCCAGCCTCGTTCAGGATGCTGCCAGCGCATGAGCGCTTCGAATCCGACGATGGTACCCGAAGCCAGATCAATAATTGGCTGGTAGTGCATGGCGACGTCACCGTTGGTTAAGGCCTCACGAAGTTCCTGCACCAGCGCAAAGCGACTGAAAGCTTCGTGGCCAATTTTGGGAGTGAAGATCTCGATGCAGCCGTGACCTCGTCGCTTGGCCTCGTACATTGCGGCGTCGGCGTCCTGGACCAGTTGAACGTTGTCGGGAATCTCTCCGTCCCAGACTGCGACACCGACGCTGGCGTGTTGCTTCAGTCGTATATCACCGTAAATAAAGGGTTCACTGAGAGTGTCCAGCAGACGTCTGGCGATCAACTCACCCTCATCGGGTGAGGTCAAGCCCTCGGCCAAGTAGAGAAACTCGTCTCCTCCGAAACGGCACAACATGTCCGAAGTGCGCGTGACCTGTTTAAAGCGGCTGGCGATTTCTATGAGCAATTGGTCGCCGACGAGATGGCCGTAAGAATCGTTCACTCCCTTAAAGTCATCAAGGTCCAGCAATAAGACCGCGCCAAGTTTGACTTCACGAATAGTTCTAGAACGAGCTTGGACGAGCCGGTCATCGAAGAGTGCACGATTCGCGAGCCCCGTCAGAGGATCATGCAGAGCCTGGAATGAGAGCTGCGCGGCGAGGGCTCGCTCTTCGGTGACGTCACGTACTGATGAGACGTAATACAGTGCTTCACCCTTCGCGTCGCGAGAACAACATATTGACACCTCGGCAAATACGATGCGACCGTTCTTGTGCAAGAATCGCTTGCCGTAGCGGTGTTCATCTATTTCGCCGGACTTGATGAGACCATTGACCTTTTCGGAGATTCCAATGTCTTCGGGGTACGTAAAGCTCTTCGAATCTCGCCCGATTAATTCTTCCTCGCTGCGCCCACACATTTCACAAAATGCGCTATTGACCGCCAAAAACAAGCCATCTCGATCACTGAAGACCATCGGAGCCATACTTTTTTCAAACGCGAGTCGAAAACGCTGTTCGCTGTTCGCTAGGGAAGCTTCGAAATCGATGGCACCATTGTCAATCGTCTCGTCAGCATTTTTCGTCCCGTTCTGGAGGACTTTGTCGTGCATTTCGACAACGGTCCACGATTGGTCATTAATCTTGAGACGCGAGTACGAGAAGTCGGCGGGGATCTCGTGGCCGTCACGGCAGAGAACTGCGAGTTCCTGGTCGCGCACTATGTGTGCAAATCCGAAGTCGCCATCACCGTCGGAGGGAGCTATGAAGGGAGAAATTCGCTCTTGAAGAGGGACTATGACCCGGAAATCCCGACCGATGAGATCATCCACTAGGTAGCCAGTGATGTCGGCGAAGTGCTGGTTCAGATCACGAATGACACCCTGGGCATCAAGAAGAGCGGCACTGCACGGAAGAGCTTCAAAGAGATTCTCGACGTCAATCGAATGGTTCTCGAGGTACCTCACGACGAACCCGCTTTCGTTTGCCTTCTCCCCGCGATGCAAAAATTATTTTACCACCACACGTTTGGACCCTAGTATTTCAGATTTCGCATCAACGCCATGGTTCAACCACTTGGGGCTGAACCCAACATTCAGCCCGGAATCGGTAGACGGGGGCCTGTGGAGAATCACTTGTCAACTTGATATGTGAAGCGTGGGTAGTCCCTCGGAGTGACATCTGAGAATCTGTCGGTTTGCATCAATCTTTCACTGCCGATGCGTTCTTTGATCAGAACGAAACACATCGACGGTTGAGGTGGCACAAACTCTTGGCGCATTTGTCTCGTTGCATGACGAGGAGCAAAGTTGGGTGTCAATCGGGTCTCGTGGTGGGGCATCAAGTAGTGGACAATGATCGGGCCGGCAGTAATGATGTCGCGCACATCCTTAGAATGAGATTCCCCCGGTGGCAAAGAGAGCGATCAAAGCCAGGGCTATGAGCGCAAAGGTGAGCCAGCCGAGGACGTTCGCGGCGTGACCGTTGACGTAGTCTTCCATTAGTTGTCGGTTGTTCGAGACGACCAGGACGACGATCAACAGCGGAGCGGCGATCACGCCATTGATGACGGCCACGAAGACCAAGAGTTTTATCGGGTTCACGTTTAAGAGGCTGAGCGCTGTTCCACCTATGGTCCCGACGGCGACGAGGACGTAAAACAACGGGGCCTCGCGAACGGATCGTGAGAAACCCGACCCTTTGCCAAGGAGGCCCGACAGACCAACGGAGCCCGATGCGGCGAGCACCGGGATCGCCAGGAGTCCACTCCCGATGAAGCCCAAAGCGAAGATCGCGCTGGAGAAACCTTCCGCGAAGGGTTTGAGTGAACTGGCCGCTTGGGCGGCACTTTGAATGTTGGTGATGTTGTGCACGTGCATCGTTTGGGCAGTTGTCGCAATGATCGCGAACATGACGACGTTCGAGAACGCCATGCCCGAGAAAACGTCGAGGCGACTGGTACGTTGTTTCAGTTGCGCTCGAGATTGGCTTCTCATCGTCAGCGTTTCTGGCCGGGACCCGGCCTCAGGAGCGTTCAGCGAACCACGGGCACGCCAGCCGCCAGACCATTGATGATGGTGTCGACGAGGTTGCGCGCGAATCGGTCACTGAGCGCGAGGTGCGATTGCAAAAGGCGATGGTAGGCCGGGCCGAAAAGCAGATCAATGGCAATGTACGGGTCAGTCGTTGCGGCGATCTCACCGCGCTCAACGGCTCGACTGATCAGGAGATGTTGTTGCGCTCGGACGGGCTTGACGAACTTCTCCGCCCAGATCTCGGCGAGCTCTGGATCGCGTTGCACCTCGGCGATGAGTCCGACCAGCGTGCGTCCGGTAACAGTTCCCTTCACCGCACGGATCCAGGACAGAAGCGCCGCGAGGAGATCGTCGCGCAAGTTACCGGTATTAGGGAGCGGCTGTCGGGCCAAGAATTGGAACGCGAAGGCCTCAAAGGCGAGAGTGCCCTTGGAGGGCCAGCGTCGGTAGATGGTGGCTTTTCCGACGCCAGCACGTTGCGCAATCTCCTCGATGGTGAGATCAACGAGGCCACGCTCTTCGAGCAGGTCCCTCGTGGCGTTGAGAATCGCGAGCTGTGACGCGTCGCTACGCGGTCGTCCTCGGCTTCGCACTGCTGGAATAATTTCTTCGTTCATTCGCTTGCATCCTACTCCATGTTGATGATACGATACGTATCGTATAGTAATTGAAGAGGTGAAACCTATGCAGGCAGCAAATACTGATCGTTCGATGCTTTATCGCCGCGGCCGACCGATACGGCGGGTCGGCAATCGGTCTCTGCACGTCGCGAAGCCGAGCAAAATCACGACGGTGACGTCGGGTGTCGACGACAGGGACTCGATGGATGGACTCTCTTCTCGGGCGCTCACTTTGGTTTTGCTGGCGTCGTTCATGGTGGTCCTCGATTTCAGCATCGTGAACGTTGCGTTGCCGTCAATCCGCCAGGTCCTCTCCTTCTCCGGCAACACCGTGCAGTGGGTCGTCACGGCGTACGCCATCAGCTTTAGTGGTCTGCTGATTCTTGGGGGACGTATTGCTGATCTTTTCGGTCGCCGTCGGAGCTTTATCAGCGGCTTGCTCCTTTTTGCCGGTGCCTCGCTCGCCGCGGGGTTGAGCGGCGATGCCACCACGCTGATCGTCGCGCGGGCGGTCCAAGGAGTAGGTGCGGCCTTGGTCGCTCCGGCCTCGCTGGCCCTGATCACCGCCCACTACGTTGAAGGGCCGCGCCGCACCCGAGCCCTGGGCCTCTACGGAGCCACCGCGTCGATTGGCTTCGTCGCCGGACAAGTACTCGGCGGCGTCTTCGTCGAGTTCATGGGCTGGGCCTCGATTTTCTTGGTCAACGTTCCAGTGGGAATCGCGGCCGCATTCCTGGCCACCCGATTGATCGAGAGTGACCGCGTACGCGGGAGCATTGCTCAACTTGACGTGATCGGCGCGGTCTTGGCAACGGCGACAGTCGCCGCCATGGTGTTCTCAGTGTCTGAAGGTACGGTGCTCGGATGGGCGCGTCCGCTCGTCCTCGGCGCAATGGGAATTGCGGCCGCGAGTCTGATCGGTTTCGTCATGGTTGAGCGGGTTCATCACCATCCGCTGGTCGACCTGCGCCTCCTGGCTCGGCCGAACCTTCTATCGGCAGGTTTCCTCAACCTTCTACTCGGCGCGTGGTCCGCCGGTGAGTTGGTCGTGATGTCGCTCTATCTCCAACAGACTCTGCACGACTCTCCGTTGGTGGCCGGAATGGTGATCGCGCCGCAGGGAATCGTCGGTTTCGTCACCGGAATGATGGGGAGTCGACTGGTTCGCCGAATCGGTGTGGGACGGCTGCTGATCGCCTCAACATTCGCCACCGGAGTCGGGTTTTTGGCAATGACTGCTCTGCCCTCGAGTGGACACTACGGTGTTGCGTTGCTCGCCGTACTTCCGGTGGGCTTCGGTACGGTCGGTACCGTCTTTGGCACCACGGTCATAGCGGCAACCGGGATGGCCAACTCTGACCAGGGACTCGTCGGGGGAGTCATTAACACCACCCGCCAGGTTGGTGCCGCACTCGGCGTCACTGTCCTCGTTGCCGTCGCCGAGGGCTCCCACGCGGCCTCGGGCACCACGACGATCGGCGGCGATCGGATGGCCATGTTGATCGCTGGATTCATTGGGCTGAGCGGCACGATGGCGGCGTCGTTCGCCATGCGACGGACCGCACCGCCGTTAAGCACCGCCGTTCCCGCATTCATCGCATCGAAGAGCAGTCAACGACAAGGAGGAGAGCATGAAATACATCACGTTGGGCAAATCTGATCTGAGGGTGTCGCGCATAGCGTTCGGCACCTGGCAACTCGGTGGCGACTGGGGAGCGACGGATACTGATGCCGCGGTTCGGGCGATTCGCGAAGCCGCCAACCAAGGTGTCACGTTCTTTGACACCGCACAGGCATATGGATTCGGTGCCTCAGAAGAATTGCTCGCCACGGCGCTACGAGGCTTGCGACGCGACGATCTCGTGATTGCGACCAAGGGCGGGCTACGTCAGGTGGGGGGAGGCGTCGCGCGAGATTCGAGTGCCTCCTCGATCAAGGAAGGCGTCGAGTCCAGCCTGCGGGCACTGGACACTGACTACATCGACCTGTACCAGATTCATTGGGCGGATTCCAGGACACCCTTTGAGGAAACGACCGAGGCGCTCGCGAAACTCGTCGCCGACGGCAAGGTCCGCCACGTCGGTGTGTCGAATTTTGACGAGGCACAAATGCAAGCGTTTAGCGCCTACCTACCGGTCGAAACACTGCAGCCTCCGTATCACCTCTTGCGCCGTGACATTGAACGAGAGATCTTGCCATACACGAACGCCAACAATATTGGTGTTTTGATCTACGGGCCTCTCGCGCACGGGATGTTGGGAGGAAGCCTGGGTCGCGACACTCGCTTTGCGCCAGGCGACTGGCGCGCCAAGAGTGCGGTATTTCGAGGTGAGGTTTTCGAGCACAACCTTCAACGGGTCGATGAGCTGGCCGAGTTCGCGCGACGCGATCTCGGCATCTCGATCGGACAGCTCGCGGTGGCGTGGACGTTGGCGAATCCTGCCGTCCACGTGGCGATTGTCGGTACGCGCAACCCCCTTCACGTACTAGAGGCATGGGCGGCGGCGGACCTCACGCTGAACGATGACACCATGGCGCGAATTGACGAGATCCTTCGCGATACCACATCCATCTTGGGACCATCACCCAAGACCGTTTGACGCTATTGACTCGCCAGTAGATCCTGTCGCCACCTGATTCGTCTGTGGCCGGTGGCGACGGGACAACCGGTCAGCCCCGAAAGAAAGTGCTGACGAAGTCGCAGACGATGGTGGATGCGCTGGGGTTACCACCCGCCCGGCAACACGCAAGCAACAAATATCAGTAGATAAGGACAAGACATGAATGACAATCATCCGGTTGCGCCATTGCCTCGAGTCGCCGTTATTGGCGCCGGTACGATGGGCGCAGCAATGGCGGCCCGCCTTCTCGCTTCAAATTTCCAAGTCGACGTGTGGTCCCGCCACTCGGCGTCAACGTCGCATCTGGTCGACCTCGGTGCGACGAGTTACCTCGAGGTCAAGGATGCGGTATCAAACGCTGACGTCGTGTTGACGATGTTGCCCACCGCGCAAGTGACGCTCGAAGTTATGTTCGAGGCGCAAGGACTCGACGCGATGAAGCGTGAGGCCACCTGGGTTCAGATGGCGACCGTCGGAGTCGGCGCCGTGGAGAGTCTCGCCGCGAGAGTCCGGGCTCTGCGTCCTGACGTCGCATTGATCGATGCTCCCGTGTCGGGAAGTAGGGGGCCAGCCGAGACCGGCCAGCTACTCATTCTGGCCTCCGGTGACGAAACTCGCGCTTCGCTTCTCGCGAATGTCTTTCGTGTGCTGGGAAGAAAGACCATGTGGCTCGGTCCACTCGGAATGGGAAGTCGCGCGAAGTTAATTCTTAATACGTGGCTGGCGTTCCAAGTAGAGGGAGCGGCCGAGGCCGCGCTCTTGGCCCAACGGTTGAGTTTGGACCCGGTGTTTCTCCAAGAGGCGCTTCGTGATAATCCGATCGCTTCGCCCTTTGGACTCATGAAGCTTGGCAAGATCATCCACGGCGACTATCACACCGACTTCGCGCTGGATCTGGCCCTCAAGGATCTCGACCTCGTTGGGGTGGATGCAGGATCGGACACGGCACCTGTTGCCGCCGTCATAGCTGAAAGATGGCGCCATCTCGTCGACAGTGGATTCGGGGGACTCGACGTGAGTGTTGCAGGACGTCGAACGCCATAATCGACAAGACCATCAGTGACGGACGTTTACGAAGATCTGATCGACGAGCAGGTTCGCACACTTGAGTTTGTCGTCGCTTTACGCAGCGGAGAATTGAGGCGGCGAACTCTGGCAGATTTGCTCAAAGGAATCTTGGTCAAAGGTCGTGGAAGCGGAATCGGGCGACACGTTCGCTACGGTGACATATATAATACGATACGTCTCGAATTTATATATTTTAGAAGGTGGAGGATTCATAATGTTCATTGGCCACGAGAATACTTTTTCAACGTCAACTAATTCGTCCCGGTGGCGAGCGATGAATGCTGAATGGCCCAATTCGTCGTGGTTGGAACGCCCTCTTGACTCGCGACCTTGGCGTGGCAGCCTGAGCCACCGCACGGGTTACTGGGTCGTGGCTTTTGCTTTTCTGATGAACATGGCAATGTCTGCCATCCCGACACCGCTGTATGGCCTGTATCAGCAGCGCGACGGACTGTCGTCATTTATGATCACGGTCATTTTCGCGGTGTACGCCGTGGGCGTGATCGCGAGCCTGTTCCTCGCTGGCCACGTCTCCGATTGGATCGGCCGACGACGCGTGCTCGTCACCGGGCTGTACGTGAACGTCGTGAGTGCTGTGGTGTTCATCTTTGCGCCCAGCTTGACGGGGCTTATCGTGGCGCGCATTATTTCGGGTATCTCGGTTGGTTTAGCTACGGCCACTGCCACCGCGTACCTCACGGATCTGCATTTCCAGGCCTACCCGCTGGCCAACCGTCGTCGCGCCCAGTTGATGGCCATTTTCGTTAACCTTGGGGGCATTGGGCTCGGGCCACTGATCTCGGGTCTGATCTCCCAAAACGCCCCCGCGCCACTGGTTCTGCCGTACGTCGTCACTGGTCTGGTGCTAGTCGGGCTCGCCACATTAGTGCTCGCAACTCCCGAGACGGTGTCGGCACCACAGGTGCGAACTCGGTGGCGCCCTCAACACATTGCGGTACCCGCCGAATCCCGCGGACAGTTCTTCGCCGGCGCCGTCGCGGGACTCACCGCGTTCGCCGTCTACGGAGTCTTCAGTTCACTCGTTCCACGTTTTCTCGCCGACACACTGGGAAGTGATTCGCGTTCGTTGGCGGGGGCCGTCGCCTTCTCCGCTTTCATATCGGGGGCCGTAGCGCAGATCACGTTGAGCCGAATGAAGCCAGTCGCGATGTTGCGAGTGAGCGTGCCAATTCTGCTCGCCGGCCTGACGATGCTGGTAGTGGGCATGTGGTTTGCGTTCCTTGCAGTCTTCGTCGTGGGTGGCATCGTGACCGGAGCTGGTGCGGGACTCGTCTTTCGTGGGGCCATGGACCGAGCCGGCGAGGCCGCACCTGCGCAGTCACGTGCCGAAGTCATGGCCGGTTTCTTTCTCGCCTCGTACCTTGGCCTCTCTCTTCCCGTTATTGGACTCGGCGTCGCACTGAGCTTTGCCGCCGCTCGAGAAGTGATGCTCGCTTTCGTGATCGTCGTCGCACTCGCGATCGTGTTGTCGGTTCGCTCAGCGACACGAGAGCCTTTAGACCGCGCCGGCGTTCGTCGTCAACTAGTCCCCACGGAGAATTGACTGACACCGTAGTTGCTCTGAAGTGATGGTCACATAATTTCGAGGGGTTCCGTGGCAGATATGAGCCGTCGTGGCTCGTATCTGCCGGACGCCCGGTCGAGGCCCGAGGTTGGTCCGTACCGCCGCTGAGATTTTTGGGAAAAATGTTGATGACGTAGCGTCTGATTATCACGTGTTCGTCACAACAGGTCAGCTGCCCAATTCGTCGCGACGCGAAGAAATTGATCACTGGCGCAGATTTGATGCGAACGTCCGCGTGCATTCGCGCGCGCTCCAGTTGTTCAAGA
>PMTL01000166.1 GCA_003168075.1 Acidimicrobiaceae bacterium
GTGTCTCGTGACCGCCACCAAAGCCTCCGACAGCAACTACAGTTCAGTTTCCTCCAATCAGGTGACCGACACCTTTGGTTTGGCCGCACAGGCCGCTCTGACGATCGCGACCATCTCGGGGACGTTTAATGTACCCCTCACTCTCACGACATCGGGCGGCACCGGCAGCGGGGCGGTGATATACGCCGTCGACGCTGGTGGAACCGCGACAGGGTGCCTCGTCACCAGTTCCTCACTCACTACCACCAGTGCTGGCACCTGTATCGTGACCGCGACCAAGGCCGCGGATACGGCCTACTCAGCGGTGTCCTCCGTTCCAACGACCGTCACCATTGCTGCGACTGCCCAGGCGCCATTGACGCTCACTTCCCTCACAGGGACATACGGAACAGTGGTCACCCTGGCCTCTAGTGGTGGAAGTGGCACCGGGGCTCTGTCGTACGCCGTCGACGTAGGCGGAACCGCGACAGGCTGCCTCGTCACTGGAATTTCGCTCTCGGTGACTAGTGCCGGCACGTGTGTCGTCACTGCTACCAAGGCCGCCGAGGTCAGCTACTCGATAGTATCTTCCATTCCTACGACCGTCACCTTCGCCGAGGCGAGCCAACCGGCGCTCACAGTGACGTCGCCGTCGGGGGTCTACGGCCAGGCGTTGACCCTGACGACGAGCGGTGGGGCCGGCAAAGGCCTGGTGACGTTCGCGACCACAAACGGCACGGCGAGGGGTTGTTTGGTAAGTGGATCCTCACTCACCGCTGGCAGCACCGGCACGTGTGCGGTGACCGCGACCAAAGCCAGCGACGGTAATTACCTCGCGAAGTCTTCCGCCTCGACGTCGGTAACCTTCAACATCGCTGGACAGGTTGCCATAAGCATCACCTCAACGACGGGAACCTACGGGTCACCGATTACCCTGGCCACCAGCGGTGGCTTGGGCAATGGACTGGTGAGCTACACAGTGGCCAGCGGAACCGCAGCGAATTGCACGTTGAACGGCACGGCACTGACGGCGACAACAGCTGGCAACTGTCTCGTGAACGCCACCAAGGCGTCCGATGGCAACTTCGCCTCGGTGAGCTCGGGCCAGACCGTGGTCACCTTTAATCGCGCGGCCCAGGCGAAATTGACGATCACGTCGAAATCCGGCAAATACGGCAAGGCGTCGAAGCTGACCGTGAGCGGCGGCAGTGGCGCGGGCAAAGTGGGCTACAGCGTGGTCGGCGGATCGGCGAAGAAGTGCCACGTGAAGGGCTCGTCACTCACTACCGGCAGCACGGGCACGTGCCTGGTGAAGGCGACTAAAGCCGCCGATCGCAATCACGCGGCGACTTCGTCGTCGCTTGTCAAGTTTTACATTGCGCGCGCCGCCCAACGTGCCCTACTGGTGACGTCCACGTCGGGTTCCTATGGCTCGCCGGTCGTGTTTGCCACCACCGGTGGAAGTGGTACCGGACACATCAGCTACAGCGTCGTGGACGGTACGGCCGCCAAGTGTCTGGCGAAGGGAACTTTGCTCACTGCGGCGACCGCGGGTACGTGCCTCGTGAAGGCCGCCAAGGCCCTCGACCGGAACTACGTGCCGACATCGTCGGTGCTGACGACCGTGACGTTCGCCAAGGTTCAACAAGTCCCTCTTCGACTCACTTCAACAACGGGGTCGACCGGCGCTGCAGCGTTGCTCGTTACGAGCGGCGGCGGTGGAATCGGCGAGGTGAGCTTCAGCGTCACGGACCTGACGGCAACGGGGTGCGCGATTTTGGGCACCCCCGGGAACTACTCGTTATCGGCAACGTCGGCCGGTACGTGCCTAGTGCTGGTGTACAAGGCCGCCGACCGCAACCACTTCGCCGCCCGGTCAGCGGCCACGCCATTTGACTTCGGCCGAATTCCTCAACCAACCCTGCGTATCACGACGACTCGTGCGACAATCGGTTCGACGTTGGCGTTGCGCGTGGTCGGCGGTAGTGGCACCGGGGGGATCACGTACCACGTCGTTGATGGCACCGCCACTCAGTGTGTCGTCACCGCTCACAATCTCGTTGCTGCGACCGCAGGGACGTGCATGTTGACCGCGACCAAGGCCGGGGACGGCGATTATCTCAGCGAGACGTCGCCGACGGCGACGATCACTTTCCTCCGGCTCAACCAGGTGACTCTGAGCATCGTGCCCACGACGGGCACGGTCGGCACGGGTGTCGTGCTGGTGACCAGTGGAGGTAGCGGCAATGGACAGTTGATCTTCGTCCTGAGCGGCGGTTCGTCGACCTCGTGCGCATTGGCTGGTTCGACGCTCCGAGCGTCGGCGCCGGGAACGTGCCGCGTGCGCGCGACCAAGAAAGGTGATGGGACGCATCGCGCGACGAACTCCGCGACCGTGTCAGTGAGATTCACGTACCAGATAGTCGCCAAGGCCATCAGCGTTTCGCCCACCTCGGGTCTCAAGACCCGCGGGAAGGTGCGAGTCTCGGGAAGTGGTCTCACCCCGCACGAGCACGTGTTGATCGCCGAATGTCTCGTCGGGGCGACGAACCTGTCGATGTGCGATCAGGCCAATAAGGAGACGGCGACCGCTAATGCCTCCGGGGTCCTAGCGAGCACGTACCTGACGTTGGCCACGGGTCAAATCGGCGAGAAAGCGTGCGGCACGTTGGCCTCAGACCTTGGAGCCTGTGAAGTCGTCGTCTCGAGCATGGCCTTCACCGGCGAGAAAACCGTACCGATCACATTCAGCCGTCTCGCGATCGGCCGAACGTTCTCCGTTACTCCTTCGACCCACCTGAGGAACGGCGAGGTTCTGACGATGTCGGGTTCGGGCTTTGCGCCGGGTGACCGGGTCTACTACGCCGAGTGTCTCGTGGGGGCCATTACGGAAGCGCGCTGTGATCTCTCCACCTACAAGTTGGCCATCATTAGTCCGTGGGGTGTCTTTCCGACAACGCAACTGACGGTGAAGGCGGGTCAGATTGGCGGATTGAACTGCGGCACTGATGCGGGCAACCTGACCGCGTGCGACGTCAGTGTGGCCAATTCGAAGTTGGGCGACTCGGCGGTCGCTGATCTCACTTTCGCAGTGCCCTGAGCTGTCATGCCCTGAGTCGCCGTGTTCTGCGCCGCCGTGCGAAGCGCCGTCAGGTCGTCGCCACGTCCTTTGTTTCGTTATCGACGTAAATCGTTTTCTTCGGCGACTTCTTGAGGAACCTCGCGAGAGGGGCACTCCTGGAACTCCTCATTCCTCAACCAACCTACGTGGTGTCGTTCACTCGCGTACTCAATGTGATCGGCTTCGATCCGTGCAGCAACATCGTCGACGCCGACGTCAGCTTCGGGCGAAAGGAGATCAATTTCGACGACGTCGTGCCGCTCATCGTGACGATGCGCGGTAACGGCTCATCGCACTTTAAGTCGTTCCGCACGGTTCCACATCGTGCGATGTGGCCTCGCGAGATGATTGGACCCGGCGAACCGGCCAATACAGTTGACGGTGTGTGTGAAGCGAAGGATCGAACGTGAGCACCGTTCAACGCCCTGACGTGGAGTTTTCCGAATTTCGCAAGAGGTTGAATCTTCGTATTCGCCACGCGGTCGGACTCACTCAGGACCCACTACCCATGTGCGTGGACCCGGAACTTTCGTACATGCCCGTCGACGGTGTGGCGCGCCTGGTGCACGGGGACCTGTCGACCATGATCATTGGCGGACTCGGCTCGCTGTTCTTGCAGATGCTGCATCCTCGCGCGATGGCCGGCGTCGCCCAGCACTCGCGGTATCAGAACGACGCGCTCGGACGCCTATTGCAGACGGCTAATTTCATCGGACACACCACGTACGGATCATCGACCCAGGCGTACTTAGACATTGAGCGGGTGCTGGCGGTGCACGAGACGGTGCGCGGTGTCGCCGATGACGGCGAGGCGTACTTCGCCAACGATCCGCACCTGCTGGCGTGGGTGCACGCGTGCGAGGCGTCGATGTTTCTGGCGGCCTACCAGCAATACGGTCGCGTACGACTGAGCGCCGCGGAGGCTGACGCGTACGTGAGAGAGATGTCGCGACTGGCGCGCGACCTCGGAACCGAGAATCCGCCGATGACGACAGCCGAGCTCTGGGCGCAACTCGAGGCGTTTCGGCCCGAGCTTCGCCTCAGTGTCGACGGCGAGGAGGCTCGCTCCTTCGTCGACGATGGATTCGTCCAGGGCTGGAACCAGAAGCAGGCTCATCGATTGTTCGTGCGGAGTTCGTACGGGCTGATGCCCGAATGGGCGCGCGACCAACTCGGCGTCGCGACCTCGCCCCTGACGCGTGCGGTGCTCATCACCCCGGCCAGTCACGTGCTGTGCGGTTTCGTGCGGCGTTTCGTGCCACCGACCCAGCGAAGCGTCGCCTAATCTCGGGCGATGGACTACTCGACACACTGCGACGAACTGGAGTTCGAGGGCGCGCGTTTCGTCGAGCTCGCGCGTGGCGCTGACGTCGACGCGCCGGTGCCGGCGTGTCCCGGATGGAATGTTGCGAACCTGCTCGCGCACGTCGGCTACGTGCATCGCTGGTCGCGGTATTTGGTCAATGTTCGCGCGCCCCAGCGCATCGCGGGCCAGGAAATGGGCCTGTCACGCGGTCCGGTGACGGCTGACTGGCTGGCCCAAGGAGTGAGTGAGCTTCTGGTGACCCTGCGCGCGGCTGACCCTGACGAAGAAATGTGGGCCTGGGGAGACGACCAACACGTGCGCTACTGGGCCCGGCGACAGTTGCACGAGACCCTGGTGCATCGCAGTGACCTCGAGGAGGCCCTCGGCATCGCGAGCGAGTTCGATCCCGACGTCGCGGCCGACGCCATCGACGAGTTCTTCGCCAACATTGAGCGCGCCGGGGACTTCTCACCAGACGTGAAGAACCTAGTGGGAGAGGGTGACGTCGTAGCCTTTCGCGCCCACGAGGGCCGCGTGTGGTCGGTGCGACTCGAGCCCGAGGGCTTTGGCTTTGTCGAAGGTTCCCTAGCGCCCAGCGCCACGTTGCACGGACCCGCGGCAGAATTACTGCTGGTGATCTATCGCCGTCGCGCCATCGAGGCGTCACGGTGCAGTGTCGAGGGGCGCCGCGATCTCGTGGACCATTGGCTCGAGAACTCTGCTCTGCTCTAGGTTTCTAGCGCGACAGATCCAAGGATCGTAAGAGATTGCGCGTGAGCGAATTGGACTTGGAATAGACCTTGCGGCGCGCGTATCGTTTGCCGTACGCGGCGGGTCCGTGCGAGAGGGCCTCCACATTGCCCAGGATGCGAGCCTGGCGATAGAGCTGCGAGCGAAGACTGCGACGACGAGCCATGGGTACTCCTTTTGAAGTGAGAGTACAACCTCACGCGACCGTTGCACCTGTTGCATCCATTGCGCCATTGCGCCCGATGCGCCCGACGCACCGTTGCGCCCAATGCACGACGGGAGTCTCGTGGACCACGGAGGCCTAACCTTGAAGCAACGGGGGATCCATGACACGTCGCGCCGTCGCGAAGAGCAAGACTACCGGGACGATCGACCGGATTACCGTGGCCTTGGCTCTGCTCGCTCTCTTCGCTGGTTTTGCCCAGTTCGGCGCGGTCGCATCGCTGGCCGATGTCGCGAAGCACTTCGGTCACGTCACGAACTCGACGTCGCTAGCGAGTCAGGTGGGTCTCTCGGGCTCGGTGCTCGGACTGGGTCTTGCCGTGCTACGCGTGGCGTCACTTGGCGCTTTGCCCCTGGCGTCGCTGGCGGACCGCCTTGGACGGAATCGTCTGGTACGCCAGACTCTCTGGGCCGGTCTGGCGATCACTGCGGCGGCGGCACTAAGTCCGAATTACTGGATCTTTGTGGCCTGCTTCGCCTTGGGTCGACCGCTGCTCTCGACGGCGTCGGCGCTGGTGCAGGTGATGACCGTCGAATTGTCGTCGACGGCGCGACGCGTGGGTCGACTAGCCCTGGTGGCGGCCGGAAGCGGCGCGGGAGCGGGTTTGTCGGCGATCCTGCACGGGGCGATTCGTTCCTCGGGGTCCTTTCGCTGGCTCTTCGCGCTGGCGATCGTCCCGGTCGTCGCCGTGGGAGCGTTGCTGCGCCGCGTCCCCGAACCCTCCTCGCACGACACCGCGTTGCTGGCCCGTGTCGGAGCGGTGCCGCGAGCCTTTCGTAACTCGCTCTGGCGCGTCGCCATCGTCGTCGGAGTGCTCGGGATGATTGGGGGACCGGCCAATGGCTTCGTCTTCGTCTACGGCGAGAGCGTGCTGCACATTTCGCCCTCGAAGGTGGCCTTCATGGTGACGTGCGCCGCGTTCACCGGTCTCGCGGGACTATTTCTGAGTCGCTACCTCGCCGCGCGCTGGGGGCGGCGCACCACCGTCGCCCTCGGACTCGTCGCGTCGGGCCTGACCGCGACCCTCGCCTACGGCGGGGGCAAAACGTCCTTCGTGGTCGGTTACCTACTCGGGGTGGGCGCCGGGGGACTGGTGACGCCGGTCCTGACGGCCCTGGGCACCGAGATATTCCC
>PMTL01000087.1 GCA_003168075.1 Acidimicrobiaceae bacterium
TCGAAACTCGGATCGGCCTCGGCGTAGCCGAGCCGCTGCGCTTCGGCGAGCGCTTGCGCGAAGTCGATGCCCCGGGCGCGCATCTCGGAGAGGATGAAATTCGTCGTCCCGTTGATGATGCCGGCAATCCACTCGATGCGATTGGCCGTGAGCCCTTCGCGAAGCGCCTTGATGATGGGAATGCCGCCGGCCACGGAGGCCTCGTACAGCAGGTCGGCGCCGTTCTCGTCGGCGAGGCGCGCGAGTTCGGTGCCGCACGCGGCCATCAGGGTCTTGTTGGCGGTCACTACCGAGGCGCCACGGCGTAGCGCGGCCTCGACCCACGTGCGTGCGGGCTCGACGCCGCCCGCGAGTTCGACCAGGATATCGACGTCCGGGCGCTGGGCCAGGGCGAGGGGATCGCCCACCACCAGCGATCGGTCGATGCCGTCGCGCGGCAACGAAGTGTCGCGAACCGCGACCCCGACCACTTCTAAGGCGGCGGTGGCCGCGTCAACGAGGGCAATCTGTCGCGCGGGGTCATTCAGCATCTGCACGAACGCGCTGCCGACGTTGCCCGCACCGATGACTCCGAGTCGCAGATGCGGCGTGTTCATGCGTAAAGGCTAACCGGATTCATGAATGGGCTTTTTAGGTTTCGAGCCGGGCGAGGTCGTCGAAGGTCTCGCGACGCAGCACGACGCGAGCGTGGCCTTCGGACACGAACACGACCGCTGGGCGCGGCACTCGGTTGTAGTTCGACGCCATCGAATATCCGTAGGCGCCCGTCACCGGGGTGGCGATGACACTGCCCACACCCGTCGACTCGGGCAGCCAGGCCTCGTCGATGAGGACGTCGCCGCTCTCGCAGTGCCGACCCACTAGACGCACGCGCTGGGGCCGACTCGCTAGTGGCGCCGTGACGTCGAAGGCCTCATACCCCGACCCGTAAAGGACCGGCCGCGGATTATCGCTCATCCCGCCGTCGACCGCCATGTACGTACGCTGGGTGACGGGCTTTACGGCCCCCACGGTATACAGCGTCACGCCCGCCTGGGCCACGATGGACCGTCCGGGCTCGGCGGTGATGCGCACCGTGCTGCTCAGGCCGCACGCGACGGCTGCAGCACGCACCGCGGTTCCCCACTCGGTCAACGACAGAGTCGATTCCCCCGCCACGTACGCCACGCCGAGACCGCCGCCGACGCAGAGTTCGTCGAAGTCGTCGTTCGCCACGAAGTCGACGAGGATCTTGACTTCCTCATCAAAACCCGCCACGTCGAAGATCTGCGAGCCGATGTGTGCGTGCACGCCGTGCAAGGTGGTGTGAGGCATCGCGCGTAGCAGGTCAATAGCGCGTCGGGCGTCGCCCGAGGCGAGGGAGAAGCCGAACTTCGTGTCCTCTTGTCCGGTGCGAATGAACTCATGGGTGTGCGCTTCGACGCCGGGCGTCACTCGGATCAAGCAGTTGAGTGGTCGCCGTGAGGTGACCAGTGAGCGCAGTCGCTCAATCTCGTCGAAGTTGTCCACGACCACACGGTGCACGCCCACGTCCAGGGCGCGCTCGAGTTCAGACGACAGCTTGTTGTTGCCGTGCAAGATGATGCGCGACGCAGCGACACCCGAGCGCAGTACCACGTCGAGTTCTCCCCCGGTGGCGACGTCGATGGACAAGCCTTCTTCATCGGCGAGACGAGCCATCGCTCCACAGAGGAACGACTTCGAGGCAAAGGCCACCCCCTCGTCGAAGACCGCGACCGCCTCGCCACAGCGAGCACGCAGCGTGGCCTCGTCGTAGACGAAGAGCGGCGTTCCGTACGTCGCGGCGAGCTCAGCGAGCGACACCCCGCCAATCAGCACGGCAGTATCGAGCAATTGCGCGGTGTCGGGCAAGAGCGAGGAGAGCATCGGCTCAGAGGACACGCAACCCCCGTCCGGTAGGCTCTTCTTCGCGCCCTCGTAGCTCAGGGGATAGAGCATTGGCCTCCGAAGCCATGTGCGCAGGTTCGAATCCTGCCGGGGGCACGAGGTTCACGACGCCCGCGTCGGCGCACCAGCACGTCAACGGCGCTCGCGCGCTCTCTGGACTCGAAGACGACATTATTTTGTCCCATTTCTTGGAGGCCCGTTGCGCCAAACCCTTGGGATAACGATACTCAACGAGACATTCCCCCCAGAGTCGCGTGATGTTGCGCCAGCTCATGATCCGTGCATGACAAGTAACGAGGCGTCGTACGTCGAGGTCGGTGTTTATGGAACTATGAGCATGCGCACGGTGTCGGTCACCGCGGCGCCACTCGACGCCGAACCGGCCATGATCACAATCGGGTCACCCGGCTGGGCAATCCCTGCTTTCTTCACTTCGGCAATGGCGACCTCACACAGTTCGTCCATGTCCTGGGCCGGTGAGAGGATGACCTTGTCGATACCCCACGAACCGAGCATCTGACGTGCGGTCGACTGGCTCGGTGTAATAGCGACGATGGGCATCGGCGGGCGGAAGCGTGAAATGGCCCGAGCCGTCATGCCCGAACGGGTGCAGGCGACAATCGCGGCGGCGTTCTCCTCCATCGCGGCGCGCCACGCGGCGCCAGTGATGGCGGCGGTGATGCGCGTCGACTGATTCGCGTGTCCGACGCTCGACTGCAACTCGAGCGACGCGCCCCACTTGGCGTAATCGAAGGAGGCTTCGGCACGGCGAACGATGCGGTCCATCGTGATGACGGTGCCGACCGGGTCGTCACCAATGGCGGTCTCACCCGAGAGCATGACCGCGCTGGCGCCGTCGAGAACGGCATTGGCAACGTCGGTCACCTCGGCCCGGGTGGGCACCTGGGCGTGGGTCATGGACTCGAGCATTTGGGTGGCCACCACGACGGGTCGCGCGTAGCGGATCCCGTGGCGCACGATGAGCTTCTGCAGGTGCGGCACATCTTCGATGGGCATACGCACACCGAGGTCGCCACGCGCCACCATGATGGCGTCGGACACCGCGACGATCTCGTCGAGGTTCTCGACACCTTCACCGGTCTCGATCTTGGCCATCAGCATCACGTCGTCGCGCGAGAGCACCGAGCGCACTGAAACCATGTCGAAGGCCGATCGCACAAAGGAGACGGCGAGCATGTCGAAGTCCTCGTCACGCAGCGCTTCGAGGCGGTCGCGGTCGTCGTCGGTGGGCAATCGGTCGTTGAGGATCGACGCGGGAAGACCCATACCGGGCTTGCCGACCACGGCGCCCCCGGAGGTGACCTCGGTCACGGTCGTGACGCCGGTCTTGGTCACGACCAGCGAAATACCGCCGTCGCCGATGTGCACACGGTCGCCGGTCTTCAGATGACTGAGGACGCCCTCTCGCTCCACAGCGATGCGGTCGGCCGTCGAGGTCTCTCCGAACCCTTCAACGAGTTCGATTTCCTGGCCGATGGACAAAATCACGGGCGCGGTGCCAAAAGAGCCCGCGCGGATCTTGGGTCCGGGGATATCGACCATGATGGCGATGTTGGGCGCAATCGTGCGCACGCGGCGAAGGCGCTCAATGTTCGAAGGGATGTCGCCGTGAGCCATAGAGACGCGAAACACGTCGACACCCGCTTGGACCAGGTTCTGGAGGACCTCATCGCTCTCTGAGGCCGGACCAATGGTTGCTACGATTCGCGTGCGCCGCACGATTTTCCCCTTAAGTATTTTCAACAGTCTAGTTGAGGGCAACGTTGTGCTCCTCGGCCCAACGTGAACGTTGCGTTTCCTCTAGGTGCGTCGAACTCCCCTTACCGCTGAGTAGCGACGACTTATCGGTGGGCATCACCGCGCACCGGGACGACGACGTCGATGCCGTCGACGGTGACCACTCGCAACGTGGTGCCGTAGCTCTCGGCGAGTTGAGTCGAACGGATCACGTCGTATGCCGGACCGTCCATGACCACCGCACCGCGAGAGAGCAGCACGAGCCGGTCGGTGAAGAGGCCCGCCAGCGTGAGGTCGTGCAACGTCGCGATGACCGTGAGGCCGCATTCGGCCACTTCGGTCTTCAACAACTCAAGAATGTCCATCTGGTGGCGAACGTCAAGACCCGTAGTGGGCTCGTCGAGGACGACGACCTTGGTGGCCTGGGCGAGGGCTCGCGCTAACACCATTCGCTGACGCTCGCCGCCCGACAGCGACGCCGAGTCGCGTCGACGAAAGTCGGTCAGCTCCAGTCGTTCGAGGACCCCGGCGACCACCTCGCGGTCTCGGAGCGACGGCGCGTGCAGGACGCCGTGGAAGGAGACACGCCCGAGGGCCACGTACTCCTCGACGCTCATGCCGGCGGGAATCTCGGGGTGCTGGGGTACGTAGGCGACCAGGCGGGCACGCCGGCGCTCGTTCAAGTCGGCGAGCAGTTCCCCGTCGATCGACACCGATCCTCGATACAGCGTGCGCAGTCCGGCGACCGCGGCCACCAGCGTGGTCTTGCCGGCTCCGTTGGGACCGATTATGGTGCACCACGATCCGCCCGTCACGTCCAGGCTCACGTCGCTGACAAGCGTCGTCGACCCCGCCCGGAGCGACACGTGGTCAATTTGAACCATCGTCATGACGTGCCCATCCGCCGCACACTCAAGATCACCACGAACACCGGCGCCCCGATGACTGCCGTCACCACGCCCAGCGGCAATTCCGAGGGAGCCATCACGGTGCGCGCCACCGTGTCACAGAGCACCAGGAATGCGGCGCCGAAGATCACCGACAAGGGGAGGATCCGGCGATAGGAGGTACCCACCAACAATCGCACGATATGGGGAACGATGATGCCGACGAAGCCAATAAGACCCACGACCGACACAATCGCGGCGGTGCCGAGCGACGAAGCGCCCACGACCAGCAGGCGCAGTGAACGCACCGACAGCCCCAGTGACCTCGCTTCGTCGTCGCCGACGCTCATCACGTCGAGGGCCCGACCCGCGAGTACGCACAACACACTGCACACAATGACGTAGGGCACGACGATGTCGACCGAGTGCCATGAGGCTGAGGCGAGCGAGCCGAGTAGCCAGATATAGACCCGAGCGATGGACTGCGTCGAGGACTGTTGCTGCAAGAACGTCTGGGCGCTGGTGAAGAGGGCCGAGACGGCGACGCCCGCCAGGATCAGTGTCGCGGGAGTCGACTTCATGCTGCGCCCGCCGATGATCCACGTCAGGGTTACGGCGACCATTGCTCCCGCGAAGGCGAGGAGCGGAGCCCACGTGGGAACGGCCGCGTTGTTACTGACGTTGACGATGGCGAGTGTGGCGCCGAGTCCCGCGCCCGCCGCCACACCCAGCAAATACGGATCGGCCAATGGATTGCGAAAGATGCCTTGGTACGTCCCGCCCGCGACCGCCAACATCGCGCCCGCCAACAAACCCAGCACCATTCGCGGCGCGCGATATTGCCAGACGATCGTGGACTGCGTCGAGGTCAGTGTCGAGTGACCGATGCCCACCCGACTCAGGGCGTCACCGAGAATGCGCTGCGTCGAGATCGACGTGGGCCCAATGACGAGACCGCAGATCACGGCGACTACGAGGGCCGCCGTGATCGCGACCACGACGAGCAACACCCGTCGCGCACTCGGTGGGCTCGCCAACACGACGTGTCTACTTCCAGACGCGCGGGTCCGCCAGGACCTTCTTCACCGCGGCGGTAATCTGATTCATCAAGATGCCCAGGCGCGGTCCCCACCTCGAGGCGGTGTCGTCGTTCAAATTCACGACGTGATCGTTGACCACCGCACTGACATTGGAAAATCCGGGTCGCGATGCGACCTTCGCCGGAGTGATCCGACAGCAGATCGTGTCAGCGAGGAAGATCAATTTTGGATTAGCGCCCACGATGTACTCGCCACTGAGTTGCGGGTAACCCGCGTCAGCGCTGGTGGCGCCCGCATCGGCGATATTCACGACGCCCAGAGACTTCATCAAGGCTCCGACGAACGTGGTACTGGTGAGTGAGTAGTACGTCGGGTCGAGTTCGTAATAGACGGTGATCTTCTTGTTCGGGTGCGCCGGCACGGACTTGACATCGGCGGCGATGTGGCGCGACAGTGACGCCGCAATCGCGTCGGCAGCGGACACGTGGCCGGTCAATCCTCCGAGCTGGCGGATCTGCGACAGGGCTCCGGCCAGCGAGGTGGGAGCGTTCTGCTCGACGACCTTGATGCCCAATGTGCTGAGCTTCTCCTTGATGGAATTGGCGTCGTAGGAGATGATCACCAGATTGGGCTTGGTCGACGTCGAGCCCGTCGTCGCCTTGCAGATGCCTAGCACTGACTCAACGCTGGGATTGAGTGCGTTGACGCGCTTGGTGGGCAAGCCGTGCGTCGGGTAATCCGAGTCGGTGTCGACGGCTTGGACCTGTGGTCCGGCGCCGATGGCAAAGAGCGTCTCGGTCGCCGTTGGCGACAGCGACACGACGCACCTTGGCGACGTGCTGGCCGTGGCGGATGATTCACTGAGTACGGGTATCGCAACGGCGCCTATCGCTAGAGCCAGTGCGAACCGAAGGGATTTGAACATGGATATCTCCTTTCCGTCGAAGTGGTGTGGACGACGGATGGATATCCGAACGACCGCCCTTTACCTCGAGAGCTGTCTTCACAATCTCCTCGTCGCAGGCGACCTGGCTTCGTGAACGTTTCCGTGCACTTACAGTTGCGGGACAGCGTTGGAATCTCACCAACTTCGCTGCTCCGAGGCACTCACGACCCTAATGCACCGCGGGGTCTTCTCGCGAACGCATGGTCACGTCAGGGCCGTCGGTGCGGGTGACGCAACGTCACATCTGATCAGGCGCCTCGATGCCGAGCAACGACAGACCCAGCGACAGCGTGCGCGCCGTGAGTTCACACAGCGCTAAACGCTCCGAGCGGGTGGGTTCGGCGGCGGACAGCACCGGACAAGCCTCGTAGAAGGTCGTGAAGCGCTGTGCGAGATCGAAGAGATAACCGCTGAGGCGATGGGGCTGCAGGGTCGCCAGGGCTCCGTCGAGAGCCTCGGGAAAATGGAGCAGTCCGAGGGCCAAGTGACGCTCGGCATTGTCGTTCAACTCAAACGTCACCTCCGCGGAGTCCCAGGGCTCATTCAGTCGTCGAAAGATCGAACGCAGGCGCGCGTGGGCGTACTGCAAGTACGGGCCGGTGTCACCCTCGAAAGTGATCATCCGGTCCAAATCGAACACGTAGTCGCGCTGGCGGTCAGTAGAGAGGTCGGCGTACTTGATGGCGGCCCGCGCGATTTGAGTAGCCAAAGTGTGACGCTGGTGGCTATCCATTTGCGGCGTGCGAACGTCGAGGGCGCTGGACGCGCGACTGCGAGCTTCGTCGAGCAGCGCAATGAGTTTGACCGTGTCTCCCGAACGAGTCTTCAACATCTTGCGGTCGGGTCCCAGCACATTGCCGAAGGCCACGTGCTCACAGCGCACCGTGTCCGGCAACCATCCGGCCGCGCGCGCCACCGCGAAGACCATTTCGAAGTGCTGACTTTGCGGTGCTCCCACCACGTACAGGATCTCGTCGGCGTGCAGGTTCCCCACCCGGTCACGCACCGCGGCCAAGTCGGTGGCCGAGTACCCGAAGCCCTCGTCACGCTTTTGCACGATGAGCGGTAGTGGTTCGCCGTCGCGATTGGTGAAGCCCTCGGGAAAGACGCACAGCGCCCGGCCGCTCTCCACGAGCAGCCCGGCGGCGTCGAGGTCGCGCACGACATCACTCAGCATGTCGTTGTAATACGACTCGCCCACCACGTCAGCGGGGGTCAACGTCACGTCCAGGGCCGCGTAGACCTCGGCGAAATAGGCCACGGACTCGTCCACCAAAATCCGCCACAATCGTCGCGTCTCGGCGTCGCCACCCTGCAGGGCTACCACTCGTTCACGGCTGCGCTCCTTGAAGACATCGTCGGAATCAAATTTTGCGCGCGCGTCGCGGTAAAAGCTGTCCAGGTCACCGATGGAGAGCGACGCGATCGCCTCGTCCTCGCCCACATCGATCAGGTGCTCAATGAGCATCCCAAAGGGCGTACCCCAGTCGCCCACGTGATTGCGGGCAATCACGTGGTAGCCGCGAAAACGGTACATTCGCGCCAGCGCGTCGCCGATGACCGTCGAACGAAGGTGCCCGACGTGCATCTCCTTGGCCACATTGGGCGCGGAGTAGTCGATGACCGCCGTCCGCCCGCCCACCGTGGCCGCTCCCAGACGCTCGTCAGAGAGCAGTGAGCGCAGTTGCGAGTTCAAGAACGACGGCGTCAAGGTCAGGTTGAGGAATCCCGGCCCGGCGACCTCTACCTCGGCCACGTCGCCGATATCGAGGTGCGACAGCACTTTTTGGGCCATCTCGCGGGGATTGACGCCTTCGGACTTCGCCAGTGCCATCACACCATTCGCCTGGTAGTCACTGCGATCCGACGCGCGCAGAGCCGGGTCGGCACCCACGTGAATGGCGTCAAAGGCGTGCCGCAGGCGACCGAGAAGAACGTCGTAGGTGGAAGTCACCGTTACATTCTCGCATCTGGCCCGTAAGGCCTCGCGCTCGCCGTACTGGAGTTTCGAAAAACCGGGCAGAATGGTTATATGACCCCCTCCCTCAACTCCTTCAACGCGCTCGACACCCTGGACGTGAATGGTCGCACCCTCAACTACTTCTCGCTACGCGCGAGCGGGCTCAGCCAATTCGCCATTGACCGCTTGCCCTACTCCATCAAGGTCCTGTTGGAGAACCTGTTGCGCCACGAAGACGGCGTCAAGGTCACCGCGTCGGACATCGAGGCGTTGGCGCGCTGGTCCGAGACCCCGACGCGCCACGGCGAGGCCGCGGGCGACGACGCGGCGGAAATTGCCTTCACCCCCGAGCGCGTTTTGATGCAGGACCTCACTGGCGTCCCCGCGGTCGTGGACCTCGCTTCGATGCGTGACGCCATCATCGCCCTCGGTGGCGACCCGGCCAAGATCAACCCACTGGTCCCGGTCGAGCTGGTCATCGACCACTCGGTGATCCTCGAGCGCACCGGCACCCCCCAGAGCTACGACCAGAACGTTGCCATTGAGTACGACCGCAACATCGAGCGCTACGCCTTCCTCAAGTGGGCTCAGAGTAGCTTCGACCAGTTCCGCGTCGTACCCCCGGGGATGGGCATCTGTCACCAGGTCAACCTGGAGCACTTGGCGCGCGTGGTCTTCGAAAACAAGGGCGTGGCGTACCTCGACACCGTCGTCGGCACCGACTCACACACCACCATGGTCAACGGCCTGGGCGTGCTGGGCTGGGGTGTGGGCGGCATCGAGGCCGAGGCCGGCATGCTGGGCCAGCCCACGTCAATGTTGATTCCGCCGGTCGTGGGGCTGCGCCTCTCGGGTGCGACAAAGGAGGGCGTCACCGCCACCGACGTTGTCCTCACCATCACCGAATTACTACGCAAGCACGGCGTCGTCGGCAAGTTCGTGGAGGCCTACGGCCCAGGCGTCTCGTCGCTCTCACTCGAAACCCGCGCCACCATCGGCAACATGTCGCCCGAATACGGCGCGACCTGCGCCATCTTCCCCATCGACCGGGTCACACTCAACTACTTGGCCTTCACCGGTCGCCCCGCCGAGCAGTTGGCCCTCGTCGAGGCCTACGCCAAGGTCCAGGGCATGTGGCACGACGCCGACGCCCTCGAACCCACCTACTCCGAGTACGCCGAACTCGACCTCTCGAGCGTGGAACCCAGCCTGGCGGGACCCAAGCGTCCCCAGGACCGCGTCTCGCTCTCGGGTGCGCGCGGCGCATTCCGCGCGGCCCTCGGCCGCGAGCCCAAAGACGTCTTGGGCGTCGGTGCCGCCGAGCACCTGCGTGACGGCGCCGTCACCGTGGCGGCGATCACGTCGTGCACCAATACCTCGAACCCGTCGGTGCTCGTCGCCGCCGGCCTCGTCGCCAAGGCCGCGGCCGAGCGCGGCGTGAAAGTGAAGCCCTGGGTGAAGACGTCGCTCGCCCCGGGGAGCCGAGTGGTAATGGACTACCTCGAGCGCGCCAATCTCGTCGACGCCCTGGACGCGCTGGGCTTCTACTTAGCTGGATACGGCTGCACCACCTGCATTGGTAACACCGGTCCGCTGCTCGAAGGTGTCTCGGAGTCCGTGAACGAGCACGACCTCTCGGTCGTCTCGGTGCTCTCGGGTAACCGCAACTTTGAGGGTCGCATTCACCCCGACGTGAAGCAGAACTTCCTGGCGTCGCCGCCGCTGGTGGTCGCTTACGCGCTCGCCGGCACCATCGACATCGACTTGTCATCGGAACCCCTGGGCACCGACCGCGCCGGAGCGCCGGTGTTCCTCTCGGACCTGTGGCCGAGCGACGCCGACGTCGCCGCAGCCGTACGCGCATCGATCACCCCCGAGATGTTCGAGGAACGCTACGCCAGCGCCTTCAGCGGCGACGAGAAGTGGCAGGCCGTGCCGAGCACCAACGCCGTGACCTACGCCTGGGACGACCGTTCCACCTACGTGAAGTTGCCCCCGTACTTCGAGGGGCTCACCATGGAGCCCGGGACGGTGTCGAACCTCGAGAACGCGCGCGTGCTCGCCAAGCTCGGCGACTCGGTCACCACCGACCACATCTCGCCCGCCGGCAACATCCGTCCGAGCGTGCCGGCTGGCCGCTACCTCACCGACGGCGGTGTCGCCGCGGCCGACTTCAACAGCTACGGCACTCGCCGCGGCAATCACGAGGTGATGGTGCGCGGCACCTTCGCCAACATCCGCCTGCGTAATCAGTTGGCGCCGGGCACCGAGGGAGGCGTGACCACCAAGTTCCCCGAGGGCACCGAGATGTCAATCTTCGACGCGGCCATGGCCTACGCGGCCGAAGGCACGCCGTTGATGATTATCGGCGGCAAGGAGTACGGCACTGGTTCGAGCCGTGACTGGGCCGCCAAGGGCACCAAACTGCTCGGCGTGAAGGCCGTGCTGGTCGAGAGCTTCGAACGGATCCACCGGTCCAATCTGGTCGGCATGGGCGTGCTGCCCCTGCAGTTCCTCGCCGGCGAGACCGCCGCGAGTTACAACTTGGACGGCACCGAGACGTTCTCGATTCGTGGACTCGACCCCCTCAATCGCGGTGAAACGGTCCCGCGCGTGACGGTCACCGCGGTCCGTGTGAACGGCGAGAGCGTGGTGTTCGAAGTGCGTCTACGCATCGACACGCCCACTGAGGCCGACTACTACCGCCACGGCGGCGTACTCAACTTCGTCTTGCGCCAACTGGCCCAGGACTAATCGTCACCCCTCATAGCGTGTGACGCGGCGGCGTCGACGCTGTCGTAGAGCTTGATGTGCCTGAGGACCTTGTCCTGGGCGTGCGACAACGAGTGGCGCACCGATTCGTTAGGGCGCGCGATTGACAAGGTGACGTGCGAACGCTCCAGGTCGGCGGCGATTTGGCTCAAGGCGGCGAGTGCAGTGAAGTCGATGTCCGAAATCGCCACGGCGTCCAGCACGACGTGTCGGGTCGCGGGATACTTGCGCATCAGGTCGTGAATTTCTCTCCGAAAAACTCCGGCGTTGGCGAAGAAGAGGTCCTCGTCGAACAAGAGGGCCAGGACGTGGTCCACGCGATCGACGGACTTCGCGTCGTAGGGCTCCCAACTGGTGGTGCCCTTGCGCCGACCCATCTCGACCATGCGCGGGCGCGCCGAGCGCCACGTCTGAGCGAGAATCGCCAGTGCCACGGCCAGCCCGAGTCCCACCTCGACGCCCAGGAAAATGACCCCCACCCACGTGATGATGGCCAGAGCGAACTCGATGCGACTCGTGCGCCACACCGCGCGCAGGCGAGAGAAGTTGATGAGTCGCCCCGCGATGAAGAGCAACACGCCGGCCAGCGACGCCAGTGGGATGAATCGGGCCACCCCAGCGAGGGGAGAGAGCACGAGCGCGCCGAGTCCCGCAACGAGGGCCACGAGTTTCGTGCGACCCCCGGCGAGTTGAGTGACTGTCGTGCGCGCCGGTGACGCATTCACCGGAAGCGTTCCGAGCAAACCGGTGGCCACATTGGCCAGTCCAATGCCCACGAAGTCGCGACTCACGTCATCGGCCACGCCGATCTCGTCCGCCGAGGTGCGCGCGGTCGCTGCACTCTGGCTCATGATCACGATCAGCAGCGTCAGTGACGTGGTGACGACGACGCTCCAGTCGTGCAGCGAGAACCACGCCAGTCGCCAGTGCGGCAAACCCACGCTGACCGATCCGAGCAACTGAACGCCGTGATGACTCAGTGTCAGCGCCGACGACAGAGCCGACCCCAGCACGACCGCGGCGAGGGCCCACGGCAGCTTCGGGTTGATTTTCTCCCCCGCCACCATGACTGCCAAGGTGGCGAGCGCCAAGGCCAGCGACCAGGCGCTCACGTGGCCTAAGTGGTGGCTGAGGGCCTCGAGACGTTGGATCACGGAGTCGCCCCCCGAGGTCACCCCGAGCATGTGGGGCAATTGGTGCACCGCGATGATGACGCCGATTCCACACATGAAGCCCGTCACGATCGGCACCGACAAGAAGTCCGCCAGCCAGCCCAGTTTGAGCAGTCCCACCGCCATCACCATGAGACCGGTCACCACCGCGGTCGCCGCCACCAGCGCGTAGTACTGCGACGAGTTCGGCAGGGCGACGCGAAGCAGGGCCACCGCGAATAGCGGCGCGATGGTCGAGTCGGCACCGACCGAGACAATGGGATTGGATCCGATGAACACGAACACCAGCGTGGCGGCGATGAAACCGATCAGCGCGGCGAAGGCCGCTACTCCGGCGAGTTGCGACGTGGCGAGTTGTTCGGGGATGGCGATGGCGAGCAACGTCACGCCGGCCAGGACCTGGCCTGCGACGTTCTGGCGCGTCACTCCAATGAGGAGTTGGTGCAGCCCACGCGGCATGGCGCGTTCGCCAATCGGGGTGCGCTCGTTGGGGTCACTGCGCAGCGTCTTCGCCATGGGTCCACCCTAAACCGCACCATCACCCGGTGACGGCGAGACGCGGGCTCAGGCGGTGTTGAGTACCCGGAACGTCTCGCCCAGGCGGCCCGACGCAAGTCCGCCCACTTGAGCGTTGCTGGCGGCCCAGGTGCGCATCATGTCTTCGAGGTCCTCGCGGTGGCCGACCTGCGAGACGTGCGATCGCAATGCGACGATCTTGTTGTCAAAGGTGTCGGTGATGTCAACCACGAGGTTGGGTGTCGGGCTGCCCACCCACACGAAGGGCACGGAGTGCGGCGCAAATCCCTCCTCGAGGAGTTCAGGGAAGGCGTGGGGATTTCGTGCGTCGGGGTAGACGGCGCGCAGCGTCGCCTCGCCGGCCGCCATGTGGTCAGGGTGCGAGGCCTGGATCCGTTCGAAGTTGCGCTCCGGGCTCTGGGTGATGACGAGGTCCGGCCGACGTTCGCGGATGACGCGAGAGAGGGCCTTGCGCAGTTGGAGAGTCGGTTCCACCTGGCCGTCCGGCCAGCGCAAGAACGTCAAGTCGGTGACCCCCACCGTCAGGGCCGCCGCCGTCTGTTCCGCTTCGCGAATGTCCGCGCGCTCTTGCCTGGTGTGCGTCGAATCATCTCCCCCGGCGTCACCCGAGGTGACGAGGCAGTACGAGACGTCGACGCCGTCACCGGTTAAGACCGCCATCGTGCCCGCCATGCCGAAGTCGATGTCGTCGGGGTGCGCCACCACGACGAGGGCTCGAGTAATTGCGGGGTCTGGTTCGTAGACGCGAATGACGACGTCGCTCACGAAACGGCTGGCTCCATCGTCGGGTCCCAGTTCGCCAAGTCCTTCAATCGCGGGTCATTGGAGAAGACCTCCACGACCGGACGCTTCAGAGCGAGGCGGCGCATGATCACCTCAGCTTCGATGATCTGATTCCACAGCAGCAGCGACACGACGACACCCGTCGATCCGGCGCGAGCGGTGCGACCCGAACGGTGTAGGTAGGCCTTGTGGTCCTCCGGCGGGTCGAAGTGCATCACGCAGTCCACCCCCTCGATGTGCAGTCCGCGCGCGGCGACGTCGGTGGCGACCAGAACGGGCAGCTTGTCGGCGCCGAAGTCCGCCAGGGCCTTCTCGCGCTGGCTCTGACGCAGGTCGCCATGAATGGCGGCCGCGTTGACGCCCTCCTTTTGGAGTTGCTCGACCAGGCGGTCAGCACCTCGCTTGGTGCGACAGAAGATAAGCGTCTTGTCGAAGGAATTACAGATTGCCGCGGCCACCTTGATGCGGTCCATCTGGTGCACGTTGAGGAAGTGGTGCACCATGAGAGACACCGTCTGGGAATCGCTGGCCACCTCGTGAAACACCGGATCGGTGAGGTAGCGCTTGACGAGACGGTCGATGGCGCCGTCCAGCGTCGCCGAGAACAAGAGTGTCTGGTGGGGGTGTTCAGCGATGCGTCGCAGCACCCACTCGACTTGGGGCATGAAGCCCATGTCGGCCATGCGGTCGGCTTCGTCCAGCACGAGCACGTCGAGATTCTCAACGTTGATCTCACCGCGGTCGCCGAGGTCGATGAGGCGTCCCGGCGTCGCGATGATCACGTCGCAGCCGCGCCGTAGGGACTTGACCTGACGCTCGATGTCGGCGCCTCCGTAGACGGCGTTGACGTGCAGGCCGAGTGCCGAGCCCAGCGTCTCGAGGACCTCGTGCACCTGCACTGCGAGTTCACGGGTCGGCAGCAACACTAGAGCGCGTGGCCGCGCGGGTCCGCCTTCGGTGCGCACCAGTTCGGCGCTGGCGGCAACTCGTTGCAGCAGAGGAAGCCCGAAGCCGAGCGTCTTGCCCGATCCGGTCTTGGCCTTGCCGCAGACGTCGCGGCCCGCCAAGGCGTCATGGATGGTCATCGCCTGGATGGGAAAGGCAGTCATGATGCCTTGCTTGGTGAGGACCGCCACCAGCTCAGGCGCGACGCCCAACTCGGCAAAGGTCTTCTTGGTGTCGTACGAGTCTTGAGACAGAGATGTCTCGATAGTTTCACTACTCACGGGCCAACGGTCTTTTCTCGGTTGGACACGGAACCGGCGTTCGTAAGGAGGGCCCAAGCTCACTTCTAGAGCTTCTCTCGTAGTCTAGGTGCGAGGTCGGCTCCGACCCACCACTACGAAGGGAGCACCATGTCACGTCTCGAGGTTGGCGCGAAGGCCCCCAGTTTCTCACTCACCGACCAGAACGGACACCAGGTGTCGTCGGCGTCGTTACGAGGTGAGCGCTACGTCGTGTACTTCTACCCCGCCGACGATACTCCGGGGTGCACGAAGGAAGCCTGCGGGTTCAATGACGAGCTGGGCATCTTTCGACACTTGGGCGTGCGCGTTGTGGGTATCTCACCTGACGACTCCGCCTCGCACCTGAAGTTTCGCGCCAAGTTCGCACTGGACTTCGATCTCCTCAGCGACCCGAAGAAGTCCACCATGCAGGCCTACGGCGCCTACGGCGAGAAGATGCTCTACGGCAAAAAGGTCGTCGGAGTGATCCGCTCGACATTCGTCGTGGGCCCGACCGGACTCATCGAGCACGCCTGGTACGCGGTGCGCACCGACGGGCACGCCCGGCGCGTACGCGCGGCAATCGAGGGCTAATCGCGCCCGCGCGCGTGGCGCGCGGGCTTCTTCATCGAGTGCCAACGGTGCCAGACGCCCGCGACCAGCACCAACACGATGAGGGCGATGATCGGGTACTCAGCGTCGTGGAAGTACTTGATGAAGTGCTGGTTCTTGCCGGCGGTGTCGCCCAGTTCAGTCAAGATCCACACCCACAGAGCGCAGCCGATGGTCGTGAGCACGATGAAGCGCCCACGCTTCATTTCGGCGACCCCCGCCGGTAACGAGATGAAGGCGCGCACCACCGGGATCAGTCGACCCAGGAACACCGAAGCCGCGCCGTACTTCTGGAACCAGACTTCTGACGAGTCGAGGTCCTTGTGCGAGAGCAGAATCCACTTCCCATAACGGTCGACGATGGCGCGCCCGGCCTTGCGACCAAGCTCGTAGGCGATGACGGAACCGACCACCGATCCGATCGTGCCGATGATGACGACGTTGAGCACCGTGAACTGCGGGTGCGCAGTGAAGGCCGTCGTGCAGTACGCACCCGCGAGGCCGAAGGCGACCTCCGAGGGCACCGGTAGACACGCCGAGGAGAGCACCGAGATGAAGAAAAGGCCGATATAGCCATAGTGGGAAATGAAATGTTGCATTGCCCTAGTCTCGTTGTTTTCGCGCGGTGGCTCCAAACAGCCAATGAAATTCTTACTTTTGGTGCACCGAACACCAATACGTCGTACGTCCCCCAATGACGGCCGAGCGCATCGCGCCGCCGTCTCGCGGACACAGTCCGCCCGGGAATCGACCCGGCATGTGGTCCCCCAAGTGCGAGCCGCCGCGACGTGTGAGTGTGGTCATGGTCTGGGTGAACGCCTTGAAGAGCGCCGCGCGCTGATCAGTGCGTAAGTGCCCCGTCGGGGTTCGCGGGTCGATCCCGGCGCGATAGAGAATCTCGTCACCAAGGAGATTGCCCACCCCCGCCACCGCCGACTGGTCGAGGAGACGCGCCTTGATGGCCGGACCCTCGCCGCGGGTGATCGAGATCATCTCGTCAAATTGAGCGCGGGTCAGCGACAGTGCGTCGGGGCCGAGTGCGGACAGGTCCGGATCGATCTCGACGCGCGCCAAGCGCCGAGGATCATGCAGCAGAAGCCGGCGACCGTCACTGAGTTCCAAGCCCGCGCGAATCCAGTCCGAGCGATAGGAATGCGGTCCGTAGAACAGACCGTCAATCCCGGCGTCGGAGTCGATGAGCAGCACGCCCGTCATGCCGAACCGTATGCCCAACGTCACGCCGTCGGTCTCCAACATCATCAACTTGCCCCGGCGGCTCGTGCCCGTCAGTGTGAGTCCCCTGACGGCGCGCGCCCACGTGGACGGCGAGACCAGCTTCTTCGCGGCGTAGGCGTCGCTCCAGCCCTTGGTGACCGAGGCACCGACGAGGCGATCGGCCAGTTGGCGATACGACTCCACTTCCAGCACTTCAGGCACCTCGGCACAATAACGGAACTCAAGGCGGTCTCACTAAGGTTGATGCATGGCTCTTGAGAAACCCCAGTGGCGCGAACTCTTCACTGAGGTGGTCACGTCAGGTCTGTGCACGGGGTGCGCGGCCTGCGTGGTGGCGTGCCCACACGACGTATTGGACTACGAATCAGCCGGCGGAGTGTACAAACCCTGGCACCTCGACATCGACGGTGGACGCGAGGACTGCACCCACGGTGTGAAGGGCTGCACCATGTGCACCCGGGCGTGCCCGCGCTTTCGCAACTGGGAAGCCGAGATTGATCAGCACCGGTTCGCGCGCGAGCGCACCGGCGAGGAGGTGTACGGCATCGGCGACGTGATCCTGGCGCGTTCGACCGACGAAAGTCTTCTCGAGATCGGTCAGGACGGCGGTTTCGTCACGACGCTGCTCGTCTACGCCCTAGAGAACGACCTGATTGACGCCGCACTGGTGAGCGGACTCGAAGGCGACGGCACGACGTGGCGCGCCGAGCCGCGCGTGGCGCGCACCCGCGCCGACGTGATCGACACCGCCAAGTCGCGCTACACCTACAGCGCCAATCTGCTCGCCTACCCCCAGGCCGTCGAATCGGGTGCCGAGCGCATCGCCCTGGTGGGAATGGGCTGCATGGCCTCGGCCTCGGGCGTGATGCAAACGCGCAAGGCCGGGAAAATAGCGCGCCGACTCAGTCTCACCATCGGGCTCCTGTGCTCCAAGACCTTCGACGACGCCATCTTCGAAGAGCTCTTCGACAAGCAGTACGGACTCCAGCGTGCCGACATCGTCAAGATGAACATCAAGGGCGTCTTTCAGATCTGGACGCGCGACGGCGGATATCACGAGGTTCCCTTGAAGGAGGCCCAGGCCTACACCCGCGAAGGGTGCAAGCAGTGCCCCGACTTCGCCGCCGAGCACGCCGAC
>PMTL01000137.1 GCA_003168075.1 Acidimicrobiaceae bacterium
ACCTCGTTACGGTCGGCAAGGGTCTCGCCTCCGGTCTCCCGTTGGCGGGTGTCAGCGGACGCGCAGATCTGATGAACGCCGTGCACGAAGGTGGTTTGGGGGGAACATATTCGGGCAATCCAATCGCCGCCGCGGCGGCACTCGCTACCATCGAAGTGATGCGTGACTCCCACCTGCTTTCGCGTGCTCGCGAAATCGAAGACGTGCTCATCACGAATTTGAAATCGATTCAAGATGGAGCACCCGAGATTGGTGAAATACGCGGACGTGGAGCGATGGTCGCCCTCGAGTTCGTGGAACCGGGAAGCAAGTTTCCGAACCCGTCGTTCGCTCGTGCAGTAGTGGACCGTTGCAACCGCAATGGAATTGTGACTCTTCGTTGCGGATCCTATGGCAATGTCATCCGATTATTGCCACCACTGGTAATTGCCAACAGCCAACTAGAAGATGGCCTCGGAGTCCTTCGAGAATCTATTGCACAAACTCAAGAAAGGTGAAGCGAAGGAATCGATCCCGCGGTGGTCGTGACAATTGATAGGAAGAAATGATTCCTTGCGGGTCGTGGCAACACCCTTCGCTCGTTGACAGGGGGCGACAATGACAGAATTCCGGATCTTTTGCGAACCACAACAAGGCGCAACTTATGACGACTTGTTGGGCTTAGCGCTGGCCTCAGAGGAGGCCGGCTTCGACGCATTCTTTCGCTCAGACCACTTCCTAAAGATGCGGACAGTGAGCGGACTTCCCGGCCCGACCGATGCCTGGATCACGCTCGCGGGATTAGCGAGAGAAACGAGTCATATCCGCTTGGGCACGCTCATGACGTCTGCAACCTTCCGACATCCGGGTCCACTTGCCGTCTCAGTGGCCCAAGTGGACGTGATGAGCAATGGCCGAGTGGAGTTTGGATTGGGAGCCGGTTGGTACCAGGAAGAGCACTCGGCGTACGGCATTCCCTTCCCCAGCACTCGAGAGCGCTTTGAGATGCTTGAAGAACAGTTGGCCATCATTACGGGCCTGTGGTCCGCTGACGTCGGTTCAGAGTTCAACTACGTGGGCAAGCATTATTCGCTGACACAATGCCCCGCGCTACCAAAGCCACAGCAAAATCCACGACCACCCATCATCATCGGCGGAACTGGACCCGATCGCACTCCGCACCTTGCCGCCGCTTTCGCGAATGAGTTCAATATTCCCTTCACACCATTTGCTGAGTGCAAGGAGCAGTTCAGTCGGGTGGACAAAGCTTGCGAATCCATAGACCGGGACCCCGCCACCCTGATCCGTTCGGTGGCAGTGACGGTGTGCTGTGGTGAGACGTCAGCGGACGTCCAGCGCCGCGCGCACAGCATCGGACGTGACAGTGAAGAATTATCTCGTGTTGGACTCGTGGGCACACCATCCCAATTGGCCGATCAAGTCCACAAACTGACAGAGCTCGGAATCACTCGAATCTACCTTCAGTTCTTGGATATTTCGGACTTCGATCAAATCAATCTCCTTAGTTCACAAGTCATCCCTCTCTTCAAATGACGATTGTCCACAACTTCACACGTCGATACTGACGACGACCTGGTGAAATAGCGGGCGTCGAATTACGACCCAGGCGAAGTTGACGCACCTTGCGACGTGCGATTGCAACCCATGATGGGTTCGAGCACCATTCGAGATTTTGGACTCGCACAAGCAATCGAAGGTCTTTATCTCAAAGCACGTGACCTGATCATCTCAATTAGTGCCGGGAGGATTTGCTGGACATCTCCTACGATTCCCAAATCTGCAACGCCGAAGATGGGGGCGTCAGCATCCTTGTTAATCGCAACTACATTTTGCGCCCCATTCATTCCCACTAGATGTTGAGTTGCTCCGGAGATGCCGCACGCGAGGTAGACCATTGGTTTTACCGTCTTTCCCGTTTGGCCAACCTGATAGGAATACGGCACCCATCCTGCATCGACAATTGCGCGGCTGGCTCCTGGCGCACCGTGGAGCAGTCGAGCCGCCTCTTCAATCAGAGCGTAGGAAGCAATATCACCCATCCCACGACCACCCGCCCCAACCACGGTGGCCTCTTCAAGCGCGAGTCCGCGGTGATCCTCACGAACACTGTTGGTGATGGTCGCGGTTGTCCCACCTGGGACATCACTGATGGTCGCACTTACGACAACCGCCGGTGCGTTACCTGACGGCTCCATCTCGAACGCCCTGTCGCGAATGACCATGATTCCTGGACCTTGGCCCGTGAATCGAGCACTATCCTTTATCGTGCCACCGAGAACCAAGTGCTCGGTGATCAGACCGTTGTCGTCACTAACGCCGACGATGTTGGTTAGCACTGGTCGATCAAGTCGCGCTGACAGGCGACCGGCAATGTCGCGACCATCGTTGCTCGAGGGCACAAAGATTGCTTCAGGAGCACCTACTCTATGGAGCAGCTCAGCAATTGCGCGGGCGACAGGCTCACCCGGAAGAATGCCTTGAATTGGTCCGACGTCATAAAGCGTTGTCACTCCAAACTTCCCGACCTCTTCGGCCAACGACATCGCATCTTCGTCCCAAGTTATTGCCGAAACTGACGACGATAGATCTCGGGCCCGAGTCAGAAGTTCCAACGAAGTTGTGGTTGCTTGACCGTCTAACAGCTCCACTACAACCCAGATTTCTGAATTAGACAAGAGCGCCTCCTAAAGGATATTGAGAGATTCGAGGAACGCGACAATACGCTCAGCGCCATCGCCTTCATCAAGAAACTTCTGACCTGCCTTGCGAGATTCGCTGACGACCGTGGCGAAAACCTCTTGACGAGCTC
>PMTL01000110.1 GCA_003168075.1 Acidimicrobiaceae bacterium
ACCACCACGATGCTCGCCAAGACCTACGACGTGATCGTCATCGAAGATCTCAACGTCAAGGGCATGGTGAAGAACCACTCCCTCGCCAAGCACATCTCTGATGCCGCCTGGGGTGAGTTCTCACGTCAGCTCGAGTACAAGACCAAGTGGTACGGATCTGCTCTCGTGAAGGCCGACCGGTTCCATCCTTCTTCCAAAACCTGCAGTCAATGTGGAACAGTGAAAGCCAAACTGCTCCTTGATGAAAGGACGTATCACTGTGAGGCCTGTGGCCTCATCATTGGCCGCGACGTGAATGCGGCGATCAACTTGGCCCGCCAAGGCCTGCCGGCGACAAACTCCGGTACTGGACGTGGAGGGGAGGTAAGACCCGAGCAGCAGAAGCTTGCTGCAACGGCTCACCCTAATGAAGCGTCAACTGAAACGCTGACTCTCGTCAGCGCGTAGGAGATACCGCGGTCGAGAACTGGGGTGGTGAGGCTTATGGCCTTACACCATCACCCACACAGTTTGCCGCGGGAGCCGCCATCTACCTCCAAGACGCGTTGGGGTTCTCCCCCACCAAGGCCGGTGCGGCGTTCGTGCTCATGGCTCTGCTGATGGCGGTGGACGCCACGATCGCCGGAGCCATCTCACACCGGGTGCGACCCAAACGCATGGTCTCTGCGGCCATGCTCAGCATGGGACTGGGTATCATGGCGACGACGCTGCTGGGCGCGCACAGCTCCTTCCTCGACCTCATGCCCGCCTCCGCGCTGATTGGTGCCGGAGGTGGCTTCACCGTGCCGCTCTCCGCGCTCGACATCAACACCATGCCGGGCGAGAAGGCGTCGTTGGCCACCGCGATCTTCAGCGCCACGCGTGAAGTAGCGGGACTGCTCGGCATCATCATCATCGGCGTTGTCCTCTCCACACGCCAGAACATGCAACTGCACGCCGGAGCGACTCAGACGTTGGCGTACCTCTCGGGGTATCGTTGGGCCCTCGTGGCCGCCGCCATCGTCGTCGTCGCTAGCGGGGCGATCGCCTTCTTTGGACTACCCAAGGTGCGCGGCGCCGACCACACGAACGACACCACCGTGATGGCTCGTTACACGGAGTCCCAGCTCACTCCGGTGAGTTTCTGAGATACCATCCACAAGTTCGACGCCAGTTGCACGTCGTAGGATTTGGGACTCGAACGAACAATCGTGGGCGCGCCGCGCATTTCCCCGGGACCGCGGGGGCCGAGGTACTCCCCACCCACGAGCCCGGGATACGTCGCGGCACAGAGTTGGGGCAGGGCGCCGCGTGCGGCGCTCTGGGCCAGGTAGCGACCCGAGCGAGACGCCATTGTGCTCATCACGCCCTTCTTGGTCGCGACGAATTCGAAGAGATTGGTGTTGGACCAGCCGGGGTGGGCGGTGAGCGCGATGAACCTCCATCCCGCTGTGACGCGTCGACGTTCGATCTCCTGGGTGAAGAGCACATTCGCGAGCTTGGAATCTCCGTAGGCGTCCTTGGCCGAATAGGCCGCGAGACCCTGGCAACGTCGGCGCATCTCGTCAACCGATCCGTCGCCGAAACTGCCCTGGCGGTGGGACAGGCTCGAGACCGTGACGATGCGTTCGGAGATGCAGTCCTTGATCAGCCCGGCGAAGGCGAAATGACCCAAGTGATTGGTCGCCATCTGCAGTTCCAGGCCGTCGGTAGTCAAGGTGTAGGGCGTCCACATCACGCCGGCGTTCAAAATCACCACGTCGTAGGGGGCGCTGACCCGCGACGCCGCGTCGCGCACGCTCGCGAGATCGGCGAGGTCCATCTCGAGGACGTCGCTGGCGAAGCCTTGTGCAACAATCTCACGACCTTTGGCAACATTGCGCGCGGTGATCGTGACGCGCGCACCCTTCTTCGTGAGTGCCGTGGCCGTTGCGAGACCGAGTCCGCTCGTGCCGCCGGTGACGAGGAAGTTCTTTCCCGCGAGGTCCGCAATACTGGCCTCATCCCAACCACGGGGTATCTCTGGTGAGCCAACCATGACCAACTCCTTGCAGTAAGAACGCGCTGAATAAGTGCCTGACCGCAATTTAACCCTACGGGTTCGCTCCCCTCGTCTGGCACTCGCCTGCGCGGCTCAGCGCCACAAAGTCCAGCGCAAGAACGCCATCACCACGACACTATTGCTCACGTGCGAGCACCGCCGGCGCAACAATGTTTCGAACGTAAGAAATCCGCTGTGACGTGGAGATTTCAATTCTCCGAGGTCTATGGTGGTTCTCTGAGCCGTTCAATGTCGCACGGTCGCGTCGCGTGGAGGAGTGAGATGACTGACGTCGTACGAGCAGCATTAGTGCAAGCAAAGTGGACAGGTGACAAGGCCTCCATGATTGATCTGCACGAGGTGCACTTGCGCACCGCCGGCGCGCAGGGTGCGCAAGTGATCTGCTTTCAGGAACTTTTTTACGGACCCTATTTCTGTCAGGTCCAAGACGCCTCGTTTTACGACTACGCCGAGGCAGTACCCGAGGGTCCCACCGTGCAGCGCTTCATGGCCCTCGCCGAGGAACTACACATAGTGATCGTGCTGCCGGTCTACGAGATAGTCCAAGAGGGCGTCCTCTACAACACCGCCGCGGTCATCGACGCCGATGGGTCGTACCTGGGCAAATACCGCAAGACGCACATCCCCCAGGTGAGCGGCTTCTGGGAGAAGTTTTACTTTCGCCCGGGCAACATGGGCTATCCCATCTTCGACACCGCGGTGGGTCGCATCGGCGTCTACATCTGTTACGACCGTCACTTCCCCGAGGGCTGGCGCGCGCTCGGACTCGCTGGCGCCAAGATCGTCTTCAACCCCTCAGCGACGAGTCGAGGGCTCTCGGCGTATTTGTGGCAGCTCGAACAGCCCGCCGCCGCGGTGGCGAACGAGTACTACGTCGGCGCGATTAACCGCGTGGGTGTCGAAGACCTCGGCACCAACGATTTCTACGGCCAGACATACTTCGTCTCGCCGCGCGGCCAGTTCGTCGGCGACGTCGCGAGTACCACGCAAGAGGAAGTCGTCGTGCGCGACCTGGACATGGACCTGCTCAAGGAGGTTCGCGAGCAGTGGGCCTTTTACCGCGACCGTCGCCCCGACATGTACGGTCCCCTGACCGAGTCCTAGGAGGCAGCCATGGCCAAGATCCTTCTCACCGGAGGAACCGTGCTCTCGTCGAGCGGCGCGTCGAGCGCCGACGTGCTCCTCGAGGGCGAGACCATCGCCGCCCTGGGCGAGCGGGGTTACTTCGCGAGTATCGCATCGACGTGTGACCGGGTGATCGATGCCACGGGCAAGTACGTGATGCCCGGTGGCGTCGACGTGCACACTCACATGGAACTACCCTTCGGCGGCACTGCCGCCTCGGACACCTTCGAGACCGGCACCATCGCCGCCGCCTTCGGTGGCACGACGTCGATCGTCGACTTCGCGGTGCAGCGCACCGGCGAGGACGTGCGCGACGGCCTCGCCGCCTGGCACGCCAAAGCCGACGGCAACTGCGCGGTCGACTACGGATTTCACCAGATCATCGGCGGAGTCGACGACGCGGCCCTCGAAGCAATGGCGTACTTGAGCGAACACGAGGGCGTGACGAGTTTCAAATTGTTCATGGCGTACCCCGGAGTGTTCTACTCCGACGACGGTCAGATCCTGCGCGCCATGCAGACGGCTTCGGGGCTCGGCGCGACGATCATGATGCACGCCGAGAACGGACCCGCAATCGACGTCCTGGTCGCGCAGGCCTTGGCGCGCGGCGAGACCGACCCGAAGTACCACTCGCTCACTCGCCCCGTCGAGTTGGAGGAGGAGGCGACGCACCGAGCGATCATGTTGGCCAAGGTGGCCAAGGCTCCGCTCTATATCGTGCACGTGAGCGCCAAGGAAGCCGTCGCCGCCGTGGCGAGCGCGCGCGACATGGGCGCCAACGTCTTTGGCGAGACCTGCCCGCAGTACCTGTACCTCAGCTTGGAGGAGCATCTCGCCAAGGCCGGCTTCGAGGGGGCGGCCTACGTGTGCTCCACGCCGCTTCGTTCTCGAAAAGAAGGTCACCACGACGCCCTCTGGCAGGCGCTACGCACCAATGACCTCTCGATCGTCTCCACCGACCACTGCCCGTTCTGCATGAAGGACCAAAAGGAACTAGGACTCGGGAACTTCTCCAAGATCCCCAACGGCATTGGTTCGGTCGAGCACCGCATGGACTTGCTCTACCAGGGTGTGGTCACCGGCGAGATCTCGCTGGCGCGCTGGGTCGAACTGGCCTGCACCACGCCGGCGCGGATGTTCGGTCTCTATCCTCGCAAGGGCGTGCTCGCCCCGGGTTCCGACGCCGACGTGGTGATTTATGACCCCAAGGGAACAACGGATATCTCGGTGAAGACCCACCACATGAATATGGACCACTCCGCCTACGAGGGCATCCACGTTGATGGCCGTGTCGACACGGTTCTGTCGCGCGGCCGTGTGGTGATTGAGAACAATACGTTCACCGGCTCGGTCGGTCACGGGACCTACCTCAAGCGCGGACTCAGCCAGTACCTGCTCTAAGTCACCGCGGTGTCGCCGGTATCGCGCGGCCCGCTTCGAAAAAGTCAGAGAGGAAGAGACATGGACTTTGGAGTCGTCTTACAGACCAATCCCCCGGCGTCGCGCGTCGTCGATCTGGCCCAGCGCGCCGAACAGCTGGGCTTTGACTACGTGTGGACCTTCGACTCGCACATCTTGTGGGAGGAGCCCTACGTCATCTACTCCGCGATCCTCGCGGCGACTCGCAAGGTCATCGTCGGACCAATGGTGACCAATCCCGCCACGCGCGACTGGACGGTCACCGCGAGTGTGTTCGCGACGCTCAACGAGATGTACGGCAACCGCACGGTCTGTGGCATCGGACGCGGCGACTCGGCGGTGCGCGTCACCAATGGCAAACCGACAACGCTCGCCACGTTGCGCGAGGCCATCGGCGTCATTCGCGAACTCGCCAATGGACGTTCGGCCGACTACCACGGCTCCATGCTGCATTTCCCCTGGGGTGAGAAGAGCTCGCTCGAACTCTGGGTCGCGGCCTACGGGCCCAAGGCCCTGCAACTCGCCGGTGAGGTCGGCGACGGATTCATCTTGCAGTTGGCCGACCCCGACATCGCGCGCTGGATGATCGGCTCCGTTCGCCAGGCCGCCGACGCTGCCGGGCGTGACCCCGACGCGTTGACGTTCTGCGTCGCGGCTCCGGCCTACGTGGGTGACGACATCGCACACCAGCGCGATCAGTGCCGCTGGTTCGGCGGCATGGTGGGCAACCACGTGGCCGACATCGTCGAGCGCTACGGTGACGACCCTTCGGCCAATATCCCCGTGGCCCTGACTGAGTACATCAAGGAGCGAAAGGGGTACGACTACAACGAACACGGGCGCGCGGGAAACACTCACGCCGACTTCGTGCCCGACGCGGTGATCGACCGCTTCTGTCTCTTCGGAGCGCCCGAGGCCCACATCGCACGACTCAAGGAGCTACGTGAGATCGGCGTCGACCAGTTCGCGGTCTACTTACAGCACGACTCCAAAGTGTCCACGCTCGAGGCGTACGGCGAGACCATCATCCCCGCATTGAGCGGTCCCCTCATCGCCAAGAGCTGACCGTTCAGATGGGGATGCGCCGATTTACGCGCCTCACCAAAGAATTTTCAAAGAAGGTAGACAATGTGACTCATGCCGTGTGCCTCCACTACCTGCACTACAACGTCGTTCGGCCCCACCAGACGTTGACCACGCGGTTCGCAACTCCCACAACCCCCGCAATGGCCGCTGGGAGGGCGGACCACGTTTAGTCGGAGTGGGAAATCGCCGAACGACTTGACTTAGCGCCAATCTGGGCGTAGAAGTGAAAGTAAATTCATTGCCCGGCGGGGGTTGGGCGAAAAGGGGGACGGATGTTCTCGAACTGACGGTTGGTGAGCTGGAAAACGGCGATTGCTCTGTTCGTCGTTGGCGTGGCGTTCCTTTTCATTGGAAACCCGTCGGGTGGTAATAACAGCGGCAATGTCTCGTGGTTCCTAGCCCCAATTTGCTTTGTGCTACTCATTGCGCTGGGAATCACCGCTCTTGTTAAGTCGCAGCGATCCAGAAAAGCTGGGTAGCAAACAGACGCGCCCCTTCAAAGCACCAGCCGTGTCAACTTCAATCTGACCCACTACCGAAGGTTCAGGTCACCAGGTCCGTCCGGTAAGGTCATGGGAATTGTCACGTCCTGGAAAGGCAGAGTCTCATGAGGAAGTCCCTGACCGTAGTCGCAGTCCTGAGCATATTGGCACTGGTGCCGACGCTCTCGAGTGCCGGAGCCTCCACGCCAACGACATTGACCGGCCTGAGCGCGCAGCAGATCATGAGTACGTCGATCAAGGCCGCGATCGCCAAGAAGAGCGCCACCACGGTGGTGACCACTTCGGTGCTGAGTATCAAGGTGAAAGAAGTCACCATTTCGGGACCCCAGTCGGGATCCGGGTCCGAAGTGATCAATGGGCACAAGGGTGAGGTCATTTACCTCAATGGCGTGGTGTACGCGAAGTTTGACGCCTACCTCGTCAATTTTAATTACGGCGTCAAAGACAATGCCGTCGCGAACAAGTGGATATCCATCACCAAGGGTCGCAAGTTCTACAGCAACCTCTCATCGGGCATCACCTTTCCCTCGGTGCTGCAGGAGATGCAACCCATTGGCACACTCAGTGCGTCGGCCCCCAAGATCATCAATGGCGTCTCGGCGGTCGGCATCACCGGCAATCCCAGTCCCTTGTCCGGGACGACGACTGGGAGCGAAACACTCTACGTCTCCACCACCGCTCCCTTCTTGCCCGTCGAGGTGTTGATCAAGGCAGTGGAGTCCGGTATCACCGTCGTCCTAACGGTGATACCCAAGAACTGGAGCGTACCCGTCACCGTCACCGCGCCCAAAGTCTTTACCTCGATCTCCAAGACCAAACTTCCCTAACGACAACCGCCGAAGCCCGGTGACCATTGTCGTTCCCGAGCACTTCACACCAAGCGGGAAAACCAAGATTCCCTGAGTCGAGCCTGGTCGACCGGGTTCGCTGTCCGCGGGGAGTCGATTTGTCGCGCCACTTGGCGTCGGTGGCCTTTATTGACTACGACTTGATGACGACTTTCGTAGCGCCATCAGCGTGAGGACTAATCTCGTGAGACACCGCCCTCGAGAAAGTTCGCGTCCAGATGAAGAGGTTTGTCGCTGCCCTCACTTCGCTCAGTTTGTTGTCGGTCTGGTCAGGCGGAGCGTCAGCCGCCACTCTCCCGTCGAACTTGAAGGGCCTCACGGCCAGTCAAATTGCGAACCTCTCATTGACGAGCGCCCACGTTGAGGGCAGTTGCACCAACGTTTCGGTGGGCAAAGCCACTGGCTTCACCTTTGGCTCCTCGACCAACTCCGGCCGGCTCGACGCCCAAGAGGAACTGACCATCAACCAGGCCATTGGCGTCGTTCGACTGGTAAAGGGAGCCCTCTTCACCAAGGAAAGCAATCAGATCATCAGATTGCAGTTCGGGATCTCTGATCCCAAGTACGCCAACAAGTGGATCTCGATTCCGCGATCGAGTAAGCACTACGTACCCTTCTCCTCGGGCCTCACCTTCGCCTCAATGATCGCCCAGGTTCGCCCCGCGGGAAAACTCACCGAGTCGAAGGTGGGAACGCTCCACGAAGTCAAGGTCATCGCCATCAACGGGACCGCGAACGTCGAACTCGGGCTCAGCACCGGGGCAGAGACACTCTTCGTGTCGGACACGTCGCCGTACTTGCCGGTCGAACTCGCGGCGTCGGGCCGGTCCCAAGGAGTGCCCACGACTCTCGTCGTAACCTTCTCTCATTGGGGACAACCGTTCACCTACGCCGCCCCCGCTGGAGCCATCCCCATCTCGTCCACCAACCTGCCGTGAGGAACTGACGCCGTGCGTGCGTATCGTCACACCAGCGACCAGTTGGCTCGGCGCGCCCTTCGCACGGCGACTCCTCGACTGATCGTGGCGGCCGTGATCATGTCGGGCCTGACTTTCGTGTCGTCGCTCAATCACGCCGGCGCCGTCACGATTCCGGCCTTCGCGAATGAGTCCGGCCAAAAGATTATGTCCGCCGCGATGACGGCCGCCCGGGTCCAGGGCAGCTTCACCTCATCCTCGGCGACGACGATTTCGGGGCAGGCATACGCCGAGGTGACCAACTCGAGCGCCACTACTGGACAGCAATCGCTGAGTCTGGGAAACGCGAAGAGCGTCGTGCGCGTCGTCGGCGGAGTTGTCTACATCGACGACGACGCCGCCGCAATCCAGGCCCAATTCGGCGTGAGCGCGCCCAACGACGCCAACAAGTGGATCGCCATCCCCTCCACCAACTCCAATTTCGTACGGTTCAATTCCGGCATCCTGTTGGCGTCGACGCTCAGTGAAGTAACGCCAGGCGGAACACTCAGGACCACCAAGACCTCAACCTTGCAACACAAGTTGGTCGTGGGCGTGACGGGAAAACCCAACATCCACCTGGGACTCGCCTCGGGCACTGAAACCGTCTACGTCGCCGCGACGCTCCCGCACGTGCCGGTCGAACTCGTAGCGACTGACGCCGTACAAGGTCAGCAAGAGACGTTCGTCATCACTTTTACCAACTGGGGCAAGAACTTTCACGTCACCAAGCCCGCCGCGTCGATTCCGATCTCCACGACCAAACTCCCGAATTGAGTCGCCGACGTGAGCGCGCCGTTCAACAACACGCGGGTGCCTGCGCCGCGCCCTCGGACTGAGTGACGCAGCACGTCGCGTCTCCAGAGAGACCGTCCTGCAGCGGAGCGTCAGCCAGCACGGTGTAGACCTCCCAGCGCGACTCGTCCGGACCGGTCACCCACACCTTGTCCTGGACCGCGTGACAGCACGTGGTCTTCTCTTCGACGTCGGTGGCGAAACCGCGCTGTTGAAGATAACCCGTCGCTTCGCTGACCTCCTGCGTCGAGAAGACTTCGACGCCCAGGTGGTTGATGGTGCCCGGTTCGGCGGGGTTCTCGAAGAGAACGAGCTTCAGCGGCGGATCGAGCACCGCGAAGTTCGCGTAACCCGGTCGGACCTTGGCCGGTTCCGTCTTGAAGAACGCCGAATAGAAGGCGACCGCCTCCTCGAGATTCGATACGTTGAGCGCCAGCTGCAGTCGGGACATAGTGACTCCTTAGATTGATAGATGTCAATATGAGACTACCCAACTCATTGATGTTTGTCAATATAGTTGTGGTAGTGGACGAAGTCGAACCACCTCGCGGCGCGGCTCCGCGTGGTCGGGCCCAACTGAATCAAACGGCATCAGTCCTCGATCCCTCGCGTGTTGCTACTGGTCGAGTTCGTGGGGCGAGAAGGCCGGCCCGTGGCCCGGAATGATCAGCACCGGACGCAGGGCGAGTACCGCCGCTCGCGACGCCTCGAGCAGGCCCTGATCCACGGCGCGCGGATCGATCTCGGGACCCTGCACCGACCACCAGAGGTGAGTGCACACGACGAGGCCGACGCCCGTCTGAATCAACGTCGAGATGTCTTCGTGGGTGTGACCCGGTGTATCGAGCAGCGACACCGACGGCGCTCCCTCGATCACGTCCGTGCGGTCTCCCCAATCGTCCGCGAGGTAGATCGCCCACACGTCGTGGTAGCGAGCATTGAGAAACAGTGCAGCGTTGAGCGTGTGGTCCGGGTGATGATGCGAGAAGATGACGTCGGTCACTTCGTTCTCGTGCACGCCCAGCGAGTGCAGAGGTTCCAAGATGAGATCGCGGCTGGCCACCATGCCCGGGTCGACCACGATGATCGTGTCGTTCTCGCGGACCAAAATAACACTCGACGCAACGCGGTCGTGAGCATATCCATTGGTTAGGACGTCGACGGTGGCGGTCATAGCGCGTTCCTCACTTGATCTGCGGCGATGCTATCGCTACGACCGTACTTTGAGGTGTTCACGGGCATTTCGAGCACGCGAAGATGACCTTGGTCAATTCGTTCGTATCCGAATGACGCCCCACACGTCCTAGACTGGATTGACGCCGCATCGAGACGATCGTCTCGCAGGCACGAAGGGTCAGTGGATGAGTTCGACCACTCCTCAGTCTCGCGTACAACCTTGGCTTATTCAAGGCGGCATGGGCATCGCCATCTCGAACTGGACCCTCGCTCGCAGCGTGTCCAGCGCTGGTCAACTGGGCGTGGTGTCGGGCACCGCCATCGACGGCGTCTTCGCCCGTCGACTCCAGGACCATGGGGTGGATGACGATCTTCGTTCGGTTCTCGACCGTTTCCCCGTCCCGTCGGTCGTGGATGACGCCCTACGCCGTTACGCGTCAGTTCGCCGAGCGCCCGGCTCACCCTACAAGAGCCTGACTATGTTGAGCGACCACAGCCCGCGCCACGCGATCGACCTCGTCGTTCTCGCGAGTTACGTCGAAGTGGCCCTGGCCAAAATGGGCCACGACGGTCTCGTCGGCATCAACCTCTTGACCAAAGTGCAGATTCCTACGGCCGCGTCCCTCTGCGGCGCAATTCTCGCCGACGTCGACTACGTGATGATGGGTGCGGGCGTTCCCACCCACATCCCCGGGGTCCTTGATGATCTCACTCACGGACGCACCACGACACTCCCGCTGAGCGTGACGGGCGCGACCAGCGATGATCCGGCGTCGTCTCTCTCCTTTGACCCCACTCGCTACATGGGGAGCGACGCGTTGCGGCGACCACAATTTTTCGGCATCGTGTCCTCGCACGTCCTCGCGACGGCGCTCTACAAGCGCAGCAATGGGCCCGTGGACGGATTCGTCGTAGAGCGTCCCAGCGCCGGAGGGCACAACGCGCCTCCACGCGGTGCCTTCAGCCTCGACGACCACGGCAGCCCGATCTATGGACCCCGCGACGACGTTGACTTCGCCGTGCTGCGCGACCTGGGCGTGCCCTTTTGGATTGGTGGCGCCATCACGTCGTCGCGCGACGTGATCGCGGCCCAGGCCCTCGGCGCCGCGGGCGTGCAAGTCGGAACGATGTTCGCGTATTGTCGAGAATCCGGGATGCGGACCGATCTGCGTCGCCGCGTCCTGGACGAGGTGAGAGCCCAGCGCACCGAAGTCGCGACGTCCACCACCGCTTCGTCGACGGGGTACCCCTTCAAGGTCGTCGAACTTTCCGGGACCATTTCGGATCCCGCCGTGTACGCCTCGCGTCCTCGACGCTGCGACCTCGGTTACCTACGCGAGGCGTACCTCGACGAGGACGGATCGACGTCGTATCGCTGCGCGGCCGAACCGCTCACTATTTACGAGCGCAACGGCGGGCACGTGGAAGACGCTCAGGCGACGACGTGTTTGTGCAACGGACTCATGGCCACGTGCGGACTGGCTCAGGTACGGCCCAGCGGTTACGTCGAGCCACCCATCGTGACCAGCGGCGACGCTATCAATGACCTAGCCGCGCTGCTCGTGGGGCGCGACGAGTACGGCGCTCAAGACGTGATCGACTGGCTCGATCCCGTCGCGCACGCACCGACCCTCGACGACCTGCGCGCGCAAGAACCGGCCACCGCGCAGCTCTGAGTTCGTCCAGGCGGCTCGTATTTGCTACCCCCAGGGGTAGGTGAATCCTCCGTTCACCAGTACGGTAGAACATGAATTTACGAGGAGGCCGACATGGCGACAGTTGAGATCACCGCTGAGAACTTCGAGGAGGCTGTGTCGTCGAACGATTTAGTCGTCGTTGATTTCTGGGCGTCGTGGTGCGGACCGTGTCGCAGTTTCGCTCCGACCTACGACAAGGTGTCAGAGTCCTACCCCGACGCTGTCTTCGCCAAGGTCGACACCGAGGCCGAGCACGCATTGGCCGCGTCGTTCAACATCATGTCCATCCCAACACTGATGATCATTCGTGAACAAGTCGTGATCTTCAGCCAGGCCGGTGCGCTGCCCGAGTCCGCTCTCGTCGACCTCCTAGAGAGGGCCTCGAACCTGGACATGCGAGAGATTCACCGTCAGGTCGCTGCCGAGCAGTCCGCCGAGTCATAACACCCCCACCTCGAGTCACCACCGGTGACGCCGAGAGGACCAAATACCCATTTCATCGATTCCGAGGTCTCGCCACGACATTCGCCTGCGACACTGGAATCACGAGAAGGGCGTAATCATGGACGTGGTATCTGAACAAGTAGTCGGCGAGCGGCTCGAGGCCCTCGCCGCGAACGAACCGCGCATCGTCGTCTCAGGAAACTTCGCGACCCCGTGGAATCTGGTGAACCTGGCCGCCGAGAGGATTCCGGTGTTCCGTTTCTTCGTCCTCAATCCCCAGGTCGGGTGGCCGAAGCGCGAGGGCATCATCACCGAGACACCATTCGTGGGTGTCGGTGTGCGCAGGGATGACGACCTCAGGTATTTACCAATGCGCCTGTCGCTCGTGCCGCGCCTCTTTGCCACTAGCCGTCCTCCCGACGCCGTGATGATCCAGACGTCCACTCCGAGGAACGGCAAGGTCTCGCTCGGCATTGAGACCAACCTGCTGCCCTCAGCCATCGAGGAAGTACGTCGTCGCGGCGGACTGGTGATCGCCCAACTCAATCGGCACATGCCCTACACCTTCGGCGACTCCGAGATTGCGGTCGACGACGTTGATCTCGCGATCGAATTCGACTCAGTTCTTCCCTCCCCCAGCGAGCGTCCGCTGGACGAAGCAGCGCACATCATTGGTGAAAACGTCGCGTCACTTTCCAGTGACGGCGCGACGCTGCAGTTGGGTATCGGTCAACTTCCCGACGCCGCCCTCGACCAGATGCACCACCGCCGCAACCTCGGGGTGTGGTCCGAGATGGTCAGCGACGGCATTATGCGCCTCGACCGCGCGGGCGCCCTTGACGTGGATCGGGTCATGACCAGTACATTCCTCTTTGGCACTCCCGAGTTCTACGAGTGGGCCAATGAGAATCCGCGCCTGATGATGCGGCGCACCGAAGTGGCCAATAGTCCCGCGCGCATCGCCGAGCAGCCGTCCATGCTGTCGATCAACACTGCGCTGCAGGTCGACCTCTACGCTCAGGCGAACGCCAGCTACGTGCGCGGGCGTATCTACTCCGGCTTCGGCGGCCAGCCCGACTTCGTGTCGGGTGCGCTGCACTCGCGTGATGGTCACGCGGTGTTGGCGTTGCGATCGTGGCACGAGAAGTCCGACTCCTCCAACATCGTGCCCATCCTCACCGATCCAGTGTGCTCGTCCCAGCACTCGGTCATCGTGACCGAACAAGGCATTGCCCCAATATTCGGATTCTCCCAGCAGTCCCAGGCCACGTCACTGATCGACCACGCCGCGCACCCGCGCGCCCGCGAAGGTCTGTCCAAGGCGGCCCAGGAGATGTACTTGCTGGGCTCGGACTGAGCTACTCCCAGGAACTTATGGTCCGACCGCCCTCGCGACAGATACGTTCAAAGAGTGCACCGTCGCAGTCAAAGAGCGTGTCGGCGACCGGCCACGTCAGCACTACCTCATCGAAGCCCAGTTCCCGGTAACGGCCGGCCCAGTCGAGGAACGCCTCGAACGAGGCCGTGGGCGACTCGTCACCCAAGAAGTTGAGGAGGATGCGCCGTATTGACGAGGGTGTGCGTCCGCGTCCCTCGAGCTCGATGTTGAGCCTCGCGACCTGAGTTGTCACGGCATCAAAGGTCGAAGTACCCGGCACTGGTTGCGGATTACCGAAGCTCACCCAGCCGTCGGCAACCTCGGCCGTGAGGGCGAGCGCCTTTGGTCCGAGCGCACTCACGTAGATCGGCGGGCGCGGGAGTTGACGTGGTCCGGGAATCTGACGCGAATCGACTACCGGGTAGTAGGGGCCGGGCAAGTTCGAACTCGGCTCGCGCAGTAACTGGTCGAGAGCGTGGGTGAACTCGACGAACCGGTCATGGCGTTCGATCTTCGACCAAAGTTCGTGTCCCAGGGTCAGCGCGTCGTGTCCCGTCCCACCGGATCCGATACCGACAATCACGCGCCCCTGGGAGATGTCGTCCAGGGCGATGAGGTCCTTCGCCAACAACAGGGGATGTCGGAAATTCGGCGTCGTGACGAGGGGGCCCAGTCGTAGTCGTGACGTGACGGTGGCGGCGGCCACGAGAGTGGGAATCATAGAGAACCACGTCGAGTCACGAAAGGGGGATCTCCACGACAGGTGGTCGTAGGTATAGCCAGCGTGCAGGCCCCACTCGTCGGCGCGCGTCCAGTCGTCGCGGGCGTCGTGCCAGTGATTGCAGGGCAGGATCACGACGCTCAGTTTCACGCCTCGATGCTACGACGACTCGCGTCCGCGACGCGACCAGCGCTCAGCGCGCTGACAAGGCGATGAAGTCGCGAGCGTACCGCGGCTCGAAGAATCGCGTCGGCGTCTGTATCATCGTGGGCGTGAGGTCCTTGCCGTTGGCGGGCGTGGCGTAGCCCGTCGGCGTAGCGGGCAGGTAGGTGGAAAAGACCGGCCACAGGGGGTTCATATCGAGCACCATGGCACGTACCGCGCCGGCGCGCACGAGGATGCGCGCCAGGTCGACGATGTTCATCTCGCCCTCGACGTACACGAGCGCTCCGCTCGCGGTGACACCGAGGGCCGAACGTGGCGTGTCGACGACGGCGTTGAGCGCGACGCCCCATTTCGAGATGTCGCTCGTCTGCAGACCCGCGACGGGCACGCCGTGATCGACCAGCAAGGTGAGGTTCTGGCGCACCGCGACGACGCTGGAGTTCATCGAGACGTCGCGGCCCCACTGGCCCACGGTCATCGAACCATTCTTGTAAATCACGATCGACGCGGCGCCGTTCACCAACGGGGCCACGAGGCGCCCTTCACTCAAGTATCCGCCGCGCGAGTCCTTCAACAAGAAACCGCCGCTGAATGCCGCCACCAGTGTCTGCGACGCAGACCTCGAGATCGGGGCCGTGTACTTCCAGAAGAAACCGCCGGGACTCAGACTGCCCGAGTAGAGGCGCGCGCTCAACAAGTACGGGTCGATCCAGGCGACGCCGGCCACGGTCGTCGGGTTATCGAGCGGTCGAATGGTCGTCGTGAAAATCGCACTGTGTCCCTGCACGGTGCTTCCGGCCGGGCGGTACACCCCTTCACCGGCGAGTCCGGGCGTCACGAACGGCGCGAGATTGGCGGGACGCGCAATCGTGCGCAACACGACGTGCAATGCGGTCGTCGAGGTAGAGGACGGGGACGTGCGACTCGCCGTGATGGCGGCGTTCGAGTTCGCCACGATGGTGACCGCGACTCCCGCAGTGGCCACTGTCGCCGCCGCGATCCAACGCAGCTTCATCGACGCACGGCTGGATTCGAAGATGCACACGCGAGGACCAGGATAAAGAGCGACGTGTTCACCCTGCATTTTTAGTTCCGTGCAGTAAGAACACCCTAAGACCCCCGAGAAGATTTGTTGACAATTTCCGGCGGGTTATCGACCGCAACGCTCTACACGCTTGAAGATTCTTTCCTCAATAATTATTCACCGTAGTGACTCTTTATGCAGATACTGCACGGCCGTGGAGAGGGAGAAGAGGAGAGTCGCGAGGTGGAGAAGTCGTCGCGGTCGACTCCGAGAACCCCCGACAAATTCGACCATTGTGACCGAGACGTACCAGGTAGATTTCCCAGTAATTTTCCCTATTCACGCCCTATATCTCAGTAGAATTCAAACGTGCTGGCCACCAACATTCCACTGGGACTAAAGATCGTCATCATCTTCGTGGCCGGTTGTGCCGCGGGCATCTCCAACGGTATCGCGGGCGGTGGAACTTTTCTCAGCTTTCCGACGCTTTTAGCATTGGGGATACCCTCGCTAACGGCCAACATGTCGTCGTCGGTTGGTATCTTGCCGAGCACCTTCGGCGGCATTCGTGGGTTCCGCGCCGAGCTCAAAGTCCATCGCCAATTACTCAAGGAACTCGTGCCCACCTGCGTACTCGGGTCGGGTGCGGGAACGGCATTATTGTTGCTCGGTTCGAACCACACCTTCTCCGACGTAGTGCCCTGGCTGATCGGCATGGCGACGATACTCTTCGCCATATCGCCTCGGGTCACTAAATTGCTGGCCAAGATGGAGCGTTCGAAGGACCCCGGCGCGGTACGACGCCGGTCGCTCTTCGTCGGCATTTTTATCGCGTCGGCGTACGGGGGCTACTTCGGAGCGGGTCTCGGCATCGTGCTACTGGCCGTCATGGCCCTCACTCTCCCCTACGACATCAACGTCCTGCAGGGTCTGCGCGTCGCCCTGTCCTTGCTGATCAATACCGTGGCCGCAGTCGTCTTCGTCATCCGAGGGCACCTCGCGTTGCAGGCGGTCTTCGTCCTGCTCGCCGGCGCGCTGGTGGGCGGCTGGCTCGGGACGCTACTCATCCGACGGCTGTCACCCAAGGTCGTGCGGGCCCTGGTGATCTTCATCGGAGCCGTCACCACGGTGAAACTCGCGTTGAGCGCCTACGCCTAGGGCTGCGCGGCTACTTCGACGCGCGCAGTCGAGCGATGACGTCGTCGACGACACCGCTCGTGGAGGAGTCGCCGCCGAGATCGAAAGTGCGATAGCCCTCGGCCGCTCCTTCGAGTGTCGCGTGGCGCAGGCGAGTTCCCGCGTCGAGAAACGACGAGTCGTTCAGCCGCGCCGCAGCCTGGTCGAGTAACGCCGCTCCCGCGAGCAACATGGCCATTGGATTGGCGACGTTCTTTCCCTGCAGCGACGGTGCGGTGCCGTGGGGAGCCTCGGCCATCGCGACCTTGGGTCGCAATTCGTCGTCGAGTGACATCAGTACCGACTCGGCGCCGGCGATGGAACCGAACATGGCGAGCACGAGATCACTCAGACAGTCGCCATCACGATTGAGTGCCGGGATCACCAGCGTGCGGTCATGCATCTCCGTCATGAGTCCCGCGTAGGTCGTGTCGATCAACGCGGGACGATACGCCACTGAGGGATGGCGTGATGCGGCGGCGTCCATTTCTTCTTTCAGCATGCCCTCGTAGGTCGGCGACACCGTCCACTTCGGTCCGCCGTAGACGAGACCCTGGCAGGCTTCGGCGGCGACGAACGCGTATTCCGCCACACTGCGGCACACCGAACGTTCGATCTTTTCGGTACGCCAGGCGGTTTCGCTGGCCTGACCGGCGACACCTTCTCGACCTTCGGCCGCGCCGTAGGCGTCGCCCACGGCCATGCGCACCACGATGATCGGAGTATTGGTCCCCACCACCGGCGGGGTCACGCCCGGGATGCGCCGACCGGTACGCACGATGACCGAGCCACCGATTCCCTCGCGCAACAGGCGATTAGGAGAGCCCACGCCGCCGATTTCGGGCGGCGTGACGGTGGCGGCTTTGAGCCCCAGTCCCGCCTCAACCATGGCCGCCGCCGCTACGCGCACCACGTCGTTATTGGTCTTTCGACGGTTCTCTAAGGACATGTCGTAGTGCACAAAGTTCAAGTCGACGCCGAGGAGCTCGGGCGCCATGGCACGCAAGGACTCGTCGAGGAGTTCTTGACCGGTTTCGTCGCCGTCGCAGACGACAATGGTGGCAGATGGGGTGGTCACGAGTTGAAGTCTACGTGAGGAATTATGTCTGAACTTTTGAGTCGTTAGTCCTTGGGCGCACGCGTCGCTGCGCCACCACCGAGGAAGGATTCGACGAAGATGGGATTGTTCGACAGCTCCTCGGGTGGTCCGTCGAGAACAACTCGGCCTCCGCTGAGCACGTACGTCCAGTTGGAAATTCGCAGTGCGGCCTTCGCACGCTGCTCCACGAGCAACACCGTGGAACCGAAGTCCGCGAAACCGCGAATGTATTCCTCTAAGAGCTGTGTCGCCACGATGGGCGCCAGGTTGGCGGTAGGTTCGTCGAGCACCAGAACTGAGGGCGAGAGCATGAGTACCCGGCCCATGGCCAGCATCTTGCGTTCACCGCCCGAGAGCTTGCCGGCCTTTCGAGTCATCATATTCTTGAGCCTCGGGAAAAATTCGAGGACCGCATCGATGCGCTCATTGACCTCGTGACGCTTGAGCAAGTAACCGCCGATCTCCAAATTTTCCTTCACCGACAATGGTGGAAAGACGTCGTCGATCTGCGGGACGTAGCCGACGCCGATCTTCGCCACACCTTCTGGCGCCATATTGGTGATCATGGTGTCGCCCACTTTCACCGAGCCGTCGAGCACCTTCACCACACCGACGAGTGACTTGAGCAGCGTCGACTTACCCGATCCGTTGGGACCGACAATGGACACCACTTTGCCCGGCGTCGCCTCGACCGTAATGCCACTCACGATCGCGCGGCCGTCGTAACCGGCGGCGAGGCCAGTCGCCGTCAAGACCTGACCCTTCTTTGAGAGGTCAACCGACAAGATACGCCTCCACTACCTCTTTCTTCTGACGAAGTTCCGCCATGGTGCCCTGGGCCAATACCTGGCCCTCGGCGAGGACGATGACCGGATCGCAGAAGGCGTCCATCAGCGAGAGTTCGTGTTCCACCATCACTATCGTCATACCTCCTTCGCAGAGCTTGGTCAACTGGTCACCAATCTTGTGGGCCAGATTGGGATGCACGCCAGCCATGGGCTCGTCGAGCAGAAGTACCTTGGGTTCGGCGAACAGCGCACGCATGATCTCGACGAGTCGACGCTGACCACCCGAGAGTCCGCCGGCGTAGGCGTCGGCATATTCGCTGAGACCGAAACCTTCGAGGACCTCCTTGGCGCGCTCGATATTCTCGCGATCCTCCACCCCCCAGTACCTCTTGCCCCGCAGCGAACCAAAGAAGGTGTCACCCGACTGATGCGGAATGGCACTGACCAGATTCTCGAGCACGGTGAGCTTCTTAAACTCACTGGCCAGCTGGAAGGTTCGCACCATTCCCGCGAGGGCGCGCTTGTTCGAGGGCATCGACGTGATGTCCTGACCCTCGTAGAAGATCTGACCCGACGATGAGCGCAGAGTACCGGCCAGCATCGCCAGCGTCGTCGACTTGCCGGCGCCGTTGGGTCCGATCATTCCGGTGAGGCGTCCCTGGTGTACAGAAATCGTCACGTCCGACACCACCGTCACCCCATTGAAGGCCTTCGTGAGATCGATGGTCGACAAGATCACGCGATTGTCGTTGACTGGTTCGCCCAGTCGCAGCAACTCTCGGAAGTTCAACTGGTCGACGTTTCCGATCACGATGAGGGCGTCAGACTCGTCGTTGGATTCGATGGGCGCGAGCGCCTTCTTATTGCCGCTCAATATCCGCCGCCGCTCGGGCAAGATGCCGATGGGACGGAACCAGAGGAAGAGAACTATCAACAACCCAATGGCGACCCATTCGAGCGCGGGCACCAACTCGGGGTTGCCCACCGGAGGCAGGTAGCGAGTGATTTCCTCGAAGCCCAACGGAACAATGAGGGCGCCCAAGATCGCGCCTTTGTGATTGCCCGCGCCACCGATAATGATGGCCGCGAACAAGACGATTGTCTCGGCGTAGCCCCACGCGCCCGGCGACCAGAGGGTGATGAAGCCCACGAGGATTGCACCGCTCAGAGCCGCAATCATCCCGCCCAGGATCATGACGCTGGTGCGCTGCATGCGCAGATCCTTCCCGAGGGAGTCCGCGACAATATCGTTGTCACGCATGGCCCGCAGTGAGCGACCGTAGGGCGACTCGGTCACCCGCTTGACGAGGAAGTAAACACCAATGGTCAAGAGGACCGCCGCGCCGCCATAGGAGAACTGATAGGCCAGACCCTGGGTATTCCAAATGCTTTGGAACGGAGCAGGCACCAACGAGATACCGGCGGCACCGTTGAACAGCGGCTGGTAGTTGGTCACCAGAAGGTTCAACAACACCGCTGACACTAAGAGCCCCACGGCCGCGAAGTCGCCTCGAAGGCGTTTTCCCACCAAGAAGACGAAGGGTATCGCGAGGACGCCGCCCGCGATGGCCGCACCGATCCAGGGAAACGGCCACGGCAGATGCCAACCAAGTACGTACTGCTGAAAGCCCCCGTTGGTGGTCTTGGCATTGGGCATCGACAAGACCGCCGCGGTATAGGCGCCCATGGACTGAAAGATGATGAAGCCGAAGTTGGAGATGCCCGCGACGCCGAACTCGAGATTGAGTCCGAGACACGCCATGGAGTCCACCGCTCCGTACACCAGGATGATGGCGAAATAAAATCCGTAACTGCCCATTAGTTTGTCTTCTCGCTTCCAAAGATTCCGAAGGGGCGAAACGTCAGCATTCCCAGTAGAACGACAAACGCGACGACCAATTTGTATTCTGGATTCACGTACGCGGCGCTGACCTCAGTGGCGACACCGATGATGATCGCGCCCAACATGGCCCCGTAGGGCTCGC
>PMTL01000207.1 GCA_003168075.1 Acidimicrobiaceae bacterium
TTCTCTACTACCCGGCGCACTTCTTCCTCCGAGACCCACGGCGACTGCAGACGTCGAGCGATATTGCTCGACGCCGTCACCAACAACATGTCACCCTTACCGATCAATCGCTCGGCCCCCGCTTGGTCCAAGATGACACGGCTNNCCGGTGATGACGTCGACGCTCGGGCGCTGGGTCGCGAGGACGAGGTGAATGCCGACCGCACGCGCCATCTGGGCGATGCGCACCACCGACTCTTCGACGTCACGCGCTGCGACCATCATCAGATCGTTGAGCTCGTCCACCACGATAATGATGTAGGGCAACACTTCGGGTTCTCGTCGCGACACCCCCGACTCAAAGGACGTGGCGCGCTCGATGGCGTCACCCACCATTTCCTCAGAGGTGGTTTCCAGCACCACCTCGCCGCGAGCGATCATGTTCTGGTAGCTCGTAATGTCACGCGCACCGCTCTCGGCCAGGACGTCGTAACGACGCTCCATCTCCTTGACCGCCCAAGCCAACGCGCTCGCGGCCTTTTTGGGGTCGACCACTACCGGAGCGAGTAGGTGTGGCAAGTCGTTGTATTGACCCATTTCGACGCGTTTGGGGTCGACCAGCAGTAACTTCACCTGGTCCGGAGTGGCCCGCATCACGAGCGACGTAATCAAGGAGTTGATGCACGAGCTCTTGCCCGCGCCGGTAGCACCCGAAATGAGGACGTGGGGCATCTCTCCCAGGTTCACTACGACGGTCTTGGCCGAGATGTCTCGTCCGATGGGCACGTCGAGCGGGTGCGTGGCAGCGACCGCTTCGTCCGAAGCGAGCAAGTCACCCAGTGCGACGAGGGCGCGTTGACGATTCGGCACCTCCACTCCAATAGCCGATCGGCCGGGAATCGGCGCGAGGATACGCACGTCGGGACTCGCCATGGCGTACGCGATGTCCTTGTTCAGCGAGGTGACCCGTGACACCTTGACGCCGGGCCCGAGTTCGAGTTCGAAACGTGTCACCGTGGGTCCCATCGTGAAGCCCACGAGCGTCGTCTCGACCCCGTGGGCCGCGAGCGCCTCGACGAGTTCTGAACCCGCGGCCTCGATCGCGTCGCGGTCCTGGCGCTGTTCGCGAGTACGTAGGAGCAGCGACATAGGCGGCAACTCCCAGTGCGACTCGCTCGGTGCGATATACGCGCTGCCCGCGCTCGATATCTCTTCAGTGTCGTCGTAGGGCTCGGGCTCGTCGTAGTCGTACTCGTAGGGTTCGTCGTCTCTCACCGCGACGACAGAGGCGTCGTCCTCGCGCTCCTCGATTAACAACGGATCGCTCTTTCGCCGGAGTGACGGCGGGGGCTCGAGCTCTTCGAGCGCCGACGCGTCGTCGTGCGCGTCGTCCTCGTACGTCGACGACGAGGGGCGCGCACTCCACCACGAGACGAGGTGAGTTCCGAGGTACTTGAGAATCGCTACCGTGGTGCGCACTAGCGTCGACAGACCCACGGACGTACCGATCATCAACGCGATGATCAATAGGGCCAACAGCGCGGCCACGGTGCCACCTTCGCCGATGAGGTGCGAGAGCGCTCCCCCCGTGACGACGCCCAGCCACCCGCCGGCGCGGCCCAAACCAACGGCCGACGCGTGCAATCCGGGACGTCCTCCGGCGACGTCACCCAGGCCCGAGATGCTCACGAGGGCCAGAGAAATCCCCCAGATGAAGCGCGCGCGTTCGACGTCGACACTACCCATCACGAGGATCACGCCCAGTCCGATCAGCAATGCTGGGATGGCGATCCGCCCTACTCCGAAGGCGAGTTTCAGGCCGGTCGATAGAGCGTGCCCGACGGGGCCCAACGCGTCGATCTCGGCCAGGAGGATCAACAAACCCGCGAGGATCATCAGCACGATCCAGATGTCTCGCTGGTGACGGCCCCACACGGTTTCACGGACCTCGCGGGCGTGACGGGCCCGGGTCTTAGACGAACCCTTGGCGGGCGTGGATGATCGACGAGAGGTAGCCACCACCATCCAAGTTACCGAACAAGCATTCGCCAAAGTGACCACCGGGCCTAATCTGGTGCAATGCCCGCCGCCCAGCACCCCAGTTCCGTCGACCTCGCCGATCGACTGAAGGTTCTCGCACGCAGTTGCGACGTCGTCGTGCGTCGTACCTTGTCACCTTCGCTCATCGAGGTGGTCCTGCACGGCGACGGCGTGGCCCTCGCGGGAGTGCCCGGCAACGACGTCATGGTCCAGGTCGACAACGGCGAAGGAACACTGGTGCGACGACGCTACAGCGTTCATGGCGTGGACCCCGGCGCCGACACGCTCAGCCTGTGGATCTCGACCACCCACGACGGACCCGCAAGGCGCTTCGCGCAGGCGCTCGCGCCGGGCGACGTCCTGGACGTCGTGGGCCCGCGCGGCAAGATCCCCCTCGACGACCCCGCCGACTGGCATCTCTTCGTCGGCGACGTATCGGCCCTCGGGGTGTTTTATCGAATGGCCCACAGCATCAAAGTCCCCGGGCGCGCCATCTTTATCGTTGAACTCGACGACCCCGCCGACGCCCTCACGGCGAACTTCGACGATGGCCTCGGCGTGACCGCCATCTTCGTGGATCGCAACGGTCGGGCCAACGACGACCCCGCTGGCCTGTTGAACGGGCTGGCCGCCTTCGCCCTGCCGCAGGGCGAAGGTCACGCCTACCTCTTTGGCGAGTTTCACGTCGTGCGCACAATGCGCAGTGCGCTCCTCGACCGCGGTCTCGACTCCGCGACGATCAGTCTGAAGGCCTTTTACCGGGTGGGTCGAGCCAACGGCGCCAACGGCGAGCCCGAGAAGGAGCCCTAGAGCACCACGATGGCCACCAGCAATACCGGCTGACGGCGGTACTTTTGGCCGAGCAGCCGCCCGGCCGCGCGCTGGGCCACCTTCGTGAGCGACTCGTCGTCTCGATTACCCTCACGCAGCGCCGATTCGATGGCGTCGCGCACCGTCGCGGCGACCGCGTCGATCACGCCTCGGTCGTGGTCTCCCTCGAACCAACCTCGCACCGTCACGCGCACCGGTTGACTGATCACGCCACGATCGGCGTCCACACCGGCGGAGATCTGCACGACGCCGAACTCAGCGAGCATGCGGCGCTCTTCGAGGGGGCGTTCGTCGAGGTCGCCGGCACTCCCGTCGATGTAGTGAAAACCGGCGGGCACCTGGCCCGCTCGACGAATACCATCTCGGGTCACGTCAATCTGGTCGCCGTCCTCACAAATCAGAATGTGCTCGTCGGCTAGTCCCATCGACGCGGCCAGGTCAGCGTGGTGGCGAAGGTGACGATACTCTCCGTGCACCGGCACGAAGTTCCGCGGACGAAGTAGTTGGTGGTACGTGCGAAGTTCACCTTGACGTGCGTGGCCCGAAGCATGCACCGGCTCTTGTCCCGAGTGAATCACTTCGGTGCCCGCGCGATGCAAGTCGTCGATCACTCGACCCACCGACCATTCGTTACCCGGAATCGGGTGCGACGAGAGGATGATGGTGTCCTGGGCGCCCACGGAGAAGTTGCGCGCATCCCCGCGCGAGAGCTTGGACAACGCGGCCAGCGGCTCGCCCTGACTGCCGGTGCAGATCACGCAAATCTCCCCGGGAGAAAAACGGTCGACGTTCTCGATATCCACGAAGTCGGCCGTGTCGACGTGCAGGAGGTTGAGCTTTCGTGCCAGCTTGACGTTCGCTTCCATCGAACGACCCATGAGGGCAATCTTGCGTTTCTGCTCGCGCGCTACGTCAATGATCTGCTGGACGCGGTGGATGTGGCTCGCGAAGCAGGCAACCACGAGTCGCCGTTCGGGTCTCTCGAGAAAGAGGCGGCGCAGCGCTACGCCAACCGATCGCTCCGACGCCGTGAATCCTGGCTCTTCGGCGTTGGTCGAGTCACACAGTAAGAGAGCGACACCCTCGTCTCCCAGGGCCGCCAGTCGCGCCACGTCGGTGCGTCGATTGTCGATGGGGGTGAGGTCAAGCTTGAAGTCCCCCGAGTGCACAATGACGCCCACTTTGGTGTGAAAGGCCAGCGCGTGGGCGAGGGGCACCGAGTGGGTGACGGGTACGAACTCCACGTCGAAGGGACCGATGCGGCGGCGTTCGCCGTCAGCAACTTCAATGAAGGTGAGGTCGTGCGCGACGCGCGCCTCGGTGAGTCGGTGTCGGGCGAAGCCGAGCGTCAACGCTGAACCGTAGATGGGGACGTTCACGTCCTTCACGAGGTAGCGCAGGGCTCCGGTGTGGTCCTCATGACCGTGGGTCAAGACGACCGCGTCGACGCGGTCGCGGCGTTCAATCAACCAACGAAAGTCCGGCAGGATGAGGTCGACCCCGTACATCGTGGGTTCGGGGAACATGAGTCCGGCGTCGACGACCACGATGCGACCGTCTTGCTCGATAGCCGCGCAATTGCGACCAATCTCGCCGAGTCCCCCGAGGAAGGTGACCCGGACATTGTCCTTAGCCACGCGAAGCCCTCAATGTCGACACGACGTCACGTGCCGACTGGTCGAGGGCGTCGTCGCTCAGACCCAGAGGCAATCGGCACTGTCCAACGCCAAAGCCCAGGGCCCGCATCGCGGCCTTCGAGGGAAGTGGATTGGGGTACATGTCACTCGTTTCGAAAATACAACTAGGGGCGAGGCGTGCGTTCAGGGCCCGTGCGGCGATCCAGTCACCGGCGTGCGCCGCTCGAATCAGTGCCGCGAACTCCGGAGCCGCCCAGTGAGCCGCCACCGAGACGAGGCCGACCGCTCCGACTGCGAGGAACGGTAACAACAATGCGTCGTCGCCACTGTAGAGGTCGAGCGCTTCGCCCAATTCAGCCTTGGTCGCCGCGGCGGACACGAGGTCGGCGGACGCGTCCTTCAGCGCCACGACATTGGCGTGGCGTCGCACCAGCTCAACGACCGTCGCCGAGGCGATTTTTCGACCCGTGCGTACCGGGATGTCGTAGAGCATGAGTGGCAGCGGCGTCGAGTCGGCAATGGCGCCGAAGTGCGCCGCGATGCCGCGCTGACTCGGGCGCGCGTACGCCGGGGTCGTCGCCAGCACCCCCGCCACACCGGTGGCGGCCACTCGCGACGTCAGCGACACCGAACGGGCGGTGTCGGCCGACGTCGTTCCCGCGAGCACGGGCACGTTGACGGCCTGAACCACCGCGGCGAAGAGCTCGAGTTTCTCATCGTCTGACAGGGACGAACCCTCACCAGTGGAACCGCCGAGGACGAGAGCGTCGTTGCCCTGATCGACGAGGAATCGCGCGACGTCGCGCGCGACGTCGAGGGCGACGGCGCCACTTTCGTCAAAGGGAGTGACCATCGCGGTCAGCAGGAATCCAAAACGAGGCGCGGCCATGTAACAAAGTTACCAGTGATTCAAACGACTCCCGGGTCGCCTCAGGCGACAAAGTCGTCAATTCCCCAGGTGAAACCCGGCGTCGAGCTGACGTGCGCGACGGCGATCGACACTCCTTGGACGAAGCTCCGGCGGTCGTAGGAGTCGTGGCGAATCGTGAGTCCCTCGCCGGGTCCCCCGAAGAGAATCTCCTGGTGTGCGACGAGTCCGGGCAAGCGTACCGAGTGGATTCGCACGCCGTCGCCGGCGTTCGCACCACGCGCACCCTCGAGGGTGAATCGCTGCGTGGGCTCGTCAGGTGTCACCCGACCAGCGGCTGCGCGGACATCACGAATTCGCGTCGCGGCGGTGATCGAGGTACCCGAGGGTGCATCAACTTTTCGGTCGTGATGCAGTTCAATGATCTCCACGCGTTCGAAGTACGGCGCAGCCATCGCGGCGAAACGCTCACCCAAGATGGCACCCAATGAGAAGTTCGGCGCCATGATGATTCCCGTCGACGCGGCCGCCGCTTCGACGTCGGAGCGCTGCTCCTCGGTGAGACCCGTTGTACCGATCACCAGTCCGATCTTGTGCGCGGCGCACCACCGCGCACTCGCGACGACCGAAGCGGGCTGAGAGAAGTCCACGACGACGTCAATCTGTGACGGCTCAACATCGGCGAGACTCGAGGCGTACGTCGCACCAAAGAGGTGATCCGGCTCGCGTACGTCCACCAGGGCGCTGACGACCAACCCATCGATCAGGTTCAAGTTCTCCGCGAGAGCTTGACCCATACGGCCCGATCCGCCCACCATTGCGATTCTCTTCACGGTGTCACCCTACCGGTCGTGCTCGCGATACTCGTGGTGAGACGCAACGAACCCCGCGGCATCGCCGAGTCGACGATGCCGCGGGGTTCGTAACTGTTCTTAGCGGCGACGCGGACGCGGTCCGCGACGATTACCACCGTCGCTCTCAGAGAACGACGGCCCGCCGGGGCCGAGGTCACCGATCTCGTCAGCCAATTCGGCCTCGAAGGCGGCCTCGAACTTCGAGCTCGGCGTTGACACCGACGCGGCGGGACGCGGAGCGCGGTCTGCGCGGTCGGGACGCGCAGCGCGGTCACGGTCTGCGCGGTCGGGACGCTCGCTACGTTCACGACCACCACGATCGGAACGCTCACGCGGCCCGTCGTCGACGACCATGTCGGCGTACTCACCGGCGAGGGACAACGACACCTTGCCCTGGGGGTCGATGTCGTCCACCTTGACTTCGATTGCCTGGCCGAGCTCAACCACGTCTTCGACCTGACCGATGCGCTTGCCCCCGTTGAGCGGCGACATCTTGGAGATGTGCAACAGGCCGTCACGGCCCGGCAGAATACTCACGAATGCACCAAACTTGGCGATGTTGACGACACGGCCTTGGTAGATCGCGCCCACATCAGCGGTCGGCGGGTCGAGGATCAGCGAGATACGCCGCTTGGCCTCTTCGACCGCCCGTCCATCCTTTGCTCCAATGGTCACGGTACCCACGACTCCGTCGTCGTCAACGGTAATGTCGGCGCCGGTCTCCTGCTGGAGAGTATTGATGACCTTGCCCTTGGGTCCAATGACCTCACCGATCTTGTCGATAGGAATCTCGATCGACACAATCTTGGGAGCGACCGCAGCAACCTCGGCGCGCGGCTCAGGAATCGTCGAGGTGATCACGTCGAGGATCGCCAAACGCGCTTCCTTCGCCTGATGCAACGCCTTGGCCAAAATTTCGGCCGGCAAGCCGTCAATCTTGGTGTCGAGTTGTAATGCCGTCACGGCGTCAGCGGTACCGGCCACCTTGAAGTCCATGTCACCGAAGGCGTCCTCGGCTCCGAGGATGTCGGTCAGCGTCGTGTAGACGTCGTTCTCGTAGACGAGGCCCATGGCGATACCGGCGACGGGCGCCTTGATCGGCACGCCGGCCGCCATCAACGACAACGTCGAGCCACACACCGACGCCATTGACGTCGAACCGTTGGACTGCAGGACGTCGGACACCACACGAAGGGTGTAGGAGAATTCCTGCTCACTGGGCAGCACCGGTATGAGCGCGCGCTCGGCCAACATTCCGTGTCCGACTTCACGGCGTTTGGGAGCGCCCACGCGGCCGGTCTCGCCGACCGAATAGGGCGGGAAGTTGTAGTGGTGCATGTAGCGACGGAACTCATCGGGCGTGATCGAGTCGATCTGCTGCTTCATGCGCGGCATACCCAGCGTCGTGACGTTGATCACCTGGGTCTCGCCGCGCTGGAAGAGCGCCGATCCGTGGGTCATGGGGAACAGGTCGACTTCAGCCGACAAGGGACGGATCTCGGCCGAAGTGCGACCGTCAATGCGGATACCCTCCGAGACGATGCGCTGTCGAACGATCTTCTTGGTCACCGACTTGACGGCGGCCTTGACTTCGCTCAAGCGGTCCGCGAACTCGGGCAACTGCTCAATGATGGCCTTGGTAGCCCCGTCGAGGGCCTCGTTGCGAGCGGTCTTGGTGGTGATCGTGTTGGCCTCGGCCAGGGCAGTCTCGCCGACTTCCTTGACCCGCGCCAAGACGTCGTCCTGGTAATCCGCGTAGGTCTTGTACTCGATGGTCGCAATTTCTCCGTGTTGAGCGACGTAGTCGCGTACCAACTGACGCTGCAAATTGATCGACTCGCGGATCCAGAGCTTGGAGGCCTCGAGGCCCGCGGCGAGAACTTCTTCGGACACCTTGGGCGCGCCGTCGGCGTACTTCACGAAGGAACCCTCGGTACCACCGGCCTCGACCATCATGATGGCGATGTCGGACTCGACCGAGTCCTCGAGAGCGCGACCAGCGACGACGAGTTCGAACGTCGCCTCATCACCCTCGGTGAAGGTGGGGTGCGGCGCCCACTCCCCGTCGGTGGTGAAGGCCATGCGCACTGCGCCGATGGGACCGTCAAAGGGAATGCCCGAGAGCATCAACGCGGCCGAAGCGGCGTTGATGGCCAGGATGTCATGCGGGTTCTCCTGGTCGGCGCTGAAGATGGTGCCGACGACCTGGACCTCGTTGCGAAATCCTTTAGGAAAGGACGGGCGCAGCGGCCGGTCGATGAGTCGACAGATCAGCACCGCTTGGTCCGAGATCTTGCCCTCGCGGCGGAAGAAGGAACCGGGGATCTTGCCGGCCGCGTAGGCCCGCTCCTCGATGTCGACCGTCAGGGGGAAGAAGTCGATACCCTCGCGAGCCGTACGCGCTGCGGCGACGGTAGCGAGCAGGATGGTGTCGCCGATGCGGGCGAGAACTGCCCCGTCGGCGAGTTGGGCCAGATGGCCGGCTTCAAAACTCAGGGTTTTGTCAGTACCCGTAATGGGACTGCTTACGCGGATTGCGTCAGTCATGGAAGTGCTCCTTATGCGGTTAGCAACACTCCGCCCGGATCCCAGTGAGCAACCGCCGCACGACGCGACTGTTCTCCACTGGCCTCCGAGGGCTCGGATGTGTTGATCACGTCGACGGCGTCGACGTGGACCGGTTAGCGACGAATGCCGAGACGACCGATCAACTCGCGATAACGCTCCACGTTGCCGCGCTGCACGTAATCGAGCAGGCGGCGACGTTGGCCAATGAGCTTCATGAGTCCTCGGCGGGTGTGATGATCACCCTTGTGAACCTTGAGGTGCTCGGTGAGGTGCGAGATCCGGTCCGTCAGAATCGCGACCTGGACTTCGGGCGAGCCGGTGTCCGTGGCGTGAGCCTGATAGTCCTTAATGATCTGCTGCTTCTCAGCCATAACGTTTATGCCTTATGAGTCGGGGATCCCGTTGCGAGCCGCCAACGTGACGACCCACACGATCAGCGTCGCTGACCGAAGTTCTATCCTAGCAGGACCGAGGCCTCGGGCGAAAATATCTCGAAGAATTCGAGGCTTTTCGTCACGTCGAGGTGCATCTGTGTCAGTAAATCTTCCAACTTGTCGAACGTCGCCTCGCCGCGCAGACGTTCAATGAAAGCCACGTCGAGCACGTGATCGTAGAGGTCACCCTCGAAGTGAGGGAGATGGACTTCGACCAACACGCCCCCGTGCTCGTAAAACTGTGGGCGAGTGCCGACCGACACGGCACCGGCGCGCCACTCGCCGCTCGCCAGGTGCACCGCGGCGGCGTAGATTCCCAGCCCGGGCAGCTGCTGACGCTCCCCCAGTCGCAGGTTCGCCGTCGCAAAACCTAAGTCGCGACCCCGGGCATCGCCGTGCACGACCGTGCCGCGCAGGACAAAGGGGCGACCGAGGACGGCGGCGGCACTCTTCACCTCACCCGACTGCAAGTACTCGCGTACCACAGTCGAACTGTAACGACTCGCGGTGCCGTACGTCGGTGACGAATGCACGCGAAAGCCCAGGCGAGAGCCTTCTCGTTCGAGCAGTTCGACGTCGCCTTCGCGATTGCGACCGAAATGCACGTCGTCGCCCACCACCAAATCCACCACGCCCAGTCGACCGACGAGAACACGTTCGATGAACGACGACGCGCTCTCGAGCGCCGACTGCGTATCAAAGCCCAGAACCCCGACCTGTTCAACGCCCAGTCGCGCGAATCCTTCGAGTCGCTGGTCGAGGGTACCAATTAACAGCGGCGCCGTGTCCGAGGACAGCACGAGCGCGGGGTGCGGGTCGAAGGTGATGATGCTCGGGGTCGCGCCGTGGTCGCGCGCCAATTTCACGACGTGAGCGATGATCGCCTGGTGACCGAGGTGCAGACCGTCAAACACCCCGAAGGCCACCACGCTGGGTTGCTCGAGTTCGGCGTCGAAATGGCTCAGTCTCACGAGGAGCCTCCCGCTCGCGACAACACGATCTCGGGCTTCCACAACTCTCCGCGACTGCGCAGCACGCCCACGAGTTCACCCGCGTCGTCGAAGGCCGCAATCTCGTCACCAACGAAGGACCGGTTCAGTTCGATTCGCTGTCCCAGGCGCATTTTCACGACGTCGGGGGCATCGAGAATGAATGACTCGAGACCATCCACCATCCGAGCCGGCGGCGCCAGGGCGATCGTAACGTCGGAGAGAGTCGCGAGCTCGTCGAGCGTTCGCGCGTCGTCGACGTGGTGGTGACCGCTCGAAATTCGCCGCAATGCGCTCAGGTGTCCCACGGTACCCAGTTTCTCCGACAAGTCGCTCAACAACACGCGAACGTAGGTGCCGACCGAACACGTCACGTCGAAGTCCCAGCTCTCGAACTGCTGGGTTGGGGTGAGGTAGAAGGCGTCGATAACGATGTCGCGCGGCGCTCGTTCGACTTCAAGACCCTCGCGGGCCATCTCGTGCAGACGTCGTCCGCCCACCTTGAGGGCGGACACCATCGGCGGCACTTGGCGTTGGGAGCCAATCATTGTCGCCGCCACTGCGTTGACCTCTTCCGTCGTGAGTTCGGGCACCGCCCGCCTCTGGGTGATGGAGCCGTCGCCGTCCAACGAATCAGTGGCTACGCCGAGTTGCACCGTCCCGACGTAGCGCTTGGTCTCGACTTGGGCAAAGCGCAACAGCCGGGTCGAAGTGCCGACGGCCACGACCAGCAGTCCGGTCGCCATGGGATCGAGGGTGCCGGCGTGGCCGATACGTCGCTCTTGGAATAATTTACGCAGGCGCGCCACCACGTCGTGGCTGGTGAGCCCCGCGGGCTTGTCAATCAGCAGCAGTCCGCTAGTCGTCGTCATGATGCTGTCGGCGAAGGACGTCCTCGACCGCGTTGCCACTGGCGATGGCCGGGTCGGCCACGAAGGACAGCTTCGGCGTGCGCTTGAGGCGGGTCTGAGCGTTCACCGACCCCTGAATCTGGGCGCGGCGCTCCTCTAAGGCCTCGCTCACGCCGGGGCTGAGCGAGTCGAAGTAGACCATTGCCTGGCGCATGTCGGACGTTGTCTCGACGCCGGTGACCGTCAAGAATCCCAACCGTTCGTCGATGTCACTGAGGCGCAGCAACTCTTCGGAAATCACCTCGCGCAGAATCTGATTGACCCGTGCGGAGCGAGGGTAGGGGTGATGACTCGAGGAATGGGCCATGGTTTAAGCGGTGCGCGGAATCTCGCGCTCTTCGAAGGTCTCGATGAGGTCGCCTTCCTTGAGGTCCTGGTAGTCCGAGAGCCCAATACCGCACTCGAAACCGGACGCAACTTCGCGGGCGTCATCCTTGAACCGGCGAAGCGACGTGATTGAGCCCTTCCAGATGATGGTTCCCTCGCGCAAGAATCGCACCTTGGACCCTCGGGTAATGACGCCTTCGCGTACGAAACAACCGGCGATCGCACCAATGCGCGGGACCCGGAAGACCTCGCGGACTTCGGCTTCGCCAGTGACGACTTCCTCAAACACCGGCGACAACAGACCGAGCATCGCCGCTTCGATCTCCTCGATCAACTTGTAAATGATCTCGTACGTTCGGATTTCCACGCCCTCGGCCTCCGCGAGGTCGCGGCTGCGCCGGTCGGGGCGGACGTTGAATCCAATGATCGTCGCGGTGGACGCCTTGGCGAGCTGTACATCGTTCTCAGTGATCCCGCCCACGCCACGGTGCACGATCACCAATTTGACATCGTCACGTTCGAGTTTGCGCAGCGACTCAGTGCAGGCCTCGAGCGAACCCTGCACGTCGGCCTTCAATACGATGTTGAGCGTCGCGGTCTCGCCGCGCTGAATCTGCTCGAAGAGGTCTTCGAGCCGTGCCCCCGACGCCGACGCCACGGGCTGGTGTCCCACGAGGCGCACGCGCTGGGCGCGAGCCTCGGCGAGCGAGCGGGCATTACCCAGGTCCTGGGCCACGCGCATCTCATCACCGGCGAAGGGCGGCTCCGAGAAGCCCAGGATCTGCACCGGCGTCGAAGGACCGGCCGACTTGATCTGTTTTCCCTGGTCATTGATGAGTGCCTTGACCTTGCCGAAGGCGGCGCCGGCCACCACGGGGTCGCCCACGCGCAGGAGACCGGACTGGACCATGACCGTAGCCACGGGACCGCGACCGACTTCGAGGTTCGCCTCGAGGACGGTTCCCGTCGCGCGACCGGAGGGTCGCGCAGAGAGTTCGGCGAGTTCGGCGACCAGTAGTACTTGCTCGAGGAGGTCCTCGATACCCAGTCCCTGGAGGGCCGAGATCTCGACCGTGATGGTGTCGCCGCCCCACTTCTCGGGGACGAGACCGTGGTCACTCAATTGCTGCAGTACCCGGTCGGGGTTGGCTTCAGCCTTGTCAATCTTGTTGACGGCCACGATGATGGGCACGTCGGCGGCCTTGGCGTGGTTGATAGCCTCCACTGTCTGGGGCATCACGCCGTCATCGGCGGCCACCACCAAGATGACGATATCGGTGACCTTGGCGCCACGCGCTCGCATCGCCGTGAAGGCCTCGTGACCCGGGGTGTCGAGAAAAGCAATGGGCTTGGCGTGCCAGAGAACCTGGTACGCGCCGATGTGCTGAGTGATGCCACCCGCCTCGCCGGCGACGACGTTGGTCTTGCGGATCCGGTCGAGCAACTTGGTCTTGCCGTGGTCGACGTGACCCATGACGGTCACCACCGGCGGACGCGGTCCCGCTTCGATCTCCTCGTCCATTTCTTCTTCGTCGAAGAAGCGTGCGAGCAACGCGGCTTCTTGCTGTTCGCCCGGGTCGACTAACTTCACCGCCGCGCCGACTTCGGCGGCGTAGAGCTCGATCATGTCGTCGGTGAGTCCCTGCACGGCGGTGACGATCTCACCTTGGAGAAACAAGAAACGGATGATGTCCGCGGCCGAACGATTGAGCTTGGGACCGACGTCCTTGGCGGTCGAGCCGCGCTCGATGATGATGTCTCCATCGGGCACCGGCGCCGAACTCGGCTGCCACGTGGTCATCTGCGTCGGCTCGAGTTCTTCGACATTTCGACGTCGCCGGCGCGTGGTCTTGCGCTGTGAACCTCGTGGTCCACCCGATCCGCGGTTCGCGGGTCCGCGTCCGGGACCGGCAGCCGGTCCACTCGCGGGTGCACCCGGTCGCGCTCCTGCAAATCCAGTGCCGCCGCCGGGTCGTGACGGGCCTCCGCTACGAGCGGGCCCGCCCGTCGATGGACGAGGACTCATCGGACGAGGACCGCCGGGGCCCGTGGGGCGACTCGACGACGGCCCACCGGGGCCGGACGGGCGACGCACACCGGGGGGTGGCGGGATCGGACGGCCCGACGGGCTCATGGGCCGGCCAGGGGGTGGCGGAATAGGACGGCCCGACGCGCTCATCGGTGGTCGCGCGGTGCTGGGTGACTCGCCAGCTTCACCGCTCGACGGACGCTGGGTGGGGCGAATGGTGGTCGGACCCTCACTAGGAGTGACACGAGGGGCGACCGGTTTGGGCGGAGCCGCCACGCGGCTACGCACCACGCGCGGTGCGTCAACGAGAGCTTCCTCCGTGGGGACGGGTACTGCGACGACCGAGGACTCGACACTGATCGCGACGTCCGACACTGGCGTGGCCAGAGCGTCACCGGTCGTGGTGACTTTCGTGCTGCGAGTGGCCTTGGACTTGACCGGCTCCTCGGGGGTCACGTGGCGTCGTAGGCCCTCATTGTCGGCCTTGCGACGGATGCGGTCAGCCTGGGCGTCCTCAATTGAGGCGGAGGGGCTCGACGCACCGATGCCCAGCGTCTGGGCGAGCGCGAGCAACTCCTTGCTCGTTAGACCGAGCTCCTTCGAGAGCTCGTGTACCCGGATCTTCTTCTGCGCCAAAACATTCCCTTGAATCGTGTGCTCGCGGTTCGCAAGCACAATTCTCTATTCTTCCACAACTACAACTTTTTTCGAGCGCTGCGCGACCTCACGCAACGCTAGAGCGTCCTCGTCACCGAGAGAACACCGCAGCGCCCGCGACGCGAGAGCCAGGTTCAGACCCGACCCGCACTCCCCGTTGCGGCACCACCACAGCCCTCGTCCGGCGCCCCGGCCGAGGTACCAGACTCCACCCTGGGTCCGTCCCGCACGTTGCAGGGCGGCCTCCTCACGGCGCCGACGGCAGACCACGCAGGTCCGTACCGGGCCTATGCCTCGTCCTCCACAACATCGACTTCCAGCACTTCGACTTCAACACCGTCTTCGTCCATCACCACGACGTCCTTGATGTGCACCACGTGTCCGTCGACGTCGGTGGCGACGTTGTCGGTCTCCTGCACCAGGGTGACGCCGTCAGTGAAGACCTCGCTCACGGCGTCGTGGTCGTGTGCGTGCTCGTCGTGCACCAGGACGACGACCTCGTCGACCACGACGCCGCCTTCGGTCCAGACCTCCTCGACGACTTCGTCCTCGGTCTCGTTCTCCGATCGGATGTCAATACGCCAGCCGGTGAGTCGCGCGGCCAGCCGCGCGTTCTGGCCCTCCTTGCCAATGGCGAGCGAGAGCTGCTGATCGTGCACAATGACCGTGGCGATACCCTCTTCCTCGTTCAGTTGCACCTCGCGCACGCGGGCGGGCGCCAGTGCGGCCTGGATGAACTGAATCGGATCGTCGCTGAAGGGCACGACGTCGATGCGCTCGGAGCGCAATTCGTTGGTGATGTTGCGTACGCGTGAACCGCGCGCGCCCACGCACGCGCCAACGGGGTCGACCATGTGGTCGTTGGACGCCACGGCGATCTTGGAACGGTGCCCGGGCTCGCGCGCCAGCGCCTTGATCTCGACGATACCGTTGGCGATCTCGGGGACTTCGATCTCGAAGAGTTTCGCGACCAGGGCGGGGTGCGTGCGGCTCACAACGATCTGGGGTCCCTTATTGGTTTTACGCACTTCGACGATGTAGACCTTGACGCGCGCTCCGTGTTCGTAGCGCTCGAAGGCGATCTGTTCGGCCTGGGGCAACAGAGCTTCCACGCGTCCGAGGTCGAGCAGCGTGTAGCGGTTGTCGTTCTGCTGGACCGTTCCCGACACAATGTCGCCCTCGCGGTTGGCGAATTCCTCGTACATCTGGCGGCGCTGGATGTCACGAATGAGTTGCATCAGCACCTGCTTCGCGGTCTGGGCCGCGATGCGTCCGAAGTCATCGGGGGTCGCGTCCCACTCGCGCGTGACGTTGCCCTCCAGGTCGAGTTCGAGGCCCCAAACCTTGATCTCGCCGGTCTCGGGATTGATTTCGACTTCGGCGTCCTCCGCGGAGTCGGGACGACGTTTGTAGGCGGCCAACAGGGCGTTGGCCAGGGCAATCAGAAGTTCCCCCTCGTCGATGTTCTGGTCACGCGCAATCTGTCCGAGGGCTTCTAAAAATTCAAAATTTGCCATGTCTTAGCCTTTCTTGCTCGTCGTTGTCGAAGGTTTACCCCGAGAGGGCGACGGCTTGGCCTCGCCGCCCCACTGGAAGACGGTGCGAGCGCGTTCCACCGAGGAAATAGCGACCTCGACCTCACCCTCGCCCTGGTCGTCCAACGTCACCGTCGTGTCGCTCACGTTGCGGAGCGGACCTTCAAGGCGTCGAGTGGGCAGTCCCGCGCGCTGTTCACGCAATGTCACCACTTCACCCACGGCCGAGCGAAAGTGCTCCGCGGTTCGCAAGCGACGTTCCAAACCGGGACTCGAGACGTCGAGGGTGAAGCGTCCGGGAATGGGATCATTCACGTCCAACCACTCCGAGATTGCCCGATTTGCCTTGGTCAGAGCCTCTAAGTCCACGCCGCCGGGCTTATTGACGGTGACGTTGAGAGTCCCCTTCGCGAGTTCCAAATCGTAGAGATCGAGTCCGAGGCTAGATAGGAGCGCGCGCAATGGGGTCTCTAATTCCATGCCTCTCCTCTCTATGCCACCAGTGTTCGGACAAAGAAAAAGCGCGGGCCCGAGGCCCGCGCTTAAACGAGTCCATACGTCCTGAGCGGACTGTCGGCTTCAATTGTAGCAGTTGGGCCAGATGGTGACAACCAGGCGAACGACCGCAGAGGCCCACCAAAGCGGACCTCGCGACGAGGAGAATTACCTAATACGACTTGGCCACGATGGCGACCAAACCATCTTCGAGGTCACTCGCGGGAATAGTGCCGTCGCCACGCTGTAAACAGCGCACCGTGATCGCTTCAGCGTTGAGACGGGTTTCTCCGGAGGCGCCCACCCGGTCCCAAGGAAGTCGCGCAAATCCGCTCTGCGCCGCCTCGATGGCCTCAGCCAGCGTGGTGACGTCGACCGTGCGCGCGTCGCGAAAGCTCGTCGCCGACGCGTACATATCGTTCTGGATCGTCTCGAGAAGCCCCTGAATCAGCGTGCGCGCCTCGACGTGGGAAACCGCGAACTTCTCACCGGTGTCGCGTCGAACCACTGTCACGAGACCCTGGGCCAAGTCGCGAGGTCCGACTTCGACGCGCAGGGGCACTCCCTTGATCTCCCAGTCGGTGACCCGACGGCCGAAGCTGCCGCGGCCCTTGTCGACCACGATGCGCGAGGGCCGCTCCCGTGATAACTCGACGAAGAGCGACTGGCACGCCTGCAGTACCTCCTCGTCGTCGCGAACGGGAATGATGACAACTTGCGTGGGGGCAACTGCCGGCGGAACGATCAAGCCGTTGTCGTCACCGTGGGCCATGATGAGACCACCCACGAGACGCGTGGAGGCGCCCCAGGACGTCGTGTGACACAACGCCGCCTGACCCTCTTCGTTTTGAAAGAAAATATCGAAAGCCTTGGCGAAGTTCTGACCCAACTCGTGTGACGTCGCCATCTGTAGGGCCTTGCCGTCGCGCATCATTGCCTCGCACGTCATCGTGTTGGTCGCTCCGGCGAAACGTTCGCTGGGCGGCTTGATGCCCAAGTAGGTGGGAACCGCGAGGACTGTCTCTAAGAAGTCGTGGTACACCTCTACGTGGATTTTCATCACGTACTGCGACGCGTCCTCGGCGCTGGCGTGCGCGGTGTGACCCTCTTGCCACAGGAACTCAGACGAGCGCAGAAACAACCGCGGCCGCAGTTCCCAGCGAACGACGTTCGCCCACTGATTCAACAAGAGCGGCAAGTCGCGGTAGCTCTGGATCCACTTGGCCATGAACTCGCCAATGACCGTCTCTGACGTCGGACGAACCACGATGGGCTCGGCGAGCTCTTCTCCCCCGGCGTGGGTCACCACCGCGAGCTCCGGGCTGAATCCCTCAACGTGCTCGGCTTCACGGTGCAGGTAGCTTTCGGGAATGAAGAGGGGGAAGTAGGCGTTCTGAGCGCCGGTCGCCTTTATGCGCGAATCAATTTCCGACTGCATGCGTTCCCAGATGGCGTAGCCGTACGGTCGAATGACCATCGTCCCGCGCACGGGACCGTTATCGGCCATCTCCGCCTTGGCGACGACGTCCTGATACCACTTGGGAAAATCTTCGTTTTGCGAGGTCAAGACGCTTTGGCCGGCCACACTTCTCCTTTTCGACGTGGACCGAGCCTAGTGAATTGCGCGAAACCGGAGTGACTAGCGCTCGCCGCGACGACGAATGCGTTCGATGACCTGCGTGGCGTTGTTGACGTCGGCGCCCTTGGCGTCGAGCAACTCGGCGCGGTCGGCGGCCGCTGCGGCTTCGGCGGTGACGTCACGCGCCGCCAAACGGGCCTCAATGCCCTCCTTGGCGATCTTCTGCGCCTCTTCGACCAGCGCCTCCACCATTTCGTCCTCGGGCACCACGCGGATGATCTGACCGCGGATGAAGAGGTGGCCGCGGTGCTTGCCCGCGGCGATCCCGAGGTCGGCGTGACGGGCCTCGCCCGGGCCATTGACAACACAGCCCATGACGGCCACTTGAATCGGAATGTCGAGGGCCCCCAGGGCCGTCTGCGCCTCGGTAGCGACTTTGATGACGTCGACCTCGGCGCGTCCGCAGCTGGGACACGCAATGAGGTCGAGCCCCGTTCGCTCGCGTAGTCCGAGGACTTCGAGCAGTTGACGACCGGCCTTGGCCTCTTCGACGGGGTCGGCGGTGAGTGAGTAGCGCAGAGTGTCGCCGATGCCTTCGGCCAAGAGAGTGCCGATTCCCGCCGTGCCCTTCAAGAGTCCGCCCGGCAGCGGTCCCGCTTCAGTCACGCCGAGGTGCAAAGGGTGCTCGAAGGTCTCCGAGGCCAAGCGATAGGCGGCAATCATCGTGGCGACCGAGGACGCCTTCACCGAGATCTTGACATCGTCAAAACCCACCTCTTGGAAATAGGCCAACTCGAGGCGCGCCGACTCCACCAACGCCTCGGGCGTCGCTCCTCCAAAGCGGTCGTAGATGTCGGGGTGCAGACTCCCGGCGTTGACGCCGATGCGGATCGGCACGCCGCGGTCCTTCGCTTCGCTGGCGACGAGTTTGATCTCCTCGGGCTTACGTAGGTTGCCGGGGTTGAGGCGCAGCCCGTGCACGCCCGCCTCGAGGGCCGCCAGAGCCATCTCGACGTGGAAGTGGATGTCGGCCACGATCGGCACTGGCGAGCGCGGCACGATCTGGGCGAGGCCTTCGGCCGCGGCGCGCTCGTTACACGTGCATCGCACGATGTCCGCCCCCGCGCCGGCGAGAGCGTAGATCTGCTCCAGGGTCGATTCGACGTCGGCGGTCTTCGTCGTGGTCATCGACTGGATCGAAATCGGGGCGTCACCACCGACCTTGACCGAGCCGACCGAAATCTGACGGGTGAGACGGCGGGGGCTGAGGGAACTGGCAGTGACATCCACTCCACCATTCTGCCGTATGCCGAGCACCCGGCATACATCTAGTGGAAAGGATTGGCGATCGGGTAGGCAATATCGAGGTACATCGTGCAGGCGAAGAGGACCAGCAAAACACCCACGAAGGCGACCACGAAGGGGGTGAGCTTATTGATATCGGCCTGATACGGGGTGTTGCCGCGCCGGCGCAATCGCTCGTAGGTAGCGATCGCGACGTACCCTCCGTCCAGGGGCAGCATGGGCAGCATGTTCATAAGCCCCACGAAGATGTTGAGGGTAATGAGGATCGAGAAGAAGACCGGCACGTTGGACTGCGCGGCCTGGTCCGCCAGGCGCACGACTTCGATGATCGAGACTGGCCGCGTGGTCTGGGCCACCGTCGACTTGGCCGCTGCCGGCGTCGTTACTTGGTGAAAGAGGGTGCTGAACTCGCCGGGCGAGAAGACGTGCACCAACGCGTGCGCGGCTTGATCGATGGTGGAGGTCACCGTAGTGAAGGAATTGGGAATTGCCGCCAACCACGACGTGTGCACCGTCGGATTGGTCATGTAAATACCGAGCAGGCCCACGGGTTTGTTCCCGGTCTCTTCGGACTTGCCCTTCACTGTGACCGACCGTCCGTCCACCGGAGTGGCGCGCAGGCTCACGCGTTGGCCCGCCCTCTCGACGATCACCGTGATCTCGTGGCCGGCATTGGATTTGATCACATCGGCCAGGATCGCGTCTCCATTTACCGTGTGTCCATCGACCGAGATGATTTGGTCGCCCACTTTCAGACCCGCCGCCTGGGCGGCGTTGAGGGCGTGGCCCTGCCACTTGGTGAACGAACCAATGGTGACCCTTTGGGGATCGGGGTGCCCCACAAAGACCAGCGCAGCGTACGCGATGAGTAATGCCATGATTACGTGCATGATCGAACCCGCCGAGGCGAAGAGCGCCTTGCGCGGATACGACGCCGACCGGTAGGTCCGCTTCTCGTTTTGGGGTTCGATCTTGTCGAACCACGTCATGCCCGGCACCTTGACGTACCCGCCGAGCAGCAGAGCGCGAATGCCGTAGCGGGTCTCACCGCGGGTGGTGGACCACAGGACCGGTCCGAAGCCAACGAAGAAATCTGTGACCTCCATGCCGGCGCGCTTGGCGGTAATGAAGTGTCCGAATTCGTGACCCATCACCATCGCGATCACCAAGAACAACACCAGCGGCAAAGCCCAGCCCCATAGCCAGGTGAGCGCCAGCACCACCAGCAGCGAACCCCCAAAAAGAGCCAGCACTGAGGTGCGAGACGACGACCGACTTTGCATCACTGAGGCAGGTTACCGTGAGTGATTCGTCGAGCCCGCGCGTCGTTGGCCACCACCGCGTCCAGGTTGGCGAGCGCATCGTCCTCGTAGTCGTCCATGGTGCGCGCGACCAGGGGCACGATGTCCATCCAGCGGATTCGGTCCTCGAGGAACGCTTGCACACACACCTCGTTGGCCGCAGAGAGCCACGCCGGAGCCGCTCCCCCGCG
>PMTL01000065.1 GCA_003168075.1 Acidimicrobiaceae bacterium
TTGCCCTTGGTGTTCTTGATGAAACGGGAGATGCCGGTGATGGTGCCGCCGGTGCCCACGCCGGAGATGAAGATGTCGACGCCGCCGTCGGTGTCGTTCCAGATCTCTTCGGCCGTGGTGACGCGGTGCACTTGGGGGTTCGCGGGGTTCTCGAACTGCTGGGGGATGAAGTAGCGCGAGTCCTGCGCGGCGAGTTCGTTGGCCTTGGCGATGGCTCCGGCCATTCCGTCGGGCCCGGGAGTGAGGAACAACTCGGCGCCGTACCCGCGCAGCAGTGCTCGGCGCTCCTTGCTCATGGACTCGGGCATCGTGAATGCGCAGCGGTACCCCTTAGCCGCGGCGACCATGGCGAGGGCAATTCCGGTGTTGCCGCTAGTGGGCTCCAGGATGATCGTCTCGGGTCCGATGAGTCCGGCCTCTTCGGCTGCGATGATCATGGCCAGACCGATGCGGTCCTTCACGGAGTTAGCGGGATTGAAGAATTCCAACTTGGCGAGGATCTCGGTGTCGAGGCCGGCGCCGAGGCGATTGATGCGCACCAGTGGGGTGCCGCCGATGAGTTCGGTGATGTCGTTAGCTATCTTCGTCATGAGAATGTCCTAGCGGTTGAAGTAACAACTACGACCATAATAACGATTCCTGATGGAAGTACTCAACAATGGACTTTTGACCTTGCTGATCGCCGCCGTGGATGGTCGCCGATGATGTTCTCGCGCACTTCGGTGCGCCGCCAGTGACCGAAACGGCGTGGCGGCGGTGAGTGTCGACATCTGGGCATCATTGTCTCGAGCACGCTGACGTCGAACGGGCGCGAAAAAGTTCCGCGCCAATGGCTGCGCTGCGGCGCGACGACGACGCGGTCATCGCGGAAATGAATTCGAGATGTCCGCGACGTCACGATGTCAGATGACCTCATCACGGGCTGAATTGGCGGCGTTATGCTTCGAATCCTGAAGGTGGTGTCGCGACGGGTTGCACGCTGGTTGCGCCGCCCACGAGGAGGTCACAGTGATAGAGAGTCGGTCAGTCGCCACGGCGGCCCCGGCCGTCGCGACGTACGAGGACCTGCTCGACGTCGCGACGAATCTGCGCTGGACCTGGAAAATCGACGCGCGTCGTCTCTTTGCCGCACTCGACCCGACGGCGAGTCCCGGCGCGCTCGAGTGGCCCCAACAGCTCCTCTTGGGCCTGGGACGCGAAAAGGTCACCGAGCTCATCAACTCCGACCCCAAGATCACCGAACTGGCCAACTCCGTGGTGCAGAACTTCCGCTTCTATTTCGCCCAGTCCTCCAAGACGTGGTTCGCCACGCACCACCGCGGCGAGAAGGACCAGGTCATCGCCTTTTTCGCGGCGGAGTTCGCACTCACCGATTCACTGCCGATCTTCGCGGGTGGACTGGGCACCGTGGCCGCCGAGCAACTCAAGGCCTCGAGCGCGCTGGGTCTCCCCCTGGTGGGCGTGGGCCTGCTCTATCGCGGTACCTCGCATCAGTGGCTCGACCGCGAGGGTCGCCAGCACGAGGCCTGGGACATGATGTCGCCGGACAAAATGCCCATCGAACGTGCCCGCGACGAGCAGGGCCGCGTTATCCAGGTCACGGTGTCGCTGCCGGGTCGCGACATCCAAGTGGCGGTGTACCGCGCCCGGGTGGGTCGCAATCATCTCATCTTGCTCGACAGCGCCGTCGCGACGAACTCCGAGGCGGACCGCATCGTGACGACGCGCCTCTATGACTCCGACATTGAGACGCGTTTTTCCCAGGAGCTCATCTTGGGCGTGGGCGGCGTGCGCGCGCTGGCGGCTCTCAACATCGAGCCCTCCATGCTGCACCTCAACGAGGGACACTCCGTCTTCGCCATTATCGAGCGGATTCGACGGGTCATGGCCCACGAGGGACTCAGCTTCGAAGAAGCGCAGCTCGCGGTTCGACCCGGGCTGCTCTTCACGACTCATACGCCCGTGGCCGCCGGTCATGACTATTTTCCTGACGCCGTCGCACGTCGCTACCTCGCCCCCTACGCCCGTCAACTCGCGACGTCGCTCGATACCCTGGTCGCCCTCGGACGGGTGACGCCGGCGTGGGACGGCGACACGTTCTGTCCGACGGTGTTCGCGATGCGCATGGTCGGGCACCGCAACGGCGTCTCGCGTTTGCACGGACGCGTCACCAGAGAACAGTGGTCGATGCTCTGGCCTCGTGTGCCGTTCGACGAGATCCCCGTCGGTCACATCACCAACGGCGTGCACCTCGAGTCCTGGACCACCGGCCCGTTCTCGGAGCTCCTGACCTCCTCGGTCGGCGCGCAGTGGCAGACCACGCCGGGTGACCCGGTCATGTGGTCCAAGATCGTCGACGCTCCCGACGCCGAACTCTGGCGGGTGAAGAACGAGGCACGTGCGGTGCTCGTGGAGTTCGCGCGGCGCCGCGCGCGAAAGGATCTGGCTCGTCGCCACTCGCCGTCAGAGCGGGTCGCCGCGGTATCGGTGCTCGACCCCGATCGACTCACCATTGGTTTTATCGGACGCTTCGTCGCGTACAAGCGTCCGACGTTGCTGCTGCGCGATCCCCAGCGGTTGGCGCGCATCTTGAAGAACCCCGGCCGCTCGGTGCAGATCGTCTTTGCCGGCAAGGCCCACCCCGACGACGAAGCCGGCAAGCAGCTCCTGCAGGACATGATCGAGTTCGCCGCGACGTACGACGTGGCGGACCGAGTGATCTTCATCGTCGACTTCGACACGACGCTTGACCGACACCTGGCCCAGGGCGCGGACCTCTGGCTCAACACGCCGCGTCGTCCCCTCGAGGCCTGCGGGGTCGGCGCCATGAAGGCCGGCATGAACGGCGCGCTGAGTTTCTCGACCATCGACGGCTGGTGGGACGAGGCGACCCAGGACGCCGATCCGTCGGCGGCGCCCATTGGATTCTCCATCGGCACCGACAGTGACTACCAGGACGAAGCCCTGCAGGACGAACTCGACGCCGAGTCGATCTACGACGTGCTCGAGAATGACATCGTCCCGCGCTTCTATGACCGCGACGACCAGGGCGTCCCCGCACGGTGGCTGGCGTCGGTGAAGCAGTCGATGTCGACTCTCGCGCCCACCTGGGACTCGCTGCGCATGACGCGCGACTACACCGAGTCGTACTACCTGCCCGGCATCGCCCGGGCGGCGCAACTACGCGCCGGGGGAGCGAAGTCAGCGCGCGATCGCGCCCGCGACCTGCGACGTCTGCGCGCGGGCTGGGACCAATTAGTCATTGAAGTGGGAGTCATCTCGGAAAGAAAAAATGGCCACCGAATCTATTTGCAGGTGGAACTCGGCGACCTCGAGCCGGCGGACCTACTGGTCCAGCTCTGGGTGGACGACGGTGTGGCTCCGGTTGCGATTGACGCCAAGCTAGTGGACCGCTTCGGACCTCGGGCGCGCTACGACGCGCGCGTCGACCTGGCGCGGTACCCCGAGGACGTGTTGTTGGCGGCGCGCCTCGTTCCTTCTTTGTTGCACACCGACGGCGAGGTCCTGCCGGGACTGATGACGTGGACCTCGTGAGCGACAGGCCGATGTCACTTTCTCTGCTCGACCTGGCGCACGCACGCGGCGTCGAGACCGAGTACGTCGACGGCCGCGGTCACGACCGCTCGGCGACGCCCGAGATGTTGATGACGGTGCTCAATTCCTTGGACGACATGACCCCGCTCGTCACCCCCGGTGGCGCGCGCAGCGCGTTGCGTCAGTACAACCAGGGCCGAGTCGAGCGCGTCCTCGAGCCGGTCTACGTCGTCGACGAGGGGGTCAGCGCCGTGGTGGCGCTGCGCATGGCGCGCAAGCTCAGTGGGTTCGAGTGCCGCATCGAGTTCGAGTTCGGCGGTGAGACCTCCTGGAACGTGCGCACCGAGGAACTCGCGATGCTCGAGACGCCGCCCGAGGAGCCGCGGGCCTGGGGTCTGCCCCTGCCGGCCATGCGCGTGGGTTATCACCAGCTCTGCGTCATCATGGGACGACGCATCGTCTGGTCGACGCTGCTCGTGCGTCCGCTGCGCGGCGCACCGCACCGCTTCTCGCGCGATTGGCGAGCGTATTCGGTCCAGGCGCCGATCTTCTCGCTGCATTCGGAGCGCTCGTGGGGCGCCGGCGACGTCGGGGACTTGGACGAATTTGCGCGACTCGTCGCCAACCAGGGCGCCACGGTGGTCTCGACCTTGCCGCTGCTCTCGTCCTTTGGACCCCACGACTTCGAGGCGAGTCCGTATCGACCGGTGAGTCGACGGTTCTGGAATGACCGGTGGATCGCTCTGGACCAGGTCGAATTCCTCTCGCGCTCCTTCACCGCGCAGTCGTTGATGAACGAGACCTACTCGCCGGGTCATCGCGCCACGTGGTCCAAGAACGGCCACGTCGACGGCGCGGCGGCCTTTCGCGCGAAGCGCAGCGTCATACAGGCCTGGGCCGCGACGCAATCGGAGTTCATGGCACTCTACGAAAGTGGCCTGCGGTCCTACGTGACCGAACACCCCGAAGTGAACGACTACGCGCGCTTTCGTGCCGCCGGAGAGCGCTTCGGCCGGAGCTTTCGCCAGTGGCCCTCGACGGCGCGCTCGGGGCTACTTCGCTGGAACGACGTCGACCCGACGCTCGTGAGATATCACCTCTTCGCCCAGTGGATCATCGACGGACAGATGACCGAGTTGTCGTCGCGCCTCGCCCAGCGCGGCCAGACCTTGCAACTCGACATTCCCATTGGCGTGCACCCCGAGGGGTACGACGTCTGGAAGAACCCCGATGAGTACGTGAGCTCGATGTCAATCGGCGCTCCGGCCGATGACCTGACGACCGACGGACAGACCTGGAATGCGCCGCCGCTGCACCCCGCGAGGATGCGTGAGAACGCCCACCAGCAGTTCCGCGACGCTCTGCGCTGTCACATGCGCGTGGCGGGCGTGGTGCGCATCGACCACGTCATGGGACTCCAGCGCCTGTTCTGGGTGCCCGACGGGGCCAGCGCGCGTGAGGGGCTCTACGTCAAGATGCCCTTTCATGAACTGCTCGCTATCGTCGCCATTGAGGCCTTGCGTAACGGGTGTGACGTCGTGGGCGAGGACCTCGGCACCGTCGACGGCGACCTGCGCGAAGCCATGGACCACGAGGGTCTGCGCCGTACCTACGTCGCGCAGTTCGCTATCGGACACGAGTCCTTGGAGCCGGTCCCGAGCGGTGCGGTGGCGTCCTTTGGCACCCACGACACGGCGACGTTCCTCGGCTGGTGGAGTGAATCCGACATTAACGAGCGCGTCGACGTGGGACAGCTCAGCGAGGAGAGCGCCGCCAACGCCCGACAGCATCGTCACCACGACCGCGAACGTCTGGTGCGGGTCTTGGGCCTCGCGCACGACGTCGACCCGGACACGGTCCTCGACGCGGTGCACGCGCACCTCGCGGACTCCGACGCCGGTCTGGTGATGGTGCAGATCGAGGACCTGTTGAAGGTCGACTCGGGAGTCAACTTGCCCGGGACCTACGACGAACGGCCGAACTGGAGTCAGCAGACTCCACTGTCCTTGGAGGAGATGGCCTCCACGACGGTGCTGGCCGAGACGCTCGCGCCGCTGCGCGAACGCCGCGGATTCGCCGCGGGCGGACACGGCGTGCCCCAGGTGTCCAACGTGACGCTGTTGTCGGCCGAGGACCTGCACCTGTTCAACGAGGGCCGACACTTTCGCCTGCACCACCACCTGGGGAGTCACCCGATGATCGCCGAGGGCGTCGAGGGGTGCTACTTCGCGGTGTGGGCCCCCAACGCGGACCGCGTCGCGGTCGTGGGTGACTTCAACGGCTGGGATGGCGGAGCGAACGTGCTGTTACCGCGCGAGAGCTCTGGCGTGTGGGAGGGCTTCGTGCCCGGCGTCGAAGAGGGCCAGACCTACAAGTACCGCATCCGCTCGCGGCTCGGCGGCAATGAATTCGACAAGGCCGACCCGATCGGCCGTCTCTTTGAGGTGCCCTCAAAGACCGCCACCAGGGTCTGGCAGTCGCAGTATCACTGGCGCGACGACAAGTGGATCGAAGATCGGGCCAGCTTCGTGGCGCGCAATTGTCCCATCTCGGTCTACGAAGTGCACCTCGGATCGTGGCGCCGAGTTCCCGAAGAGGACAATCGCTCGCTCACCTATCGCGAGATGGCCGCACAGCTGCCGCAGTACTGCGTGGAGCTGGGCTTCACCCACGTGCAGTTCCTGCCCATCATGGAGCATCCGTTCTACGGCTCGTGGGGATACCAGACCACCGGGTACTTCGCGCCCACGTCGCGAAACGGCACGCCCGACGACTTCAAGTTCCTCGTGGATGAACTGCACGCCGCGGGCATTGGGGTGTTGCTCGACTGGGTGCCCTCGCACTTCCCCTCGGACGCGCACGCGCTCGGTCTCTTTGACGGAACGCATCTCTATGAGCACTCCGACGTGCGCCAGCGCGTGCACCCGGACTGGCTGAGTTGGACGTTCAACTACAGCCGCAACGAGGTGAGGAGTTTTCTGATCTCGAGCGCGTGCTTTTGGCTCGAGGAGTACCACGTGGACGGACTGCGCCTCGACGCGGTGGCGTCGATGTTGTATTTGGACTATTCGCGCGGGCCCGGACAGTGGGTGCCGAACCGCTTCGGCGGGCGCGACGACATCGACGCCATCTCCTTCTTGCAGCAGTGCAACGACGCGGTGACCTCCGCGTTCCCCGGCGCCGTGATGGTCGCCGAGGAATCGACCTCGTGGCCCAAGGTGACCCACGCCACCAGTGACGCGGGACTGGGTTTCACCTTCAAGTGGGACCTGGGCTGGATGCACGACACTCTCGACTACCTCTCTCGCGAGTCGGTCCATCGTCGCTATCACCAGGGAGAGCTCACCTTCCGAGCTATTTACGCCGGTCACGAACGCTTCATGCTGCCCTTGTCGCACGACGAGGTCGTGCACGGCAAGGGGGCGCTGCTCGCCAAGATGTCGGGCGACGATTGGCAAGAGTTCGCCAACCTGCGACTGCTCCTGGGGTACCAGTACGCGCTGCCGGGAAAGAAACTGCTCTTCATGGGTGCGGAGTTCGCCCAGCGCTCAGAGTGGGACCACGAGAAGTCCCTCGACTGGCACGTTCGCGATTATCCGGCCCACGAGGGAGTCTGGCGCTGGGTCAGGCGCTGCAACGAGCTGTACTCCTCGCAGTCGGCGTTGCACCGCGACGACGCGGGCGGCGAGGACTTTACCTGGCTCAGCTGTGACGACGCCGAGCAGAGCGTGCTGATCTGGCGCCGCGGCGAGGGCAACGAGGAACTGGTGATGGTGGCTAATTTCACGCCCGTGCCGCGTGACGACTACCAGATTCCGGTGTCGTCGTCGTACTCGTGGCGGGTGCTGGCGAACTCCGATGACGAGCAGTTCGGCGGCAGCGGCTACCCGACCAATGTGCAAGTGGTCGCACCGGGTTACGAACACGGCGGTACGGTGGTGCGCATGTCCCTGCCTCCCCTGGCCCTCGTGGTCCTGCAACGGCACAATTAAATGTCGCCGATCGCTGGTTTTCACTACCACTTCTACCAACCACCGCGTGAGGACCCCTGGACCGGGATGTTCAACCACGAGTGGAGCGCCTGGCCCTACCACGACTGGAACGAACGCATCGCCGCCGAGTGCTACCGCGCCATGGTCGCCGTCGCGTTGCCCGACGAGGACGGCACCACGTCGCTCTTCGAGCCATTGACTCAGAGCAGTTTCGACCTGGGTCCCACGCTGCACCACTGGTTGGACACCTACGCGCCCGACGTCGAGCACGCCCTACAGCGCCAGGTGCGTGACGTCAGTCACGGCGCGAGTCGCGTCGTCATGTCTGCACCCCTGGTGCACGCCATCGTGCCCCTCGCCACGCCCATCGACCAGGAGCGCCTCGTGCAGTGGGGGATCGACGACTTTCGCGCGCGCTACGCAGAAGAGCCCGTCGGCATGTGGCTGCCCGAGACCGGCGTGGACGTGGCGACACTCGAAGTCCTCGCTCGTCACGGCATCTCCTACACGGTGTTGATGCCCACGCAGGCGCACGGAGTGCGCGCGCCGCGAGGTACGTGGACGAAGGTGACGCCCCAGAGCATCGACACCTCCAAGGCGTACTTCGTCGCCCTACCGAGCGGTGCGCGCATGACGGTGGTATTTGGTCACTACGACCTCTCTCAGCGCGTGGCCTTCGGCGATCTCATTGCCGACGGCAACACCCTGGCGGACACCATGGCGAACGTTCTGGGTCACGACGACGGTGTCGTCTTGTTAGTCGCCGACGGTGAGACCTACGGACACCACCACCGCTTCGGCGACATCGGCGTCGCCTGGGCTACGAAAATGCTCCAGGAGAAGCACCATCTCTCCACGACACTCGGCGAGTGGCTCGCCACGACGGAGCCGACTCACGAGGTGCAACTCCACGAGGTGTCGGCGTGGAGCTGCGCGCACGGCATCGAACGTTGGCGCTCGGCGTGCGGCTGCGTGACCGGTGAGCGTGAGGGCTTCGACCTCAACTGGCGTGCACCACTTCGCGCGGCGCTCGACTGGCTGCGCGCCAACGCCGGTGCGGCGCTCGATTGGGAACTCGGGCACCACGTCACTTCGAGTGACGCGGCGCTGCTGGACTACGGCAAAGTGATTACTGGTGAATGGTCCCCGGGCGACTTCGTCGCTCGTCACCAGAGCCGCGACCTGAACGACGACGAGCGCAGTCGGGTGTTGGAGATCTGTGAGGCGCACCGCAACTTGATGTTCAGCTTCACCAGTTGTGCCTGGTTCTTCGCCGACCCCGCGGAGATCGAGACGTCCATCGTGCTGCGCTACGCGGCGCTGGCGCTGGAACTCACGCGCCGCACGACGGGACGCGATTTCGAGTCGCCGTTCATCGAGCGCCTGGAACTCGTGCGATCGGCTTTCTACGATGTCGAAGGCGAGACGCTCTGGCGCCGAGCGTGTGCGGATTTTCGCACCGACGAGGTGCAGATTGCCGCGGGCGCGGCGGCGGAGTACGCGGCGTGCGGCGACTTCGCTCGCACCTCGCGGGGCACCTGGGCCATTGAGTACCGTCCCGGAGACGGCGCCGAAGTGCGCATCAACCTCACGAATGCGCTGACGCTGCGAAAATTCACATTCTTGACCCACATCTCTCAGGGAGATAATTTGAGCCTTCACGTTGATATTTCAGATACGACAATGTGGCGCAAGGTCGAATTGGAACGACTCGGCGCTGACGCCGTGGCGCGGGTGGCCGTGGCCCGGTTGATGGGGCGCGGATCGAGCGACGTCGAGGGCGCGCTCAGCCTTCTGGCCTCTGACCTGCTTCGTCGAGACGCGACGCGTGACGACGAAGTGACGCTGCTGGCCCTCGCCAGCACGCCGCGCTACGTGACACCGGTCGGCGAAGCGGCGATTCGCCGGGCGCTATTCGCCATTGCGGCGCGTGACGACGTCGCGACGGACCGGTCGCGACTGGTCGCGCTGGCGACGGCGGTGGGCGTCGCAGATACCTTCAATCTCTCTGAGGCTTCTGGAGTCAACCACTAGATTCTCTGGGATGACAAAGAGATTCGATGGGACGCGCGATCTGCGTCGTGCAGTTGACCGCTTGGCCCGGCGCCTCCCCGAACCTCTGGAGGACCTGGCGTGGATCTCGTACAACTACCTCTGGAGTTGGACGCCCGGTGGATCCGATTTGTTCGCCAGTATCGACGATCACCGTTTCAAACTCGCCGGTGAGAACCCCGTGCGTTTCCTTCTCAACCTTCCCGAGCGCGACTTGTTGAGCGCGGCGACGAACAACAGATACCTGGAGTTGCTCGCCAGCGTCGCTCAGCGCATGGAGGCCGATCTCGCGCGTCCGACCACTCGGGTCGTGCCCAACGGTCCCGTGGCGTTCCTCTGTGCTGAATTCGGCGTGCACCAGTCGCTGCCCGTCTACTCCGGGGGTCTGGGTATTCTGGCCGGTGACTACCTTAAAGAGACGTCGGACCAGGCAATCGACATCGTAGGAGTCGGACTTCTGTATCGTCGCGGCTACTTGCACCAGCGAATGGACCTCTCGGGGTGGCAGCACGAGTACTGGATCGAGGCCAACACCGGCCAGCTCCCGATCGTGCGGGTTCGCGGCGCCGACGGACTGCCCCTCAAGGTCAAGGTCCCCGTGTGGGACTCGGAGTTGTCGGCTCAGGTGTGGCGGGTCAACGTGGGCCGCACCACCTTGTATTTGCTCGACTCGGAGTTGCAAGAAAATACTCCCCTCGAGCGGTGGGTCACCGCGCGCCTCTACGAGGGCAGCCACGACATCCGCCTCGCGCAGTACGCGCTGCTGGGCATCGGTGGNNCACATGAACGAGGGCCACGCGGCCCTGGCGTCTCTTGAGATCGCCTCACAGACCGCGGCGGAACTTTCTGGCGATCGACAGGATTTAAAGAACCTCCTCGACGTCAGTCGCGACCGCTTCGTCTTCACGACGCACACCCCGGTGCCGGCGGGCAACGAGACCTATTCGTCCGAGGAGTTCTTCCGCGTGCTCGGCCACTCGATTGACGAAATGGGCATCAACCGCGACGAACTCGCGGCCCTGACGCGCATCGACGAGTCCTCGACGAGTGAGCCCATGGGTTTCTCGCCGCTGGCGATCAAGTGCTCTCGCTCCACCAACGGCGTCTCGCGACGCCACGGTGAAGTGGCGCGCTCAATGTGGAATCCTCTCTGGCCGGACAAGACCGAAACCGACGTGCCGATCACCTACGTCACTAATGGCGTACACCTGCCGACGTGGATGGACCCGACCATACGCAATCTGCTCTCACGGTTCCTCGGCTACGACTGGGAGCGTCACGCTAATGACCCGAACATGTGGAACCACGTCGACGAGATCTCCGACATCGACCTCTGGGATGCACGCTGCAAGATGCGCGTGCATCTGGTCGAGATGATCCGTAGCCGCATCGTCGTCGACCGTCTGGCGCGCGGCGAGGACGTCGACCACTCGGTCTCTGGTCTTGACGCCTTCGACCCGACGAACCTGACGCTGGGTTTCGCCCGGCGCCTCGCGACGTATAAGCGTCTCGACCTGCTCTTTTATGATGTCAATCGTCTGCGCAACATCGTCGACCACGAGCACGGCGCTCAGTTCATCATCGCCGGCAAGGCCCACCCGCTGGACAACGAGGCCAAGACCATTGCGAAGAACATGTTCACCGTCAAGCGAACGATGGACCTGCCCAACCGGGTGATCTTTCTCGAGGACTACGACATGCGCGTGGCGCCGGCGGTCGTGGCCGGTTGTGACGTCTGGCTCAACATGCCGCGTCCCCCCATGGAGGCGAGTGGCACCAGCGGCATGAAGGCCGCGCTCAATGGCGGTCTGAACCTCAGCGTTCTCGATGGTTGGTGGAGCGAGGGCTACAACGGCCAAAACGGTTGGGCCATTGATGGATCGACGCTCGATGACCCTCACGCCCAGGACGAGCGTGACGCCAATGCCCTCTACGACCTGCTGGAGAAGGAAGTCAAGCCGATGTTCTTCGCGCGAGACTCCAATGGCATTCCCGTCGTGTGGCTGTCGCGCATCCGGGCGTCGTTGCGCAGCCTGGCGCCGATGTATTCGTCAGCGCGCATGATCGACGACTACAGACAACGCATTTATCACCAGAAGGTCTAGTGCCGCCACGTATCGATGGCTAGGTAGTGTCGCCCCCGTGACCGACCGAGTCGGGTCAACGTCGCATTCGGTAGTACCCGCGACGCACTTCAACGAAGACGACTCCGTCCTGGGCGGGGCTGTCCTCGGTCTGCAACATGGTCTTCATGGTGCTCTTGAGAACCGGGTCGGGATACGTGCTGCCGTAGCGGCGCGCAGTCGAAATGATGTCGGCCATCGAAAAGGCCGTGAGACCCTGATCTCGGAGAGATTTGGCTGCGGTGATGAGATCATCTTGAGCACTCATCGTCGCCCCACTCGGGCGTGAAATGTCATCATTCGTCTGGGTGAATTCTCGCACATTTCGCCCGTGGAGGCCCGGGGTGGTTCGTGCGGAACGCCAATCTTCACTGTCGCCGTGGCCCGCAACTGAGAGTTTGCTCATCGTGACCCCTACGATGGCGGTACGTACTGAGCGCGATGAGTCGATTTCGCCGCGAGGGGAAGGTTGGTCAATGAGCATTCTCGATGAACTAGTAGTGGAAACTCGCGAATTCGCGCGCCATCGCGACTGGTTTCAGCACCACACACCAAAGAACCTCGCCATGGCCATCGCCGGTGAAGCGGGGGAGCTGGCGTCAGAGTTCCAATGGTTGACCGTCGAGGAGTCGACTCGCGAGGAACTCACCACTGAGCGATTGGGCGCGATCCGCTTCGAGATGGCTGACGTCTTGATTTTCCTGCTGCGCCTGAGCGACGTACTGGACGTGGACCTCGCAGCTGCCGTACGCGAAAAATTGGCGTTCAATGAGGACCGATTCCCCAAGGTGGCCAAAGACTGGGAAAAATAAGGATATTTGCGGTTTTTGGGCCGTTAATTTTTGAGTTACAGTTGTGACAGCATCGTCATTTCTCCTACTGCCCTATGCAAAACTCCCCGAATAGGTGTTTTTTGGACGTATAACTCCAGAACCGAAATGAGGGGTATCGATGTTCGCCAGTTCAATTGACCCAGATTTCCTGCGCATGCGCAATCGGATGCGCACGATCTTCGTGGGCGCCGCCGTCCTCGTGGCCGCCTTCTTCGTCTCCTTGTTGGTGCGCCCAGTGGGCTCCAGCAACACGTACCTCGATGGATGGGGAGTCGACGCCTTCGAATTGTCGATGGGCGTGCTGGCCATTATGCGCTTTTACGATCCGCGCTGGCGTTCCGCCAACACCGCCATGCGGGCCCTGCCCCTGGTGGTCGGAGTCGCGTGCATCTCGTGGTCCCTCGGTGACGTCGCCCTCACCATCGAGTCGCTCGGTGGAGCGTCGCCGTCGGTGCCGTCCTTTGCTGATATTTTCTACGTCGGCTTCTTTCCCCTGTGTTACTTGGGATTCATGGCGCCGATTCGCCACGGCAATAAGGGTTCGCTTCTGAGGACGTCGCTCGATGGCTTCATCGCGGCCGTCGGCGCCTCCGCGCTGGCCGCGGCGTACCTGTTCCACTCGGTATTGAACGCCACCCAGGGTGGCGACATGTCGACGGTCACCTCTATGGCGTATCCGGTGGGAGACTTCCTTCTTCTCGCCCTCGCCATTGGTGCATTGGCAGTTCTGCCCAAGACCTACCGACCGTTCTTCGCTATTGCCAGCGTCGCGATGGTCTTTAACGTCGTGGGCGACATGTTCAACCTGTTGCAATCGTCGTCGCGCATTGGTTACGTCGCCAACGCCGTCGTCTGGCCGATTTCATTGTTGCTGCTCGCTTCGGCCACCTGGACCCAGCCGGTGTTGGTCGAGAAGCTCTCCACCATGAAGGCGGTCAATGCAGAGCACGCGGCCGCCGAAAAGAAGGCCGGCTACGCCATCCCCGCCCTCGGCGCCGCCGCCAGCGTCGCCATCATGGTCTCGGCGACGATCAGTCACATTGATCGCTCGGCGGTCGCGCTCGCCACCGCCACGATGATCGCCGCCGCGGCGCGTCTGGCCATTACGGTCCGCGAGGATCAGATGTTGTCCACGGCACGCTTTCGCTCGCTGATTGAAAACGCCTCCGACATCATTGTCATCGCCGAGGACAACTTCACCATTGCCTACATCACGCCCTCCTCGGAGCGAGTACTGGGTATTGCGCCCGAAGCTCTCGTGGGCACCTCGTTGACACAGAACGTGCACCCCGACGACGCGGATCTCTTCGTCGACAGGCTGCGTGACTTGTCCCAGGGCCTCGAAGCCTCATCGTTGTTGACGTTCGAATGCCGGATGCGTGACTCGCACGGCTCGTGGCGCAACATCGCCTGGACCGCCGCCGACCTGCGTTACGACCCCTCCATCCGGGGCTACGTGCTCAATGGCGGCGACGTCACTGACGAACGCCGTGCCGCTCAGGACCTGGTCACCGCCCGCGACTCCGCATTGTCGGCCTCCAAGGCGAAGTCAGAGTTCCTCTCGACGATGAGCCACGAGATTCGTACCCCCATGAACGGTGTCATCGGTCTCACTGAGTTGTTGCTCGGGACGACGCTCGACGGTGACCAGCTGGAATTGGCGTCGGGCATCAAGGTGTCCGCGGAGAACCTGCTCGCCATCATCAATGACATCTTGGACTTCTCCAAGATCGAAGCCGGGCGTCTCGAGGTGGAAGAGATCGCTTTCAACGTCGAAGGCGTCGCCGATGACGTGGGTCGGATTCTTGCGGCGTCGGCCGCGAATAAGAACCTGGAGCTCCTCGTCGACGTGCACCCCGACGTGCCGGAATCGTTGTTGGGCGACGCCGTGCGCATCCAGCAGGTCCTGCTCAACCTGGCGGCGAACGCCGTCAAGTTCACGACCCACGGAGAAGTCGTGGTGCGTGTGAGCCTCGTGCACGAATACCGCAATCGCAGTGACGTGCGTTTCGAGGTCATCGACACGGGCATCGGAATCGCGGTCGGGGACCAGCAGCGCCTCTTTGGTGCATTTGCCCAGGCCGACTCCTCGACCACGCGAAAGTTCGGCGGCACCGGACTGGGCTTGGCGATCAGCCGCCAACTCGTCGAGCTGATGGGCGGCGAGATGAATCTCGATTCGGTACCGGGGGAGGGTTCGCGATTCTGGTTCGATCTCTCTTTCCAACGGGTCGACGCTAGCCACGACGATATCGGGGGTGAAACCGAGTCTCTGGACGGACGACGTGCTCTCGTCGTTGACGACAACGCCACCAACCGCATGATTCTTCGCCGTCAATTGCGCTCGTGGGGCGTGGAAGCAGTCGAGGCCACGAGTGGTCCCCAAGCACTGGTCATGGCCGCCGAGGCAGCGCGCGAAGGTCGCGAGTTCGACATTGGCGTTCTGGATCTCAACATGCCCGACATGGACGGCATCGAGCTCGCCAGCCTCCTGAAGTCCGACCCGACGACGGCGAACACGACGTTGTTCTTGCTGAGTTCCTCGGGCGAACGACTCGGCGTCAAAGAGACCAAACTCAAGGGTTTCGCCGCGTCACTCACCAAGCCGGTTCGCCAGTCCGAGCTCTACGACTGCCTGATCATGTCGCTCAGCGACGAGGATAACTCCGTGTTGAAGGAGATCGCGGAAGCCCACAGTCAGGCCGGTGAGGTGAGAGGAAAGATTCTGCTCGTCGAGGACAACAAGATGAACCAGTTGGTGGGCTCCAAGGTGCTCGCCAAGCTCGGGTACCAGTTCGACATCGCGAGCCACGGCGGCGAGGCCGTGCAAGCGGTCATGCTCACTACCTACGATGCGATTCTGATGGACTGTCAGATGCCCGAGATGGATGGCTACGAGGCCACCGTGCACATTCGGCGTCTGGAAGGTTCCGATCGGCACACGCCCATCATTGCCATGACCGCGGCCGCCATGGAGGGCGACCGCGAGAAGTGCTTGGCAGCGGGAATGGATGACTACATCACCAAGCCGGTGCGCCCCGAGCTCATCGCCGCAGTGATCGAGCGCTGGGTCAGGTCGTCGCGCGAGACACCGGTCTCCGAGAGAATCATTGACGCTCGCGTCGTGTCGTCCGTGGCCACTGCTGAGAACGACCGCGACGCCCTGGACGTGGACCAGATTGGACTACTGCGAAGTCTCGATGACGGCGAGGGAGCGGTGCTCGCTGAGATTATTGGCCAGTACCTCGATCAGTCGCGCGGACAACGCGACGCACTAGCGGACGCGATTCACGCGGGCGATTCCCGCGCCATCGAGCGCGCGGCCCACTCGCTGCGCGGTGCGAGCGCCAACGTCGGAGGAACGAGGCTCGCGGAAATTTGCGGCGAACTCGAAGGCCTCGGCCGAGCCCACGACCTCGCCAGCGCGACAGCGCTACTGGAGACGTTCGACACCGAGTTGTCCCGGGTGCAGGCGGCACTGAGCCAATTGGTCGTGACGGTGTAACGTGCGGATTCTTGTTGCCGACGATGACGCCACCAGTCGAGTACTGCTCAAGGCAATGGCCTCGAAGCTCGGCCACGACTGCCTGGTCGCGAGCGACGGGTCGAGCGCGTGGGAACTAATGCAAAGCGGCGGCATCGACGTACTGCTGACCGACTGGATGATGCCCGGCGTCGACGGGACGGAACTCTGTCGGCGTGTGCGACACGAACTTCGCGACGGCTACACCTACATCGTCATTGTCACCGGACTCACTGACCCCGAACAGATCCTGGAGGGTATGAACTCGGGGGCCGACGACTACATCATCAAGCCCGTCAATCCCCTCGAGGTGCAAACATGTCTGGTGGCGGCCGAAAGGGTCACGATGTTGCACCGCCAACTCAACCAGGTGCGCGCGCAACTGGAAGAGGCGAACCTAGAACTTCTCGGACGTTCGTTGACCGACTCGCTAACGAATCTGGGCAATCGGCGCCGCATGGAGGAGGACCTCCTCAAGGTGCACGCTCTGGCGCTGCGCTCGCAGAATTCCTACTGCGTCACAATGTTCGACATCGACTACTTCAAGTTCTACAACGACCATTACGGACACCCGACGGGAGACGAAGCGCTGCGTCAGGTGTCCAAGTGCCTGAATCGAGTGGTGCGTTCCGGCGACGCCGTCTATCGCTACGGTGGCGAGGAATTTTTGCTCGTCATGCCCAACTGTGACGTCGACGCCGCCGTCGCTGCCGCGGAGCGCGTGTTGCACACGGTGAATCTCATGGCCATTCCTCACCAGGCCCGACCGACGTCGCCGCCGGCTATCACCCTGAGCGCGGGCGTCGCGTGCCACACCCCGGACTCGGATCTCACAATTCACGACCTCATCGAGCACGCCGACCAGGCCCTCTACGCCGCCAAGTTGTCCGGACGAAATCGAGTTCGCTCCGACGTGCTCGCCTTTCCGAGCGTCGACGCGGAGCCCCAAGTCCAGCACTGAGTTCCAGCACTGAGCTCCGTTCACGTCGCGACATGGTGTTGGCGCTCCCGTCAGGGTGACATTTAGGTCTTTTGTAACCGCTGTTTCGTGGAGAAACTCACGCGCCCTGGGTTACGGTCGAAACGTGGTTCAATCTCTTCACCTCAGGCACTTCGCGACGCGATGCTCAATGGCCCCCCCGTCGAGCACTCGATGGGCAATGGGCGGGTGACGAGATGTTCCAGGTGCGAATCCACGGTCGCGGAGGCCAAGGAGTAGTGACCGCCGCCGAGATCCTCTCGGTCGCGGCCTTCGACGAAGGCCGCCACGCGCAAGCCTTTCCCAGTTTTGGCTCTGAGCGCACGGGTGCTCCCGTCGTCTCGTATTGCCGTATCGATGACAAGGAGATTCGTACCCGTGAGCCGGTGATGGCCCCCGACGCCGTCATCGTCCAGGACGTGACGTTGATCAACCAGGTTGATCTCTTCGCGGGCCTCTCACCCGAGGGCTACGTCCTCATCAATACGTCGCGGACCTTCGAGGAACTCGGTTTGTCAGAACTCTTCACCCGCTTTCATCGAGACCACCTCGTGACCTGTCCGGCCACCGAGATCGCGCTCGAACACTTCGGACGGCCACTGCCGAACGCGGCGTTGTTGGGCGCATTCGCCGCGTTGACTCAGCAAGTCACTTTGGGGGCGGTGCAGATCGCCATTCGTGACCATTTTGCTGGCGCGGTGGGCGAACGAAATGCCGAGGCGGCGGCCGCCGCTTTCACCGTGATCATCACATCCAAAGAGGAGTTGACCCATGCTGCGCCAAATTGAGGGCTCGCGCGCGGTCGCCGAAACGGTCGCACTCTGTCGTCCCGAGGTCGTCTGCGCGTACCCCATCTCGCCCCAGACGCACATTATTGAGGCAGTAGGCGTCATGGTCAAAGAAGGGCGCTTGAGCCCGTGTGAGTTCATCAACGTCGAGAGCGAATTCGCCGCCATGTCGGTAGCCATCGGCGCGTCGGCCACCGGAGCACGGGCGTATACCGCGACGGCGTCACAGGGTCTGCTCTACATGATGGAGGCCGTCTACAACGCTGCTGGTCTGGGACTGCCGATAGTGATGACACTGGCGAATCGGGCCATTGGTGCACCGATCAACATCTGGAACGACCACTCCGACGCCATGGCGGTGCGCGACTCGGGTTGGATTCAACTCTTCGCCGAGACCAACCAAGAGGCGGCGGACCTGCACGTCCAGGCCTTTCGACTCGCCGAGGAACTCTCGGTGCCGGTGATGGTGTGCATGGACGGTTTCATCTTGACCCACGCAGTCGAAGGCGTGGACCTGCTCGACCAGGAAACCGTCGACGCTTTCCTCCCGCCCTACGACCCACGTCAAATGCTCGATCCCGAACACCCGGTGTCGATTGGCGCCATGGTGGGCCCCGAAGCCTTCGAGGAAGTCCGCTACCTCGCTCACCTGCGCCAGCTCGACGCCCTGCACCGGATTCCCGCGATTGCCGACGAATTCGAGGCGGCGACTGGAAGACGCAGCGGTGGACTAGTGAGTTCGTACCGCACCGAGGACGCCGACACGATCGTCGTGGCCCTGGGCTCGGTGCTCGGGACCATCAAGGACGCGGTCGACGTCCGTCGCGAAGAGGGGGACCGTATTGGCGTCGTGGGTATTACGTCGTTCCGGCCATTTCCCTCGGTAGCGGTGCGTCGCGCTCTGAACGACGCGTCTCAGGTCATCGTTCTGGAAAAGGCTTTCAGCATCGGACACGGTGGCGTGCTCGCCACCGACGTGGCGATGGCCCTGCAGGGCACCGACTGCGTACTGCGCAACGTCATCGCGGGACTCGGGGGGCGAGCAATTACTCGCAGTTCCCTGGAGGAGCTCTTCGCCACGGCGGCCAAGGGCGAGCTCGGCGCGTTGCTGTTCCTGGACCTGAACACCGACGTGGTGGACCGTGAAATCGAACGCATGACGGCCGTGAGACGCTCGGGCCCTTCGGCGGAGAACGTGCTGCGTGATCTCGGGCTCCCCCGAGAAGTGGGCCGCGCGTCATGACCACACGACCGGTTCGTTTCTATCAAGTCGGCTCGTTTGCCGTGGGAAACCGCTTGCTCGGCGACGAAGAAAGAACTGTCCAGTCCAACTCCGAGCGGACAAATTCGATCGACTCCGGACATCGTGCCTGCCAGGGTTGTGGTGAGGCCCTCGGCGCGCGCTACGCCCTCGACGCCGCGATGCGCGCGACGAACGGACAACTCGTCGCCGTGAACGCGACGGGGTGCCTCGAGGTGTTCTCGACACCGTATCCCGAGACCTCGTGGCGCATCGCGTGGATGCATTCGCTCTTCGGCAATGCCCCGGCAGTGGCGACGGGAGTGGCGGCGGCTCTTCGCGTGAAGGGCAAGACCGACGTGCGGGTCATCGGCCAGGGCGGCGACGGCGGCACGGTGGACATTGGTTTCGGGTGTCTCTCCGGCGCCGCCGAACGCGGCGAGGAAATACTGTTCATGGTCGTCGACAATGAGGGCTACATGAACACGGGCGTGCAGCGATCGGCCGCAACTCCGCCGGCTGCTCGCACGGCCACGACTGAAATCGTCGGCCCTCAGCCGGGCAATACTTTTGGCCAGGGCAAGGACCTGCCGCGCATCGCCATGGCCCACGACGTTGCCTACGTCGCCACTGCGACCGTCGCCGACCTGCACGACCTCGAGGCCAAGGTGGAGCGCGCGATGCAGTTTCACGGTGCTCGTTATTTGCACATTCTTGTCCCGTGCCCGCTCGGGTGGGGATCGGCGTCGAACGAGACCATTCACGTGGCGCGTCTGGCGAAAGAGACGGGTCTGTTCCCGGTCTTCGAAGCCGAATACGGAGTAGTGACGTCGGTGTCGAAGATTCGTCGTCGCACTCCGGTGGAGGAGTACTTGAAACTTCAGAAGCGCTTCGCGCATCTCTTCGGCAAGAATCCCCGTCCCGACATCGTAATGCGTCTTCAGGAGATCGCCAATCGCAATATCGAGCGGTACGGACTGCTCGACGAGGAAGAATACGTCGCGCGCCACGCCGCGTCCTTCGAGGTACCGGTATGAACCAGCGCCCCTTTGCCATCACGCTCGACGTCGGCTCGAGCCGGTCGAATCACACGGGGTCCTGGCGCGTCGAGCGTCCGGTCTACGTCGACCGCCTGCCACCGTGTAACAACGCTTGTCCGGCCGGTGAGAACATCCAGGGCTGGCTCTACGAAGCCGAGTCGGGTGACTACGAGGCCGCGTGGCGCAAGCTCGTCGAGGAGAATCCGTTCCCGGCGATCATGGGGCGCATCTGTTTTCATCCCTGTGAGACCGCGTGCAATCGCGCCCAAGTGGACGAAGCCGTTGGCGTCAACGCCGTCGAACGGTTCCTCGGCGACTACGGGATTGAGCACGGGCTGCAACTCCCGAGTGCCGGTCCTGACTCGGGCAAGAGGGTCCTCGTCGTGGGCGCGGGCCCGGCGGGACTGAGCGCCACGTACCACCTACGCCGACTCGGCCATCAGGTTCGCCTCGTGGATTCCTCGTCGCAGNNATGGGCGTGGAGGTTGTGCTCAATCACAGCGTCGCTGACATCGAAAAGGAACGTCATGAAGGTAGATTTGATGCAGTCTTCCTGGCGGTAGGCGCCCAGTTGGGGAAGCGGGTCAACATACCCGCTGGCGACTCCGCCAGGATTCTCGATGCGGTTACCTTCCTGCACCAGGTCGCCGACGACAATCCGCCGCTGCTGGGACGGCGTGTCGTCGTCTACGGCGGAGGTGACACCGCTCTGGACGCCGCGCGGACTGCTCGTCGGCTCGGCGCCACTGACGCGGTCATCGTGTACCGGCGCAACCAGGAGCACATGCCCGCCCACGGTGAAGAACTTGAACAGGCATTGGGCGAAGGCGTCACGATGCGGTGGCTCTCCACCATCAACCAGGTCGACGTCGGAACCATCGTGCTCGAAAAGATGCGCCTCAACGCCGAGGGCTTTCCTGAGGCCACCGGTGAGTACGAAGAAATCGGAGCCGATTCAGTGGTCCTGGCCTTGGGACAGGATACGGACCTCTCGCTGTTAACGACTGCCCATGACATCCACGTCAGCGACGGCGTGGTCGAGGTCGAATCGGACTTGATGACGAGCGGGCGCGGGATCTTCGCCGGGGGAGACGCCGTACCAGCTGAACGAACGGCGACGGTGGCGGTCGGGCACGGAAAGAAGGCCGCGCGCGGTATTGACGCCTTCGTACGAGGAGTATCACCCGCGACACCGGTGAAGCACGACGTGGCGGCTTTTGAGAATCTGAACACCTGGTACTACTCGGACGCGGAGAGGACCCAGCGTCCGGAGTTAGAGCGCGTGCGTCGACAAGACAACTTCGAAGAAGTGGTGATGGGGCTCACTGAACGAAACGCCCTGTTCGAGGCCCGCCGGTGCATGTCGTGCGGTAACTGCTTCGAGTGTGACAACTGCTTCGGGGTGTGCCCCGATAACGCGGTGTTGAAGTTGGGCCAGAGCGGAAAATATGAGATCGATCTTGACTTCTGCAAGGGCTGTGGGATCTGCGTCCACGAATGCCCCTGCGGTGCGATTGAGATGATTCCTGAACGCATCTGAGTTGCGCGCCATTTCTTCTGGGCAACCCAGAGAGAACTTCAACGGATACTGACTCGTTCGCGCCCCGAAGTCCGTGTGGGTGACGTCCCGGCAGTTCGACTCCCTAATGTGCAGAGTGCGGCTGAACCGGTTCTGACGCACGAGACGAAGGGGATTACCATGGACGTCTTATTTATTGGCGGTACGGGGATCATCAGTACCGCGTGCGTCGCCGCTTCCTTGGACGCGGGTCACAACGTCTGGACCCTCAATCGCGGCATCTCGAAGTTGCCTCAACAGGTGCGAGAGGGACACGTGTTGATCGCAGACGCTTCCAATGCCGATCAGGTTCGCGAGGTTCTGCGGGGACTTCGTTTCGACGTCGTGGTCCAGTGGACCGCCTACGTCCCCGCGCAGGTTGAACTCGACATCAGCTTGTACGCTGACGCCGGCCAGTACGTCTTCATCAGTTCAGCCTCGGCCTACGAGAAGCCGCCGTCGCATTGGCTGATCACCGAGTCGACTCCGTTACAGAACCCCTTCTGGCAATACTCCAGGGACAAGATCGCCTGCGAGGAAGTCCTGGTACGAGCACACCAATTGACTGGCTTTCCCGTGACGATTATCCGACCTTCGTTGACCTACGGCTTCTCACAGATTCCGGTGGCAATCGGCAGCTGGGCAAAGCCCTTCACCATCGTTGACCGCATGCGCCGGGGGGCCAAGATCCTGGTACCCGGTGACGGGACAAGTATTTGGACTATCACGCACAACACCGATCTCGCGCGAGGTCTGGTACCTCTATTCGCGAGACCCGAGGCGATTGGCGAAGCGTTTCACATCACGTCGGACGAAGCACTGACCTGGAACCAGATCTATCGACTGGTCGGGGATGCGGCGGGAGTTGAGCCCGACTTTCTGCACATTCCGTCTGATGCGCTGGTCGCTGCGGATGCGGAGCAGTTGGGAAACCTGTGGGGCGACAAGTCGAACTCGGCGGTGTTCGACAACTCAAAACTTCGTAGTCTCGTACCGGAGTTCGAGGCAATGGTCCCATTTGCCGAGGGCATTCGCCAAACGGTGCAGTGGTTTGATGCCGAACCCCGTCGTCAAGAGATTGACCACGGGGCGAATGCCTCGTGGGACCGACTCGCGCAGATATATACCCAGGCATTAGCCAAAGCCGCGCATCGCTGAAGGCTCTTGGAGAGGAACTGTCGGCGAGTTTTCGAACTCCCGCTGCAGTCGTGACGACCCATACGAATTCCTTCGAGCGTATCGAGATGAGTGAACATCACCTCCTCGCCACTCAGGGTCGCGGNNAGAACGACGCGGACGGAGTCGCAATGGGTGGCGTCCGGAGGTTCTGCCCTCTACGTCCAGCGTGGACTCCACGAATCCCAATCTGCGGTGCTCGAAAGTCGGAGTCGCGCCATCTTGGCAAGTCCTTTAACGACGCGCACGTAGGAGTGTCTGATCATATTTTTGATTTCGTCGTCGGGGATACTGGCGTCAAGAAAGACGGTGTTCCAGTGTGTCTTGTTCAGGTGGTAACCCGGAACGACCGCCTCGAACTCTTCCCTCAACTCAATAGCGAGAGACGGCTCACATTTCAACGCAATGCTCGCAGGAGACTCATCGGGTGCCATGATGGCAAAGATCTTTCCGTCGACTTTATAGACCTCGACGCTCGGCCCGAATGGCTGTTCTTCGGTGACCTCTGGAAATTCCAAAAGGAACGCCGCGATGTCGTCCAGTGTCACGGAACGACCCGCACATCATCGAGAGCCGGTGCGAGGTATCCGTCGGATTCGAGTTTCACCGGCCTTCTCCCCAGGGAATGGTCTCGCGAGACTGAAAGATCATCACGCCAGTCGAAGGTTACCGCAGGCCCCGGTGGAGAGAGTCGATGTGAACATTCAACTCACAGTCTCACCGCGTTGATGGGAGTGGTCGTCGCTTCACCTCAGAGACTCGCCGTTACTGTCGTAATCTACGTGCCTTGGTACTCGAGTTCGCTGACGCGTCCACCCGTGATGGTGACTCGTTGATCGGAGCCCTCGATCACGTAGGTTCCCGCTCGTAGGTGCGGGTAGACCGCGGCGAACGAAACACCGTTCACCAGTTGACGTTCGCGTACTGCGCTGTGGGTGTGGGGAACGGTGCGGTCATCTGGAATCAGGTCAATCTCGTGACCGACCAACGCTGGAGAGGTGTGGAGCATCAACGCTCCCACCTCTCCACCGATGTCGAGGATGACGCTGCCTTCCCAACTCGGCGCGAGCTGTTCTTCAGTCATCACCGGCTCCCATTACGCCGGTACGTTGTAGCCGCTGTACGGCGTCCCGAGGTACGGGAACGTCGCGAGGAACGTGAGGGCGGCCCCGGTCACGCCGTCGCTCACGTCGGCAATAGCGCCGTCGGGCGTGAAGGTCGGATCCACGAGCGGAATCGTCGCTCCCGCGATTGCCTGGAGCTCAATGGTCACCACGTCGTCAGTGATCCGGCGCCCGTTCGGGAATCCGCCGAGGTCTCCGCCGAGGACTCCGAGCGCGTTCGGCGAGCTCGTAGCGGGAATCGCCAAGTTCAGTCGCAGCATGTCGGCCTGCGTGGTTCCGGTGAACGTCGAGAACGTTGGTGACACGACGCCCGCCGGAATGCCGGTCAGCAGAATTGCCTCGAGGTCCGCTCGGGGCTTGGAGTACGCCGCGAGATTCGGGAAAGCGCCCGGGTAGAGCACGTTCAAGAGACCGGCGAGTTCGGGACTGGCGACACCGTTGACGTAATCCTCATCGTCCGACGGCGGCTGGGAGTTCCACATGTCCTTCTGCGACAGTGGAACGAGCACCTCATTGAAGAGGGGGTTACCCAAACGCGACACCTGCACGAAGGGACCGGTCTCGACGCACCCTCCGCCGCGCGAGTCGCGCACTCTGGCCTGGCGACGGCTAGCCGTCGTCCAGATGCCGATGCTCGACGCAGCCAAAGCCGACATCGTCGGCGTGACGCCCCCCTGGGCCAGGTCGGTGATCGGTACCTGGATCGCGATGCTGTGCACGTTCACTTGGGCCGTGGAGTTGACGCCCGCTGACGCTTGCAGCGCCGGCAATCCAAACGTGTTGTGCAAGTTCGCGATGGGTCGAAGATCTCCGAGGTCGAAGATAGCTCCGAGGTCGACGAAGAACGCCTCGGCGCGCTGACCGGCGAAGACCTGGCGTCCGTTGCCCAGTGAGTTGACGGCGGCGCTCGCGAGAGCCGGGTAGTTCGGCGTGGAGAGCGGTCCGATGTTGCACGGCGGGCACGCGAGATTCGTGGCCAGCAGTTCGCTCCTTCCCCGGTGGCCGACTCTCGTCACCGAGTAGTACTGGCGGCGATTCCAGTTGGCACTATCGAGTGACTCAATCGGCCCCACGTTGTAGAGAAACGTGGTTGCGATGGTGTTCACACTCCAGAAATTGAACTGATACGAGATGTCGGCATCGCCGTCCCCGTCGTTGTCAATGTGAATTTCGTACAGGACGTCTTCACCAAATTCATAGAAGTTGGGTCCGGCGGCGGGGCCCTCGAGAGGGATGTAGTTGGCAATGAGAGTGACGGTGTCGGGACTGTCGGGACTGATGAATGCGTACAGGTCAGTGCTGTCGGCGACGGGGTCCTTGGCGATTTCTGGTGCTTCGCGGTGCGATGACATTGTTCTTCTCCTTCTAGCGAGTCGCGCGAACGAGACGCGCGGCGATCGTACGGTCGTGAATGGTCACTTCACGCTTGCCCACGAAGAGACTGATCTCTCCGGTTTTCGTGTTCTTCACGTGCGCCACGAGGTCTTCGTTGCTGCGAAGGTCCTCATCGGGCCGTAGAGGCGTGTCCTTCGTGGTGGCGGCACCCGCGAGAGCTGTGCCGAGGCCCAGTGGCGCTACGACCGTGCTACCCGCGACGGCGACGACCGCCGCGGCGGCTCCCGCCTGCTTGAAAAACATCCTTCGACTTACCGGTTCCATGTTTCCTCCTGTCGTGACTTCCTTTTTCTTGTTCGGAGACCGACGCCACTTGGATGTCGATTTTTTTGACTTATGAGAATGTGCAGGAGTACCAGGGTTTCGCTGGGTCGAGCGAGAAGCTCTGCCAGCCACGTTGCGAAGCTCTCTCAGGTTTGAACTCGTGGCTACGCAGCCGGCTAGACCGGGGCTCGTTTCAAGGTCAATTCACTATTCAATTTCGAGAGGCCCGTGACGAAGGGTTTGAACTGCGGCTGGGGGACGAGTAGACAATTTCCTAGACGATTATGTGACCAACAGACCCGACGCGATTCACAGATCACGCACACGCACACGCACATGCACACTTATTGCCCTCCCAAGTCTGGGCAATTAGATCGGTCAGGGAACGCCCGTATGCGGAGGGGACGATTCCATCCGCATACGGGCGTTCCCTAGCCGACTCCTTCCCCCGCGCTGTATTCCGGGCCGTTCCCGACGCGGGACACTTTCCACACATCGATCAGCCTGCCGCTGTGTTCTGCGCTCTGAGAGACTTCGTGGATAACGAAGTCAGACCTGACGAAGCGTGAGGTTGGACCACAGCCGCGAGTGCCGAGCAGGCAACATGGTGGGTCCGATTTGCAGTCGATTTGAATTGTGACGAGATTCCTCGACGGGGGAAACACTGGATGAGAAATTTG
>PMTL01000191.1 GCA_003168075.1 Acidimicrobiaceae bacterium
ACAAATACGATCCCATCAACATTTTGACGGGACGGCTTAATTTGGATCATCTCGGTGCCTTCGGTGTCTCTTTGGGTGCCTTGGTTGTTGCGGAGGCCTGCCATGAAGACGCGCGTCTAGGAGCTTGTCTCATGATGGACGCTGCCATGCCGGCCAATGTAGTGCGAGCCGGTCTCACACAACCCAGCATGTGGCTAACCAGGGATGCGACAACTATGCGGCTGGAAAGTGAACAATCTGGCGGTTGGACGAACGCGGAAATTCATCAGACCTTGAGTACCATGCAGGCGGTTTTCTCAAAAAGTCAACCCGACAGTGGTTACTACGTCGATATTCCCGGGATGTTCCACGTCAACTTTACCGATACACCCTATTGGTCTCCATTCACGTCGGAGTTAGGAATAACCGGACCTATTGACAGCCAGCAAGGCTTTAATATTGTCAATGCATATTCACTGGCATTTTTCGACAAAGCACTCGGGGGCCGGTTTTCTACTCTCCTCAATAACTCTTCGAAAAAATATCCTGAGGTGAAGCTTGAAGCGAAGTAGTGGTGGGAATAATTCGATTGGCGCCGTGCATCACGTCGGCGAACTACCCTCATTGTGGCCGCCTGTTGAAAGGCAATTCGTCTGGACCGATCAGTCGCTGGGAATCGACCTTCCTTGCGTTGATCAGCCTGAACGCGACGGCCAGTAATTGCTCGCTAACGGCCTCCAAGAACCAGACACGTGCCTGCGGGCAAGTATTAGTGATGCCAATGAACGACTCCGAAATTATCCATCAGTCGCTGGGGGAACCCGAGGTGTTCGGCGCGATCTTTGATCGGCACTTCGAATCGATCGCGGCATTCTGTGTGCGCCGCATCGGCCGTGACCGCGGAGAGGACGCCGCGGGTGACGTTTTTCGGTGGGCATTCGAGCACCGTCAGCGTTTTGACTTCGCAAGAGACAGCGCGCGGCCGTGGCTCTTTGGCATCGCTCACAATCTCGTGCGCCGAGCTCTTCGAACCGCCGGGCGCCAGGGTCTCGCCTTCGACCGTTGGATGCTCCGGGAGACGATTGAAGGGACCGATGTCGCGTCGCACGTCACCGTGGTGCTCGATGCGCAGCGCGATCTCTCCGCCGTCATGGCCGTTCTCAAGGAACAGCCCGATGAAGAGGTCGACGCATTGCTGCTCTTCGCGTGGGAGCAACTCTCGTACGTCGAAGTCGCCGAAGCGCTCTCGGTCCCCGTCGGCACGGTTCGTTCTCGCATCCATCGGCTTCGTCACACGCTGCAAGAGGCGCTCGATGCTCCGATGTCAAGTTTCCAAGTCCCCACTATCAATCCAGGAGGTTGAAAATGATCAAGAACGTCATTGATGAGGTGCGTCTCCTCGCGCCGACCGTCGATCCGACGAACGAGTCCGACCGCGCCCGCCAGCGCCAGAAGCTGGCCGACGCCATAGCCGTCGAGTCAGTTCTTGTCGCGTCGCCAGGACCGCTGAGCGGCATGGGCGACGTCGCAACAATTCACCACTCTCGCCCGTCGCGTCGGCGCTTCTACGTCGTGGGAGCTGTCGCCGCGGTGGCCGCGGCGGTCGTTGCCGTACCATTGTCGCTGACGGGTCCCACGCCCGTGGCCTCGGCGGTCGTGATCACGGCCGGTCCGACGACCGTGCGCGTCGGGCTTCCTCAGAACTTCCAGTTGGCATCGGTGTCCCTGCCGAGTTGCGCATCCGCTCCCGTCGACGTGGCGTGGGTGTCGCCAGCCACCGCGAGTTCGAGCACCTCGGACGCCGCGTCACCGACCGACTCCGTATCTGAGACGTTCAAAATCAGTGCACCGTCCTACGCGGCCCAAATTGACACGGCCGCGAACGCCCAAGGTGGTTGCGCCGCTATGGCACTCGCGCAGCCCTACACGCCGACGGCGGCTAATCCTGACCCGGAGGCCGGGAGATTCGAGAATACGCCACCGGTTGCTGTTGGCCCGTACCAAGGACGCGAGGGAACGTGGACGTCATACTCGAAGCCGTCCGATGTCGCCACACAGAACGCATCACTGAACGTCCAGATCCCGCTGGCGGATGGACAGGTTCAAGACCTCGTGGTCAGTGGGTACAACCTCTCCGACAGCGCACTGGTGGCACTCGTGGCAAATGGGATCTCAGTCTCGGGAAGTTGAGACGTAGGGGAGTGCGCACGCGATGCCGGGAAGTGCCTCCGATGTAGGTCCCGGTACCTCAGTAGCCCACGCGATCCATTTCTGACGGGCACGCCTTATATTGCGTGCCCAAAAGGGCGACGGAGCCGGTGTCGCCGCATTCTGCGAGGAGCACGCCCCAGTCGAGCCGGGATTGTGGTGGAGATCGACGTAGCCACCACCTTCATATTCTTGGGCTGAATCACCGGATCACCCTCACATCCGACGTAACAATGTGCCGTCGAGCAGTTGTCTGGCATACCATTTATCTGGTATCTCTATGGTATGAGAACAACCATGGACAAAGCTGGCCGTCTGGTAGTTCCGAAGGCGCTACGTGACCGAATAGGGCTTCATTCCGGCGAAGTCGAGATTACGGCCGATGGAGCCTCACTTCGCGTCGAGCCAGTCTTCGACGACGTGCTCGTTGAAAAAGATGGTCACCTCGTCATCCCCACGTCTCACGCCACCATTACTGAAGAGTTTGTGCGGGAGCTGAGGGATGCCGACCAAAAGTAATGGTGTCGACGTTCTCGTCGACACCAGCGTGGCAGTTGCGATTGTCCTGGAGGATCACGAGCACCACGCAGCAGCTCTTGGAGTCATTGGCAACCGCCGCTTGGGTCTGGCCGGTCACGCCGCATTCGAGATATTCTCGGTTCTGACGCGTCTTCCTCCACCTGCTCGCCGATCACCGCAAGCAGTCACGCGGCTGATCAACGCGAATTTTCCATCAATCAAGCACTTGACACCGTCGGCCGCTGAGGCGCTCTTGACGAAATTCGCGAGTCTCGGAATCGCCGGTGGATCGGTGTACGACGCGCTCGTCGGAGCTGCAGCAGCCGAGAGCGGTCTGGTCCTACTGACGCGCGATGCACGGGCCATACCCGTGTACAGGGCACTGCAAATCGACATCGAAGTGATTCGAGAGTAGTTGCGGAAAAACTCGACAACCTCGAAAGCTCTAGTGGGGGACACGTCAACTGGTGGTCACAGGCACCTGTTTGACTGGTGGCATCACGTGACCGACGATGTTGGTACCCAACGCTTGGTGAAAGGACCATGATGTTTGATGACGAGAGAGCCCAGCGTCCAGAAGACCTCACCCGATTGTTCGTGGAGCGCGCCAATAGCGGAGATGCCGCCGGTGTTGCGGACCTCTACGAGGAACAAGCCGTGATGGCGTATCCGCCGGGTGGCAAAACCGTGGGACGCGATGCAATCCGTGAATTGTGGGAGAAGGTACTGACCCACGCGCCGCACTTCGAACTCGAGGCGCCACTTCCGACACTGATCAGCGGCGACATCGCACTCACCTCCACGGTGGCCAAAGACGGTACGGGAGCTCGCGCACAGGTGGCGCGGCGACAAACAGATGGCACCTGGCTGCGCCTTCTCGACCAGCCCGAGTTGATACCGCCTGCCCAGGAGGCCCCCGCGACGTGATTCCACGAAGCAGCCGTGACGATTCGACGGCACTTCAAAAGCGAGTGGTGCGGGCGTGTACGAAGTTGCCGGGCGCCGAGTTGATCTGTTCCTTCGGCGAGGATCTGCGCACGCCCGGCGTCGCGTCTCTCGCCCTCATCTCGGGGGGCCTCGTAGCGGCGCTCGCCATTATTGGTTCGTTGTTGGCGCTGCTGGAACCACTCGCTCGGCCCGAGAACTCTCGCCTCGAATAATCGCGACACCTTGGCTGATTCGCTGTTATGCCCGAAAATGCATCGACTCCAAAAGATCGGCCAATTCCTGGGGATGCGAGAGAAACGGACTGTGGTCGCTGTTGATTTCAACGATGTCATCACAGCGCTGGGCCACCTCGCGCTGCACCTCGGGCAACAGGGCCTGATCGCGCTGGCACACCACGTAGGTCGAGGCGACAGCAATATTCTCCGAGGTCCGCTCAGTGCGGAAACTGGCGAACGTCTGGGTCGAGAGCCGTGCTGAGGCCCAGCGCCGCGTTTCTTCGTCGCAGTCGCCGTACAACGCGGGTGCGGCGAGTTTGAGGTCCAGGTGCAAGAGACCTTCCTCGCGGCGAATGGCCTCGTCCAAGGGGGAGCGGAGTTTGTATTCGCGGGTCACGTCACTGGCGCTCTGGCCGAGGCGTGGCACGAGGCTCGCCACGTAGACGATGCCGTGAAGATCCGCGAGCTTGGGAGCGACTTCGGCGGCGACGGCGCCGGCGTAACTGTGGGCCACGAGCACGCACGGTCCCAGGTCGCGGCTGCGGCGCCGCAGCTCGAGGACGTCGGCCATCATGTCGACCGATGGATTGTTCGTCGCGCTACTGGGCAAGTCAACGGCGAGCCATCTCAGTTCTCGTTGGTCGAGGACTTCGCCAAAGCGCTGCCAGCACCACGCGCCGTGCCAGGCACCGTGAACGAGGAGAAACGTCGGAGCGCTCAACATCCCCCTTTCGCTCAAAGGTTAGGCGAATGGGGCGTTCTCAGTAGCAATGGTGTGAGCTCGCGCTGAGCCATCAGATTTCCTCGGTCGAGTGACCAGCGTGGAGATTCTTTCACTATGTGACTATCGTCCTTCCTCGTTCGGCGACGGTCAACTCTAGGATTTTGTCTTGGACTGGAACACGGGTGACTCGTTGGTGCAAGCCCCTCAGAAAGTTGACCAGTGACTGTCTCCTTGCGAACCAGCTATCGGCCTATGAAATCGCGCCAGCGCGCGAGTCGTGGGGTACTCGCTTTTGTTGCAGTGGGTCTCGCGGTGGGCACCCTCCCGGTGGCGGTATCGGCGGCACCGACGTCGCACACCCTGTCGTCGCACACCATCTCCAATCAGTGCCCGTGGATCCAGGAGAGCCAGCAGCACGTGGCGACCGCGCGAATCCTTGCCAGTCAGGTGGTGGCGCGGATGACGCCGTCAGAACTCGCCGGTTTCGTCGTCTTGCATCAACAAGGTCCCATTGAGAATATCAACGTGGGTGTTCCGCGACTATGTATCCCGGCGCTCACGATGATTGATGGTCCCAACGGCGTCGGCGGCAACCTGACCGGAGTGACGCAGTTCCCCAGCGAGATTTCGGTCGCGGCGACGTTCAACCCCTCTGTCGCCCAGGCGGTGGGCTTTGCCATGGCCCAAGAGGCGCTGACCAAAGGGTTCGACGTTCTTCAAGGTCCGGACCTCAATCTGGTGCGTTCGCCCCTGAGCGGACGGGCATTCGAGACGTACGGCGAAGATCCCTTTCTCGCCAGTGTGATGGGTGTCGCCGCCATTGAGGGGATTCAGTCGACGGGGGTCATGGCACAGGCCAAGCACCTGGGCGCGTACACCCAAGAGAACGCTCGAGCTCGACTGGACCAGGTGGTGAGCAATCGGGTCATGACCGAGATTTATAACGCTCCCTTCGAGGCCGCCGTGACTCAAGGTCACGTCGCCTCGGTCATGTGTGCGATGGGACTGGTGAACGGCGTTAACACCTGTTCTTCTCCCGCTCTCTACGCCACCTTGGGTTCCTGGGGATTTCACGGCTTCGTGCGCAGCGACTACGCCGCGGTCACGTCGCCCGCGCCCGCCTTTAAAGCCGGCATGAGTCTGCTCAAGCCAGCCACCGCTCAGCAAATTTCGACCTTGATGGCCCAGGGCCAGGTGGCCGCTTCCGCGCTGCGCCAAGGGGTGCAGCGCGTCCTCACCGAGATGTTCGCCTACGGACTGATCGCGCGTCCTCGCACGCTGTCGCTGAGCGCAGTGGCGACAACGCCGGCGCACCAGAATGTCGCGTTGCGAGCCGCACGACAAGGCATCGTGTTGTTGCAGAACACGAACCGGGTACTTCCGCTGAGCGCATCGCTGAAATCTCTCGCGGTCATTGGCGTGGACGCCTACGACGCGGTGACGACCCGAGGAGGAGGTAGCTCCGCAGTTCACGCGTCGAGCCTCACGACGCCTCTCGCTGCGCTGCGCTCGGCCTTTGCCCATACCAAGGTGAGCTACTCCCCGGGCGGGTTACCGGGCCTGGAGTTCGACCCTCTGGCTGCGTCGGACATCACGGGGGGAAAGGCCCCGCCCGCGGAGTTGCCGATCACTGCGCCAGGGGAGCCGGGTACGGGCGACGTCGCGATTGACAACGCCAAGGGCGTGACGAAGGCCGCGTTGACCGCGACGTCACCGGGAAGCGGAGAAGGCTGGAGCAGTTGGGACGTGACCTTCACTGCCCACCAGACCGGCACCTACGTGATAGGCCTCGAGGATATCGGCGACACCTGGCTGGCCCTCAACGGCACGACGATTTTGGCCGACCGGGGCATTCATGGACCGTACCCGCACTCGACGTCAGTGCAATTGGTGGCGGGACAGAGCTACAAGGTCGTGGCGCGCTGGTTCTCGCTGAACGCCGCGGCGACACCGCGCTTCGGCATCAACTTCGTCCAACCCGAGATCAACGCGGCGGTCGCCGCGGCGAAGAAGGCTCGCGTTGCCGTGGTCTTTGCGAGCGATCTCCTGACCGAGGGCGCCGACATTCCCACCTTGTCGCTCCAGGGAAACCTCAACGCACTCATCAGTGCCGTCGCCGCGGTGAACCCACGCACCGTCGTCGTACTCAATACCGGNNTCGACGCGACGGGTCGCTTGCCGCTCACGATGCCCGCGTCTGAATCGCTGACGCCCGCCGCGAGCGTGACGCAGTTTCCCGGCCAGCTCGGTGTGGTCAATTTTCAGGGCCTGAGCGCCCTGGGGTACCGCTGGTACCAAGCGAACGCGGTCACGCCGGCCTTTGCCTTCGGGTACGGGCTCAGCTACTCAACCTTCTCCTGGTCCCGGATCTCCGTAGCGCGCGCCGGCACGGGCGTCAACGTCTCGCTCGACGTCACCAATACTTCTCGGCGCTCCGGTGTTGACGTGGTCCAGGTCTACGTCAGCTACCCCGGCGCGACCGGGGAGCCGCCCGAGCAATTGCGGGGCTTTGAGCGAGTGGAACTGGCGCCGGGGACGTCGCGCCACGTGGTGGTGACGTTGCCGCACAGCGCTTTCACCTACGACAGCGCTCACGGACAGGTCATTGCCAACGGCTCCTACGGCGTCAATGTCGCCACGTCGTCGGCCGACGTCGTTTCCCGCCAGTCGATTCGCTTCCCGTAAGTCACTCGCACTTCGAACGAGTGATCCGGGACTGTTCGGCACCTTCCCTAAACTGCAGGGATGGCCCGGCCCTTTGACGTCAGTGCAGTAGAGAAGAAATGGCAGGCCTGTTGGCTGGACGAGGGGACCTACGACGTCGACAACGACGACGAACGCGAGCGCTACTACGCCCTGTGCATGTACCCCTATCCGTCCGGGCCAGCGCACCAGGGCCATATCCGCAACTACACCTTCGGTGACCTGGTGGTTCGTTACCAGACCATGCGCGGCAAGGCCGTGCTCTCACCCTTCGGCTTTGATTCCTTCGGCCTGCCGGCCGAGAACGCGGCGATCAAGGCCGGGAGTCATCCGCGCCTGTTCACCGAGGCGCGCATGGCCGAGCTGAAATCCTCGGTTCGTCGCCTGGGCGCCGCGTACGACTGGCGCCGTGAGGTCTACTCGCACGACCCGAACTACATGAGATGGTCCCAGACGTTCTTCCTGGCGTTCCTGGAGGCCGGACTGGCGTACCGGGCCGAGGCCACCGTCAATTGGTGCCCCGGGTGTGCGACCGTGCTCGCCAATGAGCAGGTGCTGTCCGACGGAACATGCGAGCGTTCGGGTGATCTCGTGCAGCGCCGCGACCTCGAACAGTGGTTCTTCAAGATCACTGACTACGCCGAGGAACTACTCAACGACATCGACACACTCGAGTGGCCCGATCGCGTCAAGACGATGCAGCGCAACTGGATCGGCCGCAGCGAAGGCGTCGAGTTCGACCTGGCGTTGCAGGGGGACCACAGCCGCGCACTGCGGGTCTTCACCACGCGACCCGACACGGGATTCGGCGTCACCTACGCCGTCGTCGCGCCCGAACACCCGATGCTCTGGGACCTCGTCACCGACAGCGAGCGCGAGAGCGTCACTGGGCTCGTCGAGCGCGCCAGTCTGGCCAGTGAGCTCGAGCGCACGGCGTCTTCTGACGCCGGAGGGGGACTCGACAAGCGTGGCGCCTTCACTGGAAGCTTCGTGGTGAACCCCTTCACCCAACAGTCGGTCCCGGTCTACGTGGCCGACTACGTGCTCGGCACCTACGGCACCGGAGCCATCATGGCGGTGCCGGCCGAGGACGAGCGCGACTTCGCGTTCGCCACTCTGCACGCGCTACCCATCGTGCGTACCACGCAGCCGCCCGACGGACACGGCGACGGTCCGTATTCGGGCGAAGGTCAGCACATCAATTCGGGCTTCATGGACGGTATGGACGTGGCGACGGCCAAGATCGCCGCCACGCAGTACCTCGAGAAGAATGCGCACGGAGTCAAGAAGGTCAACTACCGCCTGCGCGACTGGCTGGTCTCGCGCCAGCGATTCTGGGGCTGTCCCATTCCCGTCGTCTACTGCGACACTCACGGCATCGTTGCCGTGCCGCTCGACCAGTTGCCGATTGTCGCACCCGACGACGTGGTCATGGACAAGACGGGCCAGTCTCCACTCGCCACCCACGAAGGCTTTCGCAACACGACCTGCCCGATTTGCGGGGGACCAGCCCGTCGCGAGACCGACACCATGGACACCTTCACCGACTCCTCGTGGTATTTCCTTCGCTACACTGATCCCTTCACCTCGGACCGGGCGTTCGACCCGGTCGAGGCGGCCAAGTGGATGCCCGTCGACCAGTACATCGGCGGCATCGAACACGCCATCTTGCACCTGCTCTACTCGCGTTTTTACCTCAAGGCGCTCGTCGACATCGGCGTGGCGCCGGGACTCGCGCGCGAGCCCTTCAAGCGACTCTTCACCCAGGGCATGATCCGATTGGACGGATCCAAGATGTCCAAATCCAAGGGCAATCTGATCGCGCCCGAGGAGTACTACGACACCGTGGGCGCCGATGGGCTGCGCCTCTTTCACCTCTTCGTGGGCCCACCCGCCGACGACGTGGACTGGACGGACCAGACCGAAGAGGCCATTGAGGGCTGCGCGCGGTTCCTCGACCGGGTGTACCGCTTGAGCCACTACGACGAGTGTTTCTTTCACGACGAGATCACACTCGACGACGAGGAAGTCCGCCGCGAGGTGCACCGGACCATTGCCAAGGTCACCGACGGTTTTGAGCGCTGGAGCTACAACACCTGTGTCGCGGCGATCATGGAGCTGCTCAACACCATCTCGAGGTGGGCGAGGCGAACCGAGGGAGCACACCGCGCGACACTCGATGAGTCGCTCGACATCTTGTTGCGACTACTCGCGCCCATGACCCCGCACGTCACGGCCGAACTCTGGGAGGAGCGACACCCGGGCGAGCCCGGCGTGCACGCCACGACCTGGCCCGAGGCCGATCCCACGTTGGTGGCGCACTCGAGCGTCGTGATGGTGGTGCAGGTGAACGGCAAGGTCCGCGCGAGATTGAACGTGAGTCCCGACATCACCGAAGCCGACGCCACGGCGGCGGCGTTGGCCGACGCGGATATTGTCAACTTCTTGAAGGGCGCGACACCCTCGCGCGTGGTGGCGCGTCCGCCGCGCCTCGTGAACATCGTCCTCTGATGGCCCATAGCTCGTTGGTGACAATTGAACCGCCGCGCTTCGACCGTCCCGAAGTGGAAGTACGAGCCTCGACCAAGCGCAAGAAGACGGGAGCGGCTCACTGGTCGGGTAGTCGCATCGTGGTGCAGATCCCTGCGCGCTTGAGGGGAAAAGAGCGCAGCCGATTCGTCGACGAACTCGTGGAGCGACTGCTCACCCAGCGTCCACAGAACGCCGCGGGTGACGCGTCCTTAGAGGAGCGCGCGCGAGACCTCGCGCAGATGTACCTCGATGGCGTCCGGGCCGAGTCGGTACGCTGGGTCGCCAACCAACGTCAACGCTGGGCCTCGTGCTCTCCGAGCTCACGAGAGATTCGCGTGTCCAGTCGCCTGCGCCAGTGTCCCGCGTGGGTCATCGACGCGGTTCTGGTGCACGAACTCGCGCACCTGCTCGAGGCGGATCATTCCGCGGCGTTTTACGAACTCGCCAATCGCCACCCTCGCCAGAGCGACTGTGCGATGTTCCTCGACGGCTTCGCTCTGGGCCTGGGACTACGTATTGAAGACGCCGATGTCGATGTTGACGTCGAGAGCGACGTGGTCGACTGACTCAGCCCTCGCCGCGCAGGAACTTCTCGAGTTCCGCCGCCAATTCGTCGCCACTGGGGACGTCGTCGCCCAGGGAATTGCCCTCATTCTCGTCGGCGACCTCTTCGAGTTGCTCGACCATCGAGGAGTGCTCGGGGTTGTTGGTCACCAGGTCGTCGACGCGCGCGCGCGCTTCGTCCGCCGAGGCGCGAAGTGAGCTCGCGTCCAGGGTGAGTCCCGCGATGCGTGCGAGGCCCTCAATGAGTGAGGCGGCCGCCTGGGGATAGGGCATGGAGGCCACGTAGTGCGGTACTCGGGCCCAGAGCGTCAAGATGTCGACGTCGACGTCAGCGAAGCCGAGTTCCAGAGCCGAGGAGATACCGGCGGGCACTTCGAGTTCACCCGACACGGTGCCCACCAGGGGCAGCAGATTAGCGCTGGCTTCGGGCGCGGTGCCGATCACGCGCACGGGACGGGTGTGCGGCGTGGGGGCGGGAAAGGCGCCCAGTCCCACGACCAGGCGCACGTCGAAGCGCGACGCCGCGTCGGTGACGGCTTCGACGAAGTCGCTCCAGTGAAAGTCCGGCTCGGGGCCGACGAGGAAGATCATGTCCGCGCCGTCGCCGTCGCGGCCGTAGCGCAGCTGGATCTCGGGCCAGGTCAGCTCGGACGTGATGCCGTCGATGATGCGCGCCAGGGGGCGCCGGGCGCGCTGGTCGATGAAGTACTCGGTGTCAAAGGTGGCGAGCGTCTCGGTCGGTATCGTCGTCAACAGAGTCGACATTGCGGTACCGGCGCCGAGTCCCGCGTCGATCCATCCCTCGAGGGCGTAGACGAGCACCGGCTCGTTGAGCTCGGGGTCGGCGAGGAAGATAATGCGCTCGTAGTTGTCGTCGTCCATCAGTGCTCCCGGCGCGTCCGCGCGGTGTTCTCGCGCGTCACGTGAGCGACCGGAAAGGGGAGTTGCGCAGTGCACTTCATAGGTACTTAGGCTAACAGCGCCTCACGGGGTCTCCCGTTCAGCCAATTAGGCTGTGGCGCGTGCGCAGTCGATTCTCACCCTTCGCGGCGTCGAACCGATGAGGCGCTACGTGCCGAGCACTCCGATCACCCTCTGCCTGGGTGCGACGTCGTTCGACGTGACGCACCGCGCCCTGGTGATGGGCATTTTGAATCGCACGCGCGACTCGTTCTTCGCACCCGCCGCAACCTTTGACATCGACGTCTTTTTGTCACGGGCGCACGAACTCGTCGCTGATGGCGCCGATGTACTCGACGTCGGGGGAGTGAAGGCCGGACCGGGCGACGAGGTCGGAGAAGCCGAAGAACTCGACCGCGTCGTGCCCGCCATTGAGCTCTTACGCCAGCGATTCGATGTGCCGGTCAGTGTTGACACGTGGCGCGCGAGCGTCGCTGAGGCGAGCTTTGCTGCGGGGGCGTGTGTCGGAAATGACATCAGCGGATTCGCCGACCCGGACTATCTGCGCGTCGTCGCGCGGGCCCAGGCCAGTGTGGTGGCAACACATATTCGACTCCGCCCGCGCGTGGCGGACCCGGACCCGCACTACGACGACGTCACGACGACGGTGCGCGATTTCTTGATACAGCGCCGCCAATGGGCCCTAGACGCCGGCGTGGCCGAGGACCGCATCATTCTCGACGCGGGACTCGATCTCGGCAAGACCGCCGGTCAGTCCCTGCAGTTGCTGCGCGACTGCGACCAATTGGCCGCGTTGGGACCGTTGCTGCTGTCGGCGTCGAACAAGACCTTCCTCGGAGTGATGTTCGACCTCGACGTTCTATCTCGTCGCGAACCGTCCCTGGCGGCGACCGCGCTCGGAGTCGTCGCGGGGTGCCGGGTGTTGCGCGTGCATGACGTCAAGGGCACCGCGAGGATCCGTGACGCTCTCGCGCGCGTGATGGAGTTCGCGTGAGTGCCGCCACCACCGTCGTCGTCGGCACCGACGCGACCATGGTCTATGACACGCTGCACAACGTCATCACCAGTGCCCTGGGCGACCTCGACCCTTCCTTCGCCCTGCAGGACTTCACCGTCAAGGACGTCACCACCACTGGTGAATCGGTGATGTCGGCAGCGCTGGAAGCGCTCAATACGCCGCCGTTCCTCGTGAGTCGGCGCGTGGTGGTGATTCGCGATGCGCAGGGTCTTCTCGCCGACGAGGTCACCGCACTGCTGGCGTGGATGGCGAGTCCGGCGCCCGACGTCGTCTTGGCGCTGGCGGTGGTGGGGGCCAAGTCGCACAAACTCGTTAAGGCCGCTCAGGACGTCGTTGAAGTCAACGTCGGCTCTGGATCGAGGAACCACGTGGCCTTCGTCAACGACAAGATGAAGGAATACCGCGTCGTCATCGATGCTGGCGCCGCTTCGCGCATCAGCGAACAGGTCGGTGACGACGTCGCGCGAGTGGATTCGTTGGCGCGACTGCTGGCGTCTATTTACGGCTCGGCGCCGCTCAACGCGAACCACGTCGAGCCCTACCTTGGCGACGCCGGCGGTGTGCCCGAGTGGGACCTCACTGACGCTCTGGAAAGTGGCAACGCCACCACGGCGATCACCGTGGCGCGACGCATGCTCGACTCCAAGGGGCGAGCGGGCGTGCAGATCATCTTCATGCTGCAGCGTTACTACTTGCGCATGGCGCGCCTCGAGGGAGCGGATGTGGCGAGTCCCGAGGAGGCGGCGCAGCTACTCGGCATGAACGCCTTCGGTGCCAAGAAGTTGCTGTCGATGGCCAGTCGCATGGGGGCCGAGCGCATTGGTGACGCGATTCATCTCATCGCCAATGCCGACGTGGACCTCAAAGGTGGCGTCAGCTATGGCGGCAAGGACCTCAACACCGATCAGGACCTGACGGACCTCACCGTGATTGAGGTGCTGGTCGCGCGACTAGCACGCTTGACGATGAGTGCACGGCGCTCCTAGAGACCACCAGCGAGTGCGTCGAGAGCAGTAGGGCAACAAAAAAAGGCGCCCCGCGGGGCGCCTCCTGGAGTGGATGCGACGAACTAGGCGTTCGCCTCGGCACTCAGCTTGGCGATGCGCTTCATCAGTCCGCTCTTCTTGTTGGCGGCCTGGTTCTTGTGAATGATGCCCTTGGAAGCGGCCATGTCAATGCGCTTGACGGCGAGACGCAAGGTGGCCTCTTCAGTCTCGGTGCCCACCGCAGCCACGGCGTTCTTGGCGCGGGTGCGCAACTCGGACTTCACGGCGCGATTGCGCTCGCGTGCCTTCTCGTTGGTCTTGTTCCGCTTGATCTGGCTCTTGATATTTGCCACAAAAAAACCTCGTTCTCATTCGCCGAGACTGTCCGGCGGGCTAGACCAGGCTAGCAGACGGCGTGTAGCACCCCTTTTTTTGCGGGGTCACCGCCCTCGGCCAGTAGCCTTGAGCGCACCGTGGCCAACATTCTTCTCCCCGTCGAAACGGCAAGAATCCGGAATTTTTCCATCATCGCCCACGTCGACCACGGCAAGTCGACGTTATCGGACCGCATCTTGGAGATCACCGGCGCGGTGGACCCGCGCCTCATGCGCGCGCAGTACTTGGATTCGATGGATATCGAACGCGAACGCGGCATCACCATCAAGGCCCAAAATGTCCGAGTGTTTTTCGAGGACTACATTCTGCAGCTCATCGACACGCCCGGCCACGTGGACTTCGGCTACGAGGTCTCGCGCTCGCTCGCGGCCTGCGAGGGAGCCGTTCTGCTCGTCGACGCCAGCCAGGGCATCCAGGCCCAGACTCTGGCCAATTGCTACCAGGCGATTGAGAACAACCTCGAAATCGTCGCGGTGCTGAACAAGATCGACCTGCCGGCCGCCGACCCCGAGCGCTGCAAGGAAGAGCTCGACCGGGTGCTGGGACTGCCCTCCGATCAGATTCTCTCGATCTCGGCCAAGACCGGCGAGGGCGTGGAGCAGTTGCTACGCGCCATTATCGAGCGCATCCCCGCTCCCGGTGGTAATCCTGATGATCCGCTGCGCGCGCTGATCTTCGATTCGTACTACGACCAGTACCGCGGGGTGATTTCTTCCATCCGCATCATTGACGGCACGCTGCGTGACGACGTCAAGATCCGCATGATGCAGGCCGCGGAGAACCACGAGATCGAAGAGATCGGCGTGCGCACTCCCGACATGATCGCGGTCGAGCAACATCTTCCCGGTGAAGTCGGCTACATCGTGGCGGGCATCAAGGACGTCGGGGGAGCGCGCTCGGGTGAGACCATCACCGAGGCCGGTCGTCCGGCCGCGACCGCGCTCGACGGCTACATTGAGCCCAAACCGATGGTCTACTGCGGTATCTACCCCATCGACGGCGACGATCTGGGCGATCTGCGCGACGCGCTCGACAAGCTCAAACTCAACGACGCCTCGATCACCTACGATCCCGAGTCGTCTCACGCCTTGGGATTCGGTTTTCGCTGCGGGTTTCTCGGACTGCTGCACATGGACATCGTGCGAGAGCGCCTCGAGCGCGAGTTCAACCTCGACATCATCGCGACGGCACCGTCAGTCGTGTACCGGGCGTACTTGACCGACGGAAGTGAAGTAAAGATCGATAACCCGACGGATTTGCCCGACGCCTCGCGCCTCGACCACATCGATGAACCAATGCTGCACATTTCTATTCTCACACCGGCGGAGTACCTGGGCTCGGTGATGGACCTCTGTCAGACGCGCCGAGCCGACATGATCAAGATGGAGTATCTCTCCACCGAACGCGTGGAGCTGCGCTATTCGATTCCCCTGGCCGAGGTCGTCATCGACTTCTTTGACGCGTTGAAGTCGCGCACCAAGGGCTACGCCAGTCTGGACTACGAGCAGAGCGGTTACGTGACCTCGAACCTGGTGCGCGTGGACTTGCTGATCAACCACGAGCCCGTCGACGCCTTTTCGACGATCGTGCACCGCTCCAATGCCGACGTCTACGGGCGCAAGATGGCCGAGCGACTCAAGGAGCTGATTCCTCGCCAGATGTTCGACGTGCCCATCCAGGCCGCCGTCGGAGGTCGCATCATTTCGCGCGAGACCGTCAAGGCGCGGCGCAAGGACGTGCTGGCCAAGTGTTACGGCGGCGACATCACCCGAAAGCGCAAACTCCTCGAGAAGCAAAAAGAGGGCAAGAAGCGTATGAAGAACCTCGGGCGCGTCGAAGTCCCCCCCGAGGCCTTCGTCGCGGCGCTCAAGCTCGAGGACTGACTAAAGACCCGTCGTTCCGTCGATGACCTCGCGCAGGAAGTCGGCGTGGCCGTTGTGGCGGGCGTACTCCTCGATCATGTGCGTGTAGATCCAGCGCAGGTCCAGCAGCTCCTTATGACCGGTCTTGGCCGTCAAGGTGTCGAGCGAGACGGGAGCTGCTAGTTCGCGTGAGCGTGCGCACGCGGCGAGGAACATTTCCGCCACCTCCTCGGGCGTTGCGAAGCTGAAGTCGTTGAACTCGGCGTCGCGGTCGTCGTCACTGGAGAATGGCAACGGTGTCGCGCTGTCAAAGAAGACCACGTCGAACCACCAGATCTCGACGAGGGTCATGTGCTGTAACAGGCCCAGCAGGGTCAGCGTCGAGGGCGGGACCGCCTGCAGGGTCAATTGATCGAAGGTCAGTTCCGAGCATTTTATGAGCAGTGTCGCGCGGTGAAAATCAAGCCACCCCTCGAGTTGCGTGCGTTCGGGGCCCGCGACGGGTTCGGGTGGGCGCGTGGGCTTGGGGATCATGATCAACCTCGCTGTCACTGCAGAGTCGTACCCTCCAACTTACGGCTCAGAGCTCCTGGACGTCGAATTGCTGGCACTCGGTAGAATTGAGTGCTAACAAGGAGGAAACATGGCTCGTCGCGCGACCAACCCCGCATCTACTGACCTCGACCCCCGTAAGGCGACGATCCTCGAAGCCGTGGTGTCTGAGCACATTGACACCGCCCAGCCAGTCGGATCCTCCTCGGTCGCCTCGAGCGCCGACGTCGCCGTCTCTCCGGCGACCGTGCGTTCGGAGATGGTGTCCCTTGAGCGCGAGGGCTACCTGGCCCAGCCCCACACCTCGGCCGGTCGGATCCCGACCGACAAGGGCTATCGCTACTTCGTCGACCACCTGCGTTCCGGTGTGCTCGGCGCCGTCCAGCAGCAACAGGTCAGCGACTTCTTCGCCAACGTGCGCGGCGAGGTCGAGGACGTGCTCGAGCAGACCTCGACCCTCCTCAGCCATATGACCAGCTACACCGCGGTCGTCGTCGGTGCCACGAACACGCACGCGTCGATTCTCTCGGCACAACTGGTGAACATCGACGCCCACCATCAACTGCTCGTGAGCGTCTTTTCCGACGGGTCGGTGATCAAGCACTCGCTGAACCCGCACTTCGACGTCGACTACGAGACCTGCGCCGAAGCGTCGCGCCAGCTCAACGCGCTGCTCATCGGCACCACGCTCGAGACCCAGGTCCAGGTGCCCTCGCGCCACGACCACGTGGCCATGCTGGTGCGCGACGCGGTGTCGTCCCTGCACGCCGAGCAGCCCACCACCGACGGTGACATGGTCTTCATCGGCGGCTCGTCACACGTGGCCGACTCCTTTGACGGGGTGGAGACAGTGCGCAAGGTGCTCGCCATCCTGGAACAAGAGCTGCTCGTCGTCTCGCTGGTCCAGGACATGTTGGCCAAGGGCCTCTCGGTCGCCATTGGCTCAGAGAACGGGTTCGAGCCGTTGTCGGCGTGCGCCGTGATCGTGGCGCCGGTGACGATCGACGGCGAGCGCGCGGGGGCCGTGGGTCTGCTCGGACCGACCCGCATGAAGTACCAAGAAGCAATGGCCGCCGCCAGCGCGGTCTCGCAACACCTAGCGCACCACTTCGGTGGGGATGAGGAACATGCCGACCACTGATCTGTACCAAATTCTCGAAGTCGACCACAACGTCTCGGCGGAGGACCTGAAGAAGTCCTATCGTCGGTTGGCGCGACAACTGCACCCCGACGCGAATCCGGGTGACGCCACGACCGAGGCGCGCTTCAAAGAGGTCTCGCAGGCCTACGAGATCTTGTCGGACCCCGAGCGTCGCGCCAACTACGACCGCTTCGGCCAAGACGTCGGCGCGGGCGCCAATCCCTTCGGCGCCGGTTCCGTCCAGGACATCTTCGACATGTTCTTCGGCGGCATGGGCGGGCGCTCCACCCAACGTCGTGGCCCCCAGCCCGGTCCCGACGCCGAGGTGAGCGTGGAGATCACCCTCGACGACGCCGCCTTCGGGGCCAACCGCGAAATCACCGTGACGCTGCCCCAGCGCTGCGCGACCTGTGACGGAAGCGGATGCGCCGAGGGCACGTCGCCGGTCACCTGCGTGGAGTGCGCGGGACTCGGCGAGGTGCGACGAGTGCGCAATTCGATCCTGGGCCAGATGATGACCACGTCGGTGTGCACGCGTTGCAACGGCACGGGTTCGCGTATCGAGACTCCCTGTGCGGACTGTCGCGGAGAGGGGCGAAAGAACGAGTCGACGACGATGACGATTCAGATTCCCGCTGGCGTCGAAGACGGTTCGACCATGCGACTTTCTGACCGCGGTCCCGCGGGTCCGCGTGGTGGCCCCAACGGGCGACTCTTCGTGCACCTGAGAGTCGCGGTCGACCAGCGCTTCGAACGCCAGGGCGACGACCTGCACCACGAGGCGCACATATCTTTCGCCCAGGCCGCCCTGGGTACGAGCATCGAGGTTCCGACATTGCGCGCCACCACCGCGATCGACGTCGACGCGGGGAGCGCCTCGGGAACGGTGCACCGGGTGCGCCACGAGGGTGTGGAGCACTTGCACGGCCGCGGCCGCGGCGACATGTTCGTGCACCTCATCGTCGACGTGCCGAGCGAGCTCGACGACGTCGAGCGCGACTTGTTGCGTCAGCTCGCCCAGCACCGCGGAGAGTCGGTTGCCGAACACCACGGCGGGGGACTCTTTCGCAAGCGAGCCAAACGATGATCTCTGAGTGGCCGCGCCGCGTGGCCGCGTTGACCCAAATTCGAGTGAATGACCTCGAGAATCCGGCGTTGTCGCGTGACGACGATCATCACCTTCGGCGCGTCCTGCGCGCTCGTGACGGCGAGGAGATTGTCCTGAGCGACGGGCGCGGGTCGTGGCGACTGGCCGGCGTCACGAGCACCGGTCTCGACGTACTGAGCGACGTCGTCACCGATCCGACGCCCGTCAAGACGACGCTCTACCTGGCACCCCTGAAGGGCGAGCGCGGCGAGTGGGCTGTGGCCAAGGCCACCGAAGTCGGAGTGGCGCGGATCGTGCCCCTGGTGAGTCAGCGTGTCGCCCAGAAATTTCGCGGAGAAGCGCGCGACAAGGTGCTGAGCCGATGGCGGCGTATCGCCGACGAGACCTGCGCGCAGTGTCGACGCACCTATGACCTCCTAATCTCCGAGCCCGTCACGCCGGCCGAGGTGCCCGCTCGCGTCGCGATCGCTGACTTCACGGGTGACGGCGACTGGAGTGGCCTGACGGCCGTGGCGGTCGGCCCCGAAGGGGGCTGGGCCCCTGGTGAATGGGACGAAGGGCGACGCCGCGTGTCACTGGGACCTACCGTCCTGCGAGGCGAAACGGCCGGCGTCGTGGCGGCGGCGATCCTTTCGTTCACGAACGGTTCATGGGGATTTTCGCTTGACGGTCGTGAGAATGAGTAAAGATGAGAGCAACACATGAGTGAGTGCCTCTTTTGCAAAATCGTCGCTGGCGAGATTCCATCCACGCCGGTGGCCGAGAGTGACACCGCTCTGGCTATACGTGACATCGAACCTCAGGCGCCGGTGCACGTGTTGGTGATCCCCAAGGTGCATCTCACGAGCGCCGACCAGGTGACCGCTGGGCACGGCGGCATCGTTGACGAATTGGTGTTGCTGGCCCAGCGGGTCGCTCACCACGAAGGCGTGCGCGACAGCGGATACCGCCTCGTCATGAACGTGGGCCCCGACGCCCAGATGTCCGTGCCCCACCTGCACCTGCATCTGCTGGGCGGACGAAAGATGCAGTGGCCACCAGGATGACCTTTGATGCCGCGGCCGACGAGGCCCTGATGGCGACCACCTACGTTCCCAATACGCACCTCATGGCCGGGCTGCTCGGACCGCGCGACGAGCACCTGCGCGTGGTCGAACGTTCGTTCCCGCACTCCAAGATCCGCGTGCAGGGCAACCAAATCAGCGTCGCCGGTCCCGACGCCGCCACCGTGCTGCGTCTCTTCGACGAACTCGTGCTCGTGCTCGAGAGCGGACAGACGCTCGACCCCACGAAGATCTCGCGCACCATCGACATGGTGGCCGACGACCTGCGCCCGAGCGAAGTCCTGCGCCACGAAGTCGTGCGCGGCGCCAAGGGCAAGGCAATCCGCCCCTCGACCGCTGGCCAGAAGCGCTACACCGACGCCATTGAGAAGTCCATCATCACCTTCGGGATCGGCCCGGCCGGTACCGGCAAGAGTTACCTCGCGGTGGCCGCCGCGGTGCAGGCACTGCATCGTCGCCAAGTACAGCGCATCGTCCTGACGCGTCCGGCGGTCGAAGCGGGAGAGCACCTGGGATTTCTCCCCGGTGACCTCATGGCCAAGGTCGATCCGTATTTGCGTCCGCTCTACGACGCCCTCTACGACATGGTCGGACCCGACGGGGCGCAGCGACTCATCGCCAATGGCACCATTGAAGTCGCGCCACTCGCCTTTATGCGCGGGCGCACGCTCAACGACTCCTTCATCATCTTGGATGAGGCCCAGAACACGACACCCGAGCAGATGAAGATGTTCCTGACGCGCATTGGCTTCAACGCCAGGGCCGTCGTCACCGGCGACGTCACCCAAGTGGACCTCAACGGCAAGCCCTCGGGTCTCGCGAACATCGAGAACATCCTGGGTCGTGTGGACGACATCTCCTTCGTGCACTTGGGCGTCAAGGACGTCGTGCGTCACCGCATCGTGGCCGACATCGTCGCAGCCTACGATCGCCACACCAACTGATGAGCATCGATATCTACGCTGCCGACGAGCAGGCCGATCAGAAAATCGACCTGGAGCGTTGGATTGAGCTCTGTCGCGCCGCGCTCAGCGACGAGGGCGTGAGAGGCCTCGCCGAGGTGTCGCTCATCTTCACCAGTGACGCCACGATGGCGGACCTTAATGAGCAGTTCATGGGCAAGAAGGGTCCGACTGACGTGCTCTCGTTTCCCATCGACGCCGAACCGGACCCGACGGGCCGCGTGCCCGACGCTGGCGGCACGGGTCCGGGCGAGCCCCCGACGCCCGAGATCCCCCAGTTAGTCGGCGACATCGTGATCTGCCCGTCGGTCGCCGCGGCGAACGCGGTCGAGCACGAATGCTCCTTCGACGACGAAATAGCCCTGCTGATCGTGCACGGCGTCTTGCACCTGCGCGGGTGGGACCACGTGCTCGACGAAGAGGCCGAGCGCATGGAGGCGAGGGAGCGTGAACTCCTGGCGCGTCACTACCGATCGAGCGCGTCATGATCGCGGCCGTCTGGTCGGGGTCGGACACCGCCCTGGTCATCACCGTCGCGGTCTTGTTGATCCTCTCGGGCTTCTTCGCAATGGCCGAGACGTCGCTCGTGCGCATGAACAAATCACGCGCACGTTCCCTGAGGGAACAAGGAAAGCGCGGTGCGAAGTCCTTAGCGCGCCTGTCGGAGTCGCCCGAAAAATTCCTGAATCCGCTCCTGTTGCTGGTGCTGGTCTGCCAACTGGTGTCGGCCACCATGGTGGGTGTTCTGGCGTCGCGCCTGTTTGGAGCAGCGGGACTGTTCATCTCGACCGTAGGCGAAGTCGTGGTCATCTTCGTCATCTTTGAGGCGATACCCAAGAACTTCGCCGTCCAGCACCCCGACTCGGCGGCGTTGACGACGGCCCCGGTCGTCGAGACTCTGCTCAACTTCTGGCCGATTAAGTGGATCTCGAAACTGCTGCTCTCGATCGCCCAGGGCGTTATCGGTCTCTTCGGGGGGGGCACTGGGGCGTCGAAGATGACCGAGTCCGAAGTGCTCGCCATGGCCGACGTCGCCCACGAGGACCAGGCCATCGAACGAGATGAACGCAACTTCATCCGCAGCGTCATCGAATTCGGCGACACCATCGTGCGCGAGGTCATGGTGCCGCGCATCGACATGGTCGACGTGTCGGCGCACGCCACCATCCTGGCCGCGCTCAACACCGCCATCGACACTGGTCGCTCGCGCCTGCCGGTGCTCGGCGAAGGAGTGGACGACGTCGTGGGCATCGTGAACCTGCGCCACCTGGCGCGACTCGTGGCCGAAGGTCGTGGCGAGGATGTGGTGAGTGGGCACATGGGCGACCCGTCCTTCGTCCCCGAGACGAAGAGAGTCGCGGCGCTGTTGACCCAGATCCGCCAGGGCCAGAGCCACCTGTTCGTGGTCGTCGATGAATACGGCGGCACGGCGGGCGTGGTGACCTTGGAGGACATTTTGGAAGAGCTCGTGGGCGAGATCACCGACGAATCCGACCCGGTCCTAGACGACGAGGTCGCAATGATTCCGGGCACCGGACTCGTGGTGAGCGGACGACTCAACATCGACGATGTCAACGGCGAATACGAACTCGACCTGCCCAAGGACGGCTGGGACACCGTGGGCGGATTGGTCCTCGACCTCGCCGGTGGCGTACCGGCGAAGGGCGACATCTTCGAGGTCGAGCGCTACGTGCTCACGGTCGTGCGCATGGACGGCCGACGCATCGAAGAAGTCCTGATCGAGAAGATGGACGACACGTGACCCGCTCGGGATTCGCCGCCATCATCGGACGGCCCAACGTGGGCAAGTCCACCCTCGTCAACCAGGTCGTGGGGACCAAGGTGACCATCACCTCGGCGAGTCCCAACACCACGCGCAACGCGATCCGCGGCATCTTGACCGAGGACGGCGTGCAAGTGATTTTCGTCGACACTCCGGGCATCCACCGCCCCAAGACGAGCCTGGGCAATCGGTTGAACAACACCGCGCGCGCGTCGGTCGATGGTGTCGACGTCATCATGGCCGTCATCGAGGCCGGCAAGGCGATCGGTCCCGGGGATCGTAACGTGATTGGCACACTGCTCGACAAATGCCGCGGCATTAATGGTCCGCAGGCCTGCGTCGTCGTGAACAAGATGGACAAGACCGGCCGCGACGCCGTCGCCGCGCAACTCATGGCCGCTCACGAAGCGGTCACGCTGATCGCCGAAGAAAAGGGCATTCCCGACGCCGCCACCAGGGTCGAGTACTTCCCGGTGTCCGCCAAGACCGGTGCGGGCACCGGGGAGCTCGTGCGCTACGTCCAGGCTCAGATGCCCGAGGGGGAGTACCTCTTTCCCGAGGACGAGGTCTCGGACGTACCCGAGGCTATGTGGGTCGCCGAACTGGTGCGCGAGCAACTCGTGCGAAAGACCAAGCAGGAACTGCCGCACTCGATCCACTGTCGAGTCATCGAGTTCGAGTGGCCCCACATCATCGTGGAGATCCTCGTCGAGCGCGAAAGCCAAAAGGGCATGGTCATTGGTAAGGGTGGACAACTCTTAAAGGACGTCGGCATCGCCGCGCGCCGTCAACTCCCCGAGGGGTGCTACTTAGAACTCAAGGTCTCGGTCGAGCCGGGCTGGCAGAAGCGCGACGACGTGATGGACCGCTTCGGGCTCTAACTCTCGAGCGCGGGTTCGGGAAGAATCGCCGGCGCGTCGAAGGTCGCCACATTGGTCGAGCGGACTGCGATGACCGTGGCCACCGCCAAGATGATGACGGCCGAGACACCGAGCGCGTCCATGGGCAGTCCCACGTACTTGAGGCCACTGAGGAGGGCCACGCCGCCCAGGAAGGGGCGAAGAGTCTTGGTGAAGGCGCGCGAGGAGAGCAACGAGCCAGCGACGACGGCGGGAACACTGCCGATGATGATCGAGGCGGTGACGGCGAGCTGCACGTGGCCGAACATCAAGGTGCCCAGTGTCGCCGCCGCGGTCAAGGGAATGGACTGGGCCAGGTCGGTGCCGACCAGCTGGTCGGTGCGGATGTGGGGGTAGATGAGCAACAGCATCACGATGATCAGTGATCCGGCACCCACCGACGTGAGTCCCACCATGAAGCCGCCGATGACACCCACGGTGATGATGACCGGACGATTGATCTTGAGGGGGCCATTAACTACTTTGCGGGTGGGAAAGAAGGCGCGACCCACCATGGCCGCCGCTCCCACGATGAGCGCGAGGCCCAAGATGAGCTCGAGGTGCTTCTCGGCCGATTTGGTCGAACCGAGTCGGTGCATGACGTAGGTGCCCAGTATCGCGGCCGGGACCGATCCGTAACAGAGGTAGCGGACCAATTTGGGCTGGATGGTCTTGCGGTGCCAGTGCACGGCGACACCCAGGGGCTTCATGAACAGCGCCGCGATGAGGTCAGAGGAAATGGCCGCCGAGGGCGTCACGCCGAAGATCAGCACCAACATCGGGGTCATCAATGCGCCGCCACCCATGCCGGTGAGGCCGACGAGAAAGCCGACCACGACGCTTCCCATGATGAGGGCAAAGTTCAAATGCACGGTGCGTACCTGACTGGTTGTCGCTAGGTCGACCAACCTAACTAGATTTACTAGTGAAATAATAGTTTAAGTAGAGCATTGCGCGCTCATGGNNGCGCGCAATTCGTGCAGGAACTTCGTTACTTCAGCCTGGTCACGGGTACGTTTCATGGGCGGGAGTTTCTTGAAGAGCAACGACCGGTACCGCGCTTCGGCCAGACGCGTGTCGAGTACCGCGACGACGCCCCGGTCGCTGCGGTTGCGGATCAGGCGCCCGACACCTTGAGCCAGCAACATCGTGGCGCGCGGCAGGTCCACCTCCAGGAAGGGATTGGTCGAACGTTCCTGGCGCGCCTTGAGCAGGGGATCGTTGGGTACCGAGAACGGCAGGCGGTCGATGGTCACCAGGGACAGTGAATGCCCCGGCACGTCAATGCCCTGCCAGAAACTTGCGACCGCGAAGAGACTGGCCTCGGCCGAGTCGCGAAAGAGTTCAATGATCCGCTGACGCGAGAGCGTTCCCTGCACTAGCACCGGCGTGTCGATTCTCTCCTCGACCGCCTCGGCGACGCGGTTCATCACCGAGCGATTCGTGAAGAGTGCCAGCGTGCGTCCACCGGCGGCTTCAATGAGTGTGACGAGCTCATCGATGATGGCGGCCTCGGCGCGCGCGTCGTTGCGCCCCGGAAAGCCGGCCGGCACGTAGAGCAGTGAATTGTGTGCGTAATCAAAAGGACTGGCGAACGATTCGATCCTCACGTCGTCGAGGCCGAGTTGCGCGGGCAGGCTGTCGGGGATCGTGGCACTCGTCAGCACCGCGGTGACGTCGCCCCAGAGGTCCTCCTTCAAGCGCGGTCCGACGTCGACGAGGTTGACTTCGAGGTAGATCTCGCGGTCGCGACGAGAGAGGTACAGGATCTCACCTTGTTGCGGGCGAGCGATGCGCGCCAGGTCATTGGACATGTGCACACCCGGACCCAGGGTGCGAATCTTGCGGGCTTCGTCCTCTGCTCCGGAGGTCTCGGTGGCGCGAATGGCCTCAATCAGACGCGTGGTGAGTCCCGCGGCGGTGTCGATCTCTCGTTGGGCGTCGGGACCGAGTCCGCTCAACTCCTGGGCGTCGTACTGGATCTCGAGGATCGTCGCCAGACGGTCCGCGCTTGCGACCAGGTCGTTGGCGGTGTCGGAGAAACTAACAGCGAGGAGGGATTTGGCAATGGTCGCGAAGGCGCGCAGGCGCGCGGCGTTGAGTGACGTGCCCAGCAGCGAAGCGAAGATGTCGAGCACTTCGTGCGCTTCGTCGAAGACGACGTACTCGTGGGCCGGCAACAACATCGAGCCCGACGCCAGGTGCGCGGCGTAGAGGTGGGTGTTGACGATAACGATCGAACTCTCGGCGGCGCGGTCCTTGGCGAGTTCGTGAAAGCAGTTATGGCCCTGGGGGCACTGCGCGCGCCCGAGGCATTCCTGGGGGGTGACCGATAATCCGCGCCACGCGCGCGGGTCAAGCTCGAAGCTGAGTTCGTCGCGGTCGCCGGTCTCGGTCTCGTCGGCCCAGCGCAGGATGCGGCGCATCTGGTCGGCCACGCCCTTGGGCACGTTCGAGCCGTCGTCGAAGCTGAGTTGGCTGCCCCCACCAGTGGCCTGGGCCCGATTGCGACACAGGTAGTTGCTCTTGCCCTTGAGTACCGCGACCTTCGTCCGCGTGGACACCTCGGCGACGGTGGGGGCGTCTTTTTTGGCCAACTGGTCCTGGAGGTTCTTGGTGGCGGTGGCGACGACGACCCGATGTCCGCTCATCGCGGCCGGCACCAGGTACGCCAGAGATTTGCCCACGCCGGTTCCCGCTTCGATGACGGCGTGTTCACGACGTGAGAAGGCCTTGGCGACTGCGGCCACCATCTGGCGCTGACCGTCGCGACTCTCGCCGCCGCCGGGCAGGTGTGCGGTGATGCGGTCCAGTAGCGCTAGGGCGCGGTCGACGTCGATGTCGACGAGGTCGTCATCGAGCTGCACACCCGTCTCCGGGTCGGCCTCGAGGTCGGGCGACTCGTCGTCGGGGTCAAAGGATTTCACCCATGAACCCTAACGTCCGACCAATCGCAATCGTTTTGTAATGCGACAGAGTGGTGAAGAGCATCGGTCCCTCTTACATTGACCAACTAAGTTTTATTTGTGCCTGACCCCCGTCCCACCCCGATTCCGGTGAATCTGGACCTGCGTTTTATACCCCGCCACGTCGGCGTCGTGATGGACGGCAACGGACGTTGGGCCACGCGTCGAGGCTTGGCGCGCACTGAGGGCCACGGCGCGGGCGAAGAGGCCCTGGTCGACACGGCCTACGGCGCGCTCAACCTCGGCATCAAGACCCTTACCGTCTACGCCTTCTCGACCGAGAACTGGCGTCGTCCGGTGGATGAAGTGCGCTTCCTCATGAACTTCAATCGCGGACTCTTAGAGCGTCGCCAACACGAACTTCACGCCGAGGGCGTGCGCATCATCTTTTCGGGTCGGCGCGACTGGCGCGTGCCGAAGGGAGTCCTGTCGCGCATGGACGAAGCCGAGCAACTCACGGAGAACAATAAGGTCATGACGCTCAACATCGCCTTCAACTACGGCGGACGGGCCGAGATCGTCGACGCGGTGAAGCGCCTCGTGCAGGACCACGTGAGCGCCAACAAGATCGACGAGAAGTCGATCCGCGAGCGCCTCTATCATCCAGAATTGCCCGATCCCGATTTAGTGGTGCGCACGTCGGGGGAGTTTCGCACCTCGAATTTCCTGCTCTGGGAGATGGCGTACTCCGAACTGGTCTTTACCGAAGTGCTCTGGCCTGATTTTCGTCGCGAGGACCTCTACGCCGCCATTTTTGAGTATCAGCAGCGCGACCGACGATACGGTGGCGTGGACTCGTGAAGTTCACTCGTGGCGTCGCCATTGTGGTGTTGCTCCTCTACATCTTCCTGTGGGTCCTGGCCGTCAACGGCGTCTCGAGCCTGGTTCCGTTACTGGCCGTTCCGGTCGTGCTGGCCGTTCTCGTCGCCTTTGGCGTCTGGCTCAATCGCTTCGTGGGTATCACCCAGCGCCAGCAGCACTTCCAGGACCCGCCCGAGGACGACGAGTCGACCGGTCCGAGTGCACCCGCGGACGAACCGACCGACCACGGGGATGCTCACGAGTGACGGTGATCCAGTGAGGCCACGCAGGTGAAGGAACTCGACGACGAGGCCGTTGTCCTTCGCACGTACAAGTCGGGCGAGGCGGACCGTGTGGGTGTGCTCTGGACCCGGCACCACGGCAAACTTCGCGTACTCGCCAAGGGAGTTCGAAAGACCTCGAGTCGCATGGGTGGCTCTTTGGAACCCATGGGTCACGTGAAGGTCGATCTCGTGAAGGGACGTGGCGATCTGTGGATCACCAAACACGTCACGCACTTGGAGCGAATGACGAACTTGCGCAGTGATTATGCGCGCATCTCGGCGGGTCTCGCGGTTGTCGAAGTGGTCGACGCAATCCCCACCGACGAAGCGGCTGACGAAGGCATCTTCGAAATGCTCGTGCGGGTCTTGTTGACCTTGGACGACACGCACTACCACCCCGAACTGGTGGCCGCGTCGTTCTTCTTCAGACTCCTTTCTTATGACGGCTCCGAACCGGTGGTGGAATTTTGCGTGAACTGCGAGTCGCCCGGACCGCTCGTGGCCTTTAATGCCGAGGTCGGCGGGACGCTCTGCGCCAATTGCCGCACGGGGACCACGATTAGCCAAGACGCCCTCCAACTCATCCGCCGCATCCTGGGCGCGGACCTGGCGGGAGTTTTGCGTGAGGACAACCCACCGGGCTCGGGTGAAGTCATGGCCCTGGCACACGAGGCGATTGAAAATCACTTCGGCAAGCGACTCAAGGTCTCGCGTTCCACGGCGCCGTTGGCGCCGCACTTCGATTCGCCCAGCGCGTGAGTTGAGCGTTCGCGTCAGAGTTCTCGTGTTCGTCGTCTGTTGTGCCAATCTCGTGGCAAACTGACAGCAAATGAGACGCTGGATCCCCAAGTCGCTCCTCGCCGTGATGACGGTGCTCGCACTCGCGACCGTGGGGCTGAGCCTGCACACGTCGGAACGCATCTCGTACTTTTCGACCCCGGCCCCCGGAAACCGCGCCGTCGTGAGGATCTTTCGTACCGTGGTACAGCGCACTTTGGACGAACCAAGTTTTATCTTCGAGGGCATTATCGGGTACCGGGCGCCGGACCGATTCCATTTTCACTTCCAGGGTTATGGGGCCCCGAACGTGATTGTGGTCGGTTCCGAGGTATATATCGCACCCAGCGCGCCGGACCTCTCGCAAAAGTGGGGCCGGGGACCGCTCACACGATTCGCTGACGACATCTACGGCCCTCAGGGGGTGCTGGGTCCATTGCAGAGACTCTTGACAGCCGAGAGCGTGGTTCGATTCGGAGACGACAACTTCAAAGTCACGACGGTCGTGGGCGCGAACGTCGTCTCTCCGGGGAGTCCGGGTCAGGTGCGTCTCACCTACACGGTCTACGTCACTGATGATCTGGTCAGTTCGATCGTGACGAACGAGCAGGGCTGGTTCAGTGTCGGTGCGCCACAGGCCAAGGGCCACATCAGATGGGAACGGGTATCAAAGTTTCGATTCGCGCCACAGACGTATGGCAGTTTCGGAGCGGTGCCGGCGTTCTCTCCACCGCCCCTATCGCGGACTGTACCGCTCACGTTGTGCGGTGGGGACTACCGCACCACAGTGGACGGATTCAGCGGCTGCTTTGCCTACTAACGGAGTCTTTGCGGAGGATGTGACGGCGGCGACGAACCTGAAATCGGCCCCGTGGACGTAAATATCTCTGACAATCACGTGACAGCGACGCCGGTGCACGCGTGTCAGACTGAGTGCCGATGAGACAGTGGATCCCCAAGTCGCTCCTCGCCGTGATGACCGCGCTTGCTCTGGTGAGCGTAGTGCTGAGCGTTCAGACCGCGGCGCGTATCTCGTACTTTTCGACGCCGCCCGCGGGTAATCAGGTCATCGCCACTATCTTTCGCACCGTCGTCCAAAGGACGCTCGACGCCCCGGGCTTCACCTACAATCAGTTTCTCAATTATCGAGCACCTGACCGCACCGCCGTCATTGCCCCCGGCGTCGGCATCGTCGTGGTGGGAAGTGAAACCTACGTCGATCTCGCGCGAATCTCATCATCTCGACAACTATCTCAAAAATGGGGTGAAACGCCGCTCACACCTCTTGTCGACAATCAATTCGGACCGACCGCAGCCACTCAGGTACTTAAGATGCTCCTCAGCGCCGTCAGCGTCACTCGGGCCGGCGACCACTTCACCGCACAGCAAGTCGTGTCGGCGAATTCCGTCGAACCCGGCAACGTCGGCCAGATTTTGATTACGTACGTGATTGACGTGAATGATGATTACGTCACCAGTGTCACGCCGACGTATCACGGCTGGTTCTTCGTTCCCTCGCCGGGACCGACTGTGGATGAAAACCATGTCGCGACGTACCAGACCATGACAATCACCTACGGGAATTTTGGCAACGTCGTGCCGATCACGCTGCCGTCAGCGTCAGAGACGGTGATGCTCAAACCCTGCAGCGGTCCGCGTTCCTTTGTCCTTGGCAATGAGAGATTGTGCGTCCCCACTGGCTAATCGCCTTCTCTCGTGGTCCTCACGTGGGCCACGAGAGAAGGGTGTTGGCGTTTGCTGGTCCCACCTGATAGAAACTCGGTGTGTCGTCACAGTCGTGACGGCGTACTTCGGGAACGGCAGAACGATGTTGGCTCTGACGATTCCCACGTGAAGGGAGCGGAAATGTCTCGTACCAAGCGCCTGGCATCGCGAGCGCGGATCTTTATAGCGGGATCGGTCGTCGCTGGCGCCCTGCTCGTTCCCATGAGTGTGGCCGTGCCCCAGGCCGGAGCAATCAGTCACAGCCCGTTCTGCAACGCAGTCTTCAGTTGGGCCGAGCACCAGAAGCCGACGCCGACCACGTTCTCGATTGCCAGCTATCACTCGTGGGTGAAGGAGATCCTGCCCTACTACGAGAAGATGGAGGCGACGGCTCCGAACGCGAAGACCAAGCAAGTCCTCAGTTTCATCGTGACTGTCCTCAAGGCCTACGCGAGCTACACGAGTATGTCGAAGCTCTCAGCGTACGAGAATGCGCACCGGGCGACCTTTACGGCTGACGAAAAGTCCTTGGCTAAATCCATCGCGGCCTGCGCCTAATCCCAGTCGGCCACGAGGTCACGTCGATCTTGCTGAGCCGTTCGCGGTGAGTAGGGTCACGTCGCGAGGTTTGCGAACACGTTCAGCGGCGATTCGTCGTTGCGCTGGCGTGGTTCCACACTGCTAGTCGAGCGCTGAAAAACGTTCGTCGTCACCGGGGTTCGTGGAGCGCCGTAATCGCTGATGCAGTGGCCTCGATGCGCCGGCAATTCGACGACGCAGGGTGACTCCTCGTGCCAAGCCGTTATGTTGCACACATGGTTCACACGAATTCTCAGCGAACCTCGCCGACTCGAGAAGTAGAGACCGCGGTTACTGTTGTGTGCTTCGTCAAGGTGGAGCGATGACGACTTTCGGAGTGTACGTCCACGTTCCCTTCTGCGCGCACCGCTGCGATTACTGTGCCTTTGCCACCTACGACGACCGCGACTATTTGCGTGACGACTACGTGGACGCGGTGCTCCGAGAGATCGCGTGGGAGGTTGAGGCGGGCATGCAACCGGCGACGTCGGTGTTCTTCGGGGGTGGCACGCCGTCTCGCCTCACGCCCGTGCAGCTGGTCAGAATTCTCGAGGCCATTCCCCGCACTCGCGACGCCGAAGTCACCGTCGAGTGCAATCCCGAGGACGCGTCTCTCGATCGGCTCCTCACCTATAAGTCCGGGGGAGTCACTCGCATGAGCTACGGCGTGCAGTCCACGCAGCCGGCGGTCCTGGCTGATTTGGGCCGTCGACACGGCACGATGGCCCACGAAGAGGTGTCGCGCGTCACCCACGACGCCGGGTTCAGCACCTGGAACATGGACCTCATCGTGGGATCTCGCGCGGAGTCCTTGGACGACGTACGCGCGACGCTGAAGGATCTGCTCGACTTGGACTTTCCACCACCGCACATCAGTTGCTACGCACTGACGCCCGAGCCGGGCACTCCACTCGGACAGGACCCGGCGCGCCACCCCGACGAGGACGACACCGCCGACGCCTACGACCTGGTGGGTGAGACGCTCGAAGCCAATGGTTATGAGTGGGAGGAGATCTCCAACTGGGCCAGGCCCGGCCACGAATGCCGTCACAATCACGTGTACTGGGACCACGATGACTACGTGGGATTCGGCTCGGCGGCGCATTCGCATCGTCACGGGCGCAGATATTGGAACGTGCGCACGCCCGAGCGCTACATCGCTATGGTCCGGCGCGGCGAGCGGCCTCTCGGGGGAGAGGAAGTGCTCGACGAGGCCACCCAAGCCTTCGAACGTGATTCACTGGCTCTGCGCACGCGCCGCGGTGTGCCCGTCGAAGCCTTCGAGTCACTCGAGGAAATCAAGCACCTGGTTCACGTCGAGGAGAATCAGGTGACGCTCACCCCTAAGGCCCGGCTGGTGGCCAATCAAGTGATCATCCGGCTCAAGTCGTCGCCGTAGGGCGCAGAGAGACGGCCAAAAGTTCGACGTCCGGTAGCCTTGGCGGATGGATTCTGCCTTCGAAACTGACCCCGAACTCCTGGAGAAGGTGATCAACCTGGCCAAGCGCCGCGGTTTCACCTTCCAGTCAGCCGAGATCTACGGCGGATTCCGCTCCACCTACGACTACGGTCCGCTGGGCGTCAACATGCTGCGCAACGTCAAGGCGGCCTGGTGGCGCGACATGGTCCAGTTGCGCCAAGACGTGGTGGGCATCGACGCGGCAATCCTCGGACCGCCGGCGGTCTGGGCGGCCTCGGGTCACTTAGAGACCTTCACGGACCCGCTGGTGGACTGTCGAACGTGCAAGGAACGCTTCCGCGAGGACAAGATCGACGGGGTTTGTCCGAACTGTGGTTCGACGCAGTTCACCGAAGCGCGCGCCTTCAACCTGATGTTCAAGACCCAGGCCGGCCCCGTCGAGGGCGAAGGTGCGACTGCCTACCTGCGTCCCGAGACCGCCCAGGGAATGTTCACCAACTTCAACAATGTCCTCTTCACGACTCGCAAGAAGCCGCCCTTTGGTGTCGCGCAGGTCGGCAAGTCCTTTCGCAACGAGATCACGCCCCAGAACTTCGTGTTCCGCACGCGTGAATTTGAACAGATGGAGATGGAATACTTCGTGCCGCCGGCTGAGGCTGACGAGTGGTACCGCTACTGGATCGACGTGCGCTACAACTGGTACCTGGGACTGGGTATACCGTCTGACAAGTTGCGTCTGCACGAGCACGCCACAGAGGACCTGTCGCACTACTCGCGCGGCACCACCGACGTCGAGTTCGCCTACCCCTGGGGTTGGGACGAACTCGAGGGCGTCGCCAATCGTGGCGACTATGACCTCACCCAGCACTCCAACGCCTCGGGGACGAAGCTCGAGTACTTCGACCAAACGGCCAACGAGCGCTACACGCCCTACGTCATCGAACCGGCCGCCGGCGCGACGCGCGCGATGATGGCGTTCCTGCTCGCCGCGTACCACGAGGACGTCGTCGAGGGCGAGACTCGCACGGTATTGCGTCTGGACTGGCGACTGGCCCCCTATCAAGTGGCCGTTCTGCCGCTCTCAAAGAAGCCCGAGCTCGAAGGGGTCTCCCAAGAAGTGCTGTCGCTATTGCAACCTCACTTCGCCTGCGACTACGACGTGACCCAGTCGATTGGTCGGCGCTACCGCCGCCAGGACGAGGTCGGTACGCCGTACTGCATCACGGTTGACTTCGACTCGCTCGAGGACCGCGCGGTCACCGTGCGTGACCGCGACACGACGCTGCAGGTGCGCGTGCCGATTGCTCATCTACTGGCCGCCCTGCGCGAACGAACGAATCAGAACTAGCCCGCCACCGTGGCGAGTTGCGTGGGTGCCTTCCTCCAGAGAAGCGCGGGCACGATTGTGGCCACTCCAAAAATGGCACCCACTGCGCAGGTTCCGTTCCAGCCGTAGTGAGCGAAGGCGTACCCCGACACGAGTGAGCCGATTGACGCTCCGGTGAAGAAGCAGACCATGTAGATGCTGTTGATGGTGCTGCGCTGCGACGGTGCGATGGCGTAGATAATCGACTGGTTCGAGACGTGCGTGCCCTGCGCCCCAGCGTCGAGCAGGATGATGCCGACCGCGATCAACCAGACATTANNACGGTGCCGAGTTGTGTGCGACCCTGATCGGCGAGACGCCCCGCGACGTTGGCGGCGACAATTCCCGCCAAGCCAAAGAGTCCAAAGAGACCGATGACGCCGCTCGAATAGTGAAACGGCGCCGCTGAGAGTTGAAAGGCCAGCGTCGACCACAGCACGCTGAAGGCCCCAAAGGCGGTGCCGCCGAGCCACCCTCGACGGCGCAACGAGACGGAGTTGCGCATCATCGTGACGCCACCGGTGGCGAGATGGCGGTATTCGAAACGGTCGCGCGAGCGTTCCTGGGGCAGGGCGAAGTACATGACGACGGCCATGACCACCAGCAGTCCGGCCGAGACCTGGTAGACCCCGCGCCATCCAATCGCCTCCGATACCGCGCCCGACAAGGTTCGCGATAAGAGAATGCCACCCAATAGTCCGGTCATCAGCCGACCCAACACGCGTCCGCGTTGCGCGTCGGGTGCCAGGTCAGCGCCCAGGGGAATGATTACCTGGCCGGCCACCGACGAGAGGCCAATCACCACCGTCAGCAACGCGAAGATGGCGAAAGAGTGGATGAAGCTCGCGCCCGCCATGGCGAGCGCCGCAACCAAGAAAATGGTGACGATGAGTGTTCGGCGCACGAAGAGGTCGCCCAGGGGAAGGATGAAGAAGAGTCCAATGACGTATCCCAACTGGATGAGCGTGATGAGGAGCGACGTCGAGGCGGTCGAGACGTGAAAACCCGCGCGTACCTGTTGCAGTAGTGGCTGGAGATAGTACAGGTTTGCCACGATGACGCCGATGGCGACGGCCATCAACGTCATCAGTGGACTAGAGAGCGGTTGATGGACCTCGACGTCGCTCTTTCTGACCGTGCTCATCAACGCGAGGTTAACGGCGAAGGGTCACGGCATCAGCCGAGGCGGT
>PMTL01000055.1 GCA_003168075.1 Acidimicrobiaceae bacterium
GGGGATCGAACCCGCATGGCCAGATTGGAAGAGTGGCAATCGTTCAATGTGGTGGGCAACGTAATTACTGATAGGAGGTAATATTTCTGACGATACAAGTCGAAAGTTGGTTCAATGGGCGCTGCACGGGCGCTACTCTCCTCGCTCTTGCCAAACACGATCATTGATAGATTTTTGCAGATCACCTTCAACACCATGGACTGAATGCGGGTACACATCCGGCGGACAAATGTCCGCATATCTCAGCCGGTTGGGCACTAATTGGGAGCAGTTGTGACATCATGAAGACTCATGCCGCCAAGTCCTGACATCGAGAAGTGGACCCTGCCTGTCTCTCACATGAATGTCTCTGCACTGCAGTTTGGCTTCGACATTGTCGTGGACTTTGTCGGAATGGGCCCAGAGGACGATCGCGTTGAGAGTTGGATGAAACTTTCATTGGGAGGTCCATTCACCATTCGTAACTCTGACGGCACTCTCCACGGTTACCATCCACGAGAGAAGTGGTCATTGTCCGCTCAGCTGCTCTCGCTCCAGGGTAAGTCCGTGGCCGCCATGATTGTTGACGTCGAAAGCTGTATCGATATTCAGTTCGTAAGTGGGGNNTGGAGTGTCGAAGTTTCGGATGGACTTCGACTTGACGGAAACGCTGGCTACGACCCGCGACGCTTTGCAAACGGGAGGCCACCCTCAATGGTGCCGGATGGTAAATCAATATTTGTACCTCCATTGGCGATCAGTGAACATGGCAGGATTACTGACGGTTCGGAGGATAGCGATAGTTATAGTCTGGCGGCTCCGTAACCGCAAGCTCATGATGAGAGCACCACCCATGCCCCGGTGAGAGCTCCAGGGTTCGATTTGCCAGTCAGAGATTGTTTACGTCGGCCCATTGAGGGTCATCGGAACAGAGGAGAACGCGCGATAGGCACTGAGCAGTTTACGGACCAACTACTTTGTTGATATTGATAACGGTTCCGTCGACAACATTCACTTCGAAATTCTTTACCCACTCTTCCGGTGGCGTCCACACTGGACATATCGAGACCCTTAATATGCTCGCCACGCTCGGGATTATGTTCCCGAGAAAGCCGTCACCTCTCCGTACGACCCCGTCCGCATCTGGTCCCCAGCGACCTTGACATTGATGATTGTAAATCGTTCCGAGATCATCCTCTACGGTCCCCAGTGACCAACCAGTTTCAACCGCCGTGTCATTGTGGCGAAATCCTGGAACAAATGAGTAATACAGTGCTGATCCTCTTCCCTCGTAGGACCTGTCCGCAATCTCAATACCTCGGGTGACGACGTGTTGTCCCGGAATGATCTCGCCGAGATCGACTTGAAATTTGATGTCGACGTTGGGCTCCATGTTTCTAACTATTGCCGATGATCCGGACATTTTGCCATTGAGACCCCGACCCGCCAGTCGGGGATCGTTGACGTCGGCTCGACGAGCACTTAATTACAGCCATCCTAAAGAAAGTCGGGTTAACGTATCCAACTCAGCAAGTCACCCTCCGATAGCGTTCGGTCCGTGATCCAAGAATGGCCGAAAAATGCGAGACGTGACATTCGCCTCGCACTCACTCGTAGCGGAGTCACCTTTCTGGGCATAGCAATCGCCGGTCTCGGGGGCTACATCGCCCACGGCTTCACTTACATCGGACTTGCAGTCATGTTCATCGGATTCGTGGTTCAAGTTCTCGCTCTCAAGTCGCTGAGCCTCAAGGTCAAGGGTGAACGTCGTCGAATGGAAGCTGCTAACGAAGCGTGTCGGAATCGCAAGAGTTGGCAATTATGGATATTCCTGGCAGCCGAACTGATTTGGAATGGATACTTCATTTTCGGTGTGTTATACGAATTGACATTGGGAGGTGTCCCACACGGTACCAAGGTCAATGAGCTTTGGATCTTGTTCTGGGTGTGGCTGATTGGAAATCTCGTTTTGGCTTGTGCCGGTTACCTATCTCTCTGGGCTGTCTTGGAAATTTCGATTCGCCAAAAGGCTCGGTCATCTTCGCATTGATTCACTACTGACGGGCCTGCCCCGCAATCTCACTCCTCCCCGTGCGCCACAAAGTGATACGCCAGTCGGATTGTGCACGTTGGCCCTTCGACACCAACAAACCGATCGACCTCAACACAGAAATCCGTCAGACGATCTAGGTAATTGCAAAAAGCAGGTGCTGTTATTTAGGTAACGCACACTGACCACTTCGTACATCTGCGCGGGTAGTCAACTACCGTCTTATTTGTGGACGGTGACAATGAAGTCAGTTATAAATCCTTGGTCTTGCGAGATCCATTCAATTGGCCACCCACGCGCTTATCGGCTTGGCGAGTTCGCTCGCGCTGGACTGCTACCTATGACGCACTTGTGATAGCGGCAGGAACATTGCTTATCGCCATAACCATCATCGACAGCGTTGCCACGTGGCCTTCCAACCTAATACTGATTACCCCCAAAGCACTGGAGAGGATGGGTAAAGTTCTGCTCTTGCTGACTTGGCCTTGGATTCTCCTTTCTGCAGCAATGTTGTTCGGCACGACTCGGAGTCGACAGTTAAAAATTCGTGGTTGGCTGAAGCGTGCCCGCTGGGTCAATGCACTGCTGGCATTTCTCCTCATCTGTTGTGCCGCTGCCATCGTCGGANNAATCGGATGGGACAAAGGCTCCGTTCGAATCCTTTCAAATGGCCACTACCAGGTCTCAGATTCCTCCAACAAGGGAACGTGGACGACGGTTAGCGAGCACATCTTCCGCTTCACGGAAGCGCAGTTTCTGCGTGGAGACTCAACGTTTTCGCTTTTTGGTCTTGCAATGGTCGCCTTCGGAGTGCTGATGTTTCGGATCAGAATGCGAGTCAAAGATTCGGGATAAATTACCTCAGACCCATCCTTAATACTTGACGCTATCGACTTGAACCGGAAGGCAACCGCTCCGGCCTTTAGTTGGTCAGTTACCACCGTGCTGCACGCCAGTCGGCGAATATGTAAGTCGTCCCTGCACTGATCGATGACGAGAGCGGGCAGCCATCGCCAGCGCCTAACGTTGGGTGGGGTGGAGGATGTCAGGGGCGAATTATGGGTGGAATTGGATTCCAGATCTGGCTGGCGGACAATGTAAACCTTTCCGAGATTCTTCCGAGCCTCGGTTGGATTGAAACGGATTTGGGATTTGAAAGGACTGGACTCGAGTACTGGGCTCGGGTAACTCCGCCGAGGCCGGTATTCGCAGAGGACATCCCAGAGGCAATCGACCAAATTCTTCCCGGCATTTCTTCGTTGATAGAACTCTTCTCCGAGGGTCGTTCAGAAAGTGCAACCAGACTGTTGAGTCGCTCTGCCAATGCGATTGCCAAAGCCGGACATGGGGTCATCTCAGATGGGCACGAAGCTTGGCTTGCCCGCGGCGTACGTCGTGCCGGCCAATACCCGAATCAAGAGCTACGCAG
>PMTL01000179.1 GCA_003168075.1 Acidimicrobiaceae bacterium
AAGCAGCTCCCGGTATCCGTTAGTCACACCCACATTGTACCTCGCTGACGCACTTTGTCCAGAGGAGTCCACTATTGTGAGAACTATGAGCCTCGTCAAAATGATGTTAAAAGTCATGATGCTTCTTTTGGTGGCTGCGGCCATCGCGGGTGTCGTGGCGCTGGTCAAGAAGCCGTCCGCCGAGCCAGTCTCTTTCGAGCACTGGCCCGACGTGCCGGCCAAGACCGCCGCCTAACCTGTTCTACGAACCCCGTTCGTAGGAGAATCCATGACCAAGATGCAGTATCGTCGCGTGGGTCGTTCCGGCCTCCAGGTCAGCGTGCTGTCCTTTGGTAGCTGGGTGACCTTCGCCAACACCGATCAGATTGAGACCGCCGCCCAGGCCGCCGAATGCCTGTCGGTGGCCAAGGACGCCGGAGTCAATTTCTTTGACAACGCCGAGGCCTACGCCGCCGGCGAGTCCGAGCGAGTGATGGGAGCAGCCTTTCGAGAACTGGGCTGGAAGCGCCACGAATACGTGGTTTCCACCAAGCTCTACTGGGGTCTCTACGACATTCCCAATATGAAGTTGACGCTCAATCGCAAGTACTTGTCCCAGGCCATCGAGAGCTCGCTCGAACGCATGGGGCTGGACTTCGTGGACCTCGTGTACTGCCACCGTCCCGACCCCGCGACTCCCATCGAGGAGACCGTTTGGGCAATGAGCGACATGGTCAACCGCGGACAAGCCCTCTACTGGGGCACCTCGGAGTGGTCCGCCGACGAGATCCAGGCCGCCTGGGACATCGCCGAACGTCACCACTTGCACAAACCCATCGTCGAACAACCCCAGTACAACATGCTGCACCGCGAGCGCGTCGAAGTGGAGTACGCGCGACTCTACGAGGACATCGGCCTCGGCACCACCATCTGGTCGCCGCTGGCGTCAGGACTCCTGACCGGCAAGTACCAAAACGGCGTGCCCGCTGGATCTCGAGCATCGTTACCGGGATACGAATGGCTGCGGTCGTCGCTTACCGACCCCGTTGAATTGAAGAAGGTTGACGCGCTGCTCGCCATCGCCGCAGAACTCGACGTTCCCCTGTCGCAACTGGCCCTGGCCTGGTGCGTGAAAAACCCCCACGTCTCGACCGTGATTACTGGCGCGTCCTCAGCGCAGCAGGTGCGCGAGAATATGACCGCCCTCGACGCGCTAGAGCTCCTCAGCGACGACGTCATGCAGCGAATCGACGCCGTCGGATCCTAAATGAAGAAGTTGAGGTTCTGGACCTAGGCGTGGGTCCTCGCGCGACTATGCGCGGCTGCGGTGCCCAATTCGCACTGCGTCATGATGTCAGTGCCAAGGAGCTGGCTAAGTGGTGGTGGTCGTGGGCGAGTGGATTACGGGTGGTGGCACCGGTTTCTTGAGATCAATCAACGCGTTCTGGCGGTTGGTCGTGGCCACATTGATGGCCACGTTGTAGTCGGCGATGACAACACTTTTTTGAGCCGGAGTCTTCGCAACGAGTAGGCCACGCCTCTTCGCCACCTTGGCGGTCGCGATGGCCTGTTGGAAGGTCGTTTGGATGATGGCGACCGAGTGATTGTAGGCCTTCAGTTCAATGCGGTACTGCTGTATCGGGGTGGGCCCGGGCGGGTTTTTNNCTTTCCTCACGCCCGCCCGGGCGGGTTTTTCGCGTAGGCCAGGGCGGGCGTGAGGAAAGCGAGCGAGGCCACCATCGCCAGTGCCAGGACTACACGCTTCACGAGCGTCTTCACAAAATCCCTTTCTCCTTGACTGCCAATGTAGCGGTGGTGACTTAGAAAACAGTGTGAAGTTGTCCCGAGTCGACTGAGAATTGTGGCTCCAAGAAACTCGGGTCCCCCCGGCGGATGCCCGGGCCGGTACGCTCCTCACTATGGTGAAACCCTTATGACCACGGTGCTGGTAGTTGACGACGAGTCGGGAGTGCGCGACCTCTTGAGCGATGCGTTGCATTTCGCGGGCTACGACACCGAAGTCGCGAGCCAGGGTCGAGAGGCTCTCGATATCTGGCGGCTCAAGCGTATCGACCTGTGCGTGGTGGACATCAATATGCCCACCATGGACGGATTTGAGTTTCTCGAGACCGTGCGAAAGTCTGACCTCACGACCCCGGTGTTGCTTCTTTCGGCGCGCGACTCCTCAGAGGACATCGCCCGAGGTCTGCGCTATGGCGCCGACGACTACGTGCGCAAACCCTTCAGCGTCGAAGAGTTACTACTGAGAGTCGGGGCGATCCTGCGCCGCACCCAGGGAGCCGAGGCTGAGGTCCTCACCTACACTTGCGGACCACTGTCGATGGACACCGATCGACACGAGGTCAACTTCGATAACGATGTCATCGAATTGTCGGCGACGGAGTTCCGTCTCCTCGAGATGCTGATGGGCCGACTGGGCCGACTCGTGACCCGCGAGCAGTTGCTGCGTGACATTTGGGGAATGGACTTCGAGACCGAGACGACGGTGGTCGATACTTACATCTCCTATCTTCGCCGCAAAGTGCACCGCGATAACTTCACCCCCATCACCACCGTTCGTGGCGTGGGCTTCAAGATGATTGCGCCTCCCACCAGCGCGTGAAGCTGTCGGTTCGTCTGACGATCCTGCTGATCACGGTCACCGCGGTGATGGCACTCGTCGTCGGATGGTTCGCCGTCGATTACTCCACGCAGTCGCAGTACGCGGTGATTGACTCCCAGATCAACGCGGTGATCTCCAGTGGCGCCGGACACCCGAACGAAGCCCTCGCCGCCGCTAACTACGTCGTGCAGTCCAATCCCTTCGACGTGACCCTTGACCTCGTGGACAACAACGGCGCCGTCACTCAGGTCAGCGCCGGCGAGGTTCCACTCACCGCGAAGCCCAGCCTCGCCGATGTGAACCACTCCCTACGGACCATCCAAACGAGCCGAGATCTGCCGGGCTTTCGCTACCGCTCCGAGAGCGCGGGCGGAGACGCTTTCCTAGTAGTGGCCGCCCCCACGAACGCCATCACCCAGGCGACTCACCGCTTGGAAGAAAAGGTCGGCATCGTCGGACTTCTCGCGGCGCTGCTCAGCATCGCGGTGGCCTACCTCTTCACCACTCGAGATATTCGCTCGGTCAAGCGGCTCATCGACTTCGCGGGCGAAATCGCCCACGGCGACGAAGCGTCGAATTTTCCGCCCGAGTCCGGCAGCCCCGAGATGCGCGAACTGCGAACGTCGCTCGTGACCATGGTCGGCTCCCTGCACCGCGCGATTGAAACGGAGCGCCGTACCAGCCGCGCGATGCAGCGATTCATCGGCGACGCGTCGCACGAGTTACGCACGCCCTTGACGGTCATCAAGGGCTACAGCGAAATGCTCGAGCGGCCCAACCTCGACGACGAGATGCGTCACCGTGCACTGCAACGAGTCCGCCACGAGGTGACGCGGATGGACGCCCTCGTCACGGACCTTTTATTCCTCACCGAGGTGCGCGAGGCGCCGTCGGTGACAACCTCGAACGTGGCCCTGAGCGATCTGCTGAGCGACGCGATGGGAAATTTTCGTGTCGACCACCCCGAGCGCACCATCGGCGTTGATCTCAGCGCCAACGTGTGGGTTGCGGGTCGCGTCGAATACGTGGAGCGGCTGATCAACAACTCGCTCTCCAACATCGCGCGCCACACGCCCGACGGCGCACCGCTCGACGTCGTGCTGGTGGTCCAGGGCGCCGAGGCGATTGTCACTGTGGACGACGGTGGTCCGGGACTCCCCCCGGAGGCCTACGAACGCGACGCGCGACAATTTCAGCGTTTCGACCCGGCCCGATCTCGCGAGTCGGGCGGCACGGGACTGGGAATGAGCATTATGGCCGACATCGTTGGGTCACTGGGCGGGACGATGAGCTTCGGCCCGAGTCCCTTGGGGGGACTGCGCCTACGCTTCGCATTACCTACGACGTCGGCGCCCGCGGACGGACAAAACGACGTCCTAACGTAAAGAAATCAAGTGGATGCCGTGGATGCCCTTGGTGTCACGCAACTTGTCCACGACTGACGTCGGCGTCGGCGACCCCGTCGACATGACCATCAACGCCGTTCCCAAATTGTGATCGGGACCCACCGCCATGGACGTAATGGAGATGCCAGCCTCACCCAACTCGACGCCCACGAGTCCGATCATGCCGGGACGGTCGTCGTTACGTACGACCAGCATTGACGAGGCGGGGGCGATCTCAATGCTGTGACCATCCACGTTCACGATGCGCGTCTCGACGCGCGTGCCCACGGTCATGAGCGATCCCGAGACCGCGTGCTGACCCGAACGCACGGTGATGACGTTGACGTATTCCGGTGACTCGTGCGTCGACATTTCACTGAAAGTGATGTGGTGGTCGCCGGCCATCTGGGGCGCGTTGACGAAGGACGCACTCGTGTGTCCCGTCGAGATGAGCAGACCCTTGAGGGCACACAGCGTCAGAATCTTGGTTCCCGAACCGGCGATCTCACCCTGGTAGATCACCTCGAGGTCCGCGGGCTCGCCATCGAGCAAACCGCCGATGAAGCGTCCGAGCAGTTCAGCGAGACCCATGAAGGGGCGCACCATGTTCGAGACCTCCCCGGCGGCGACGTTGACGGCGTAGGGGACGAAGTCACCGGCCAGGGCCAATTGCACTTGCTCAGCAATGGTGACGCCCGCCTTGTCCTGGGCTTCGACGGTGGAGGCCCCCAAGTGCGGTACGACAACCACCGATGCTAGTTCGAAGAGCGGCGACTCGGTGGTCGGCTCCTTCTCAAAGACGTCGAGAGCCGCGCCCTGGACGTGGCCGCTCTTGACAGCCTCGGCGAGGTCGGCCTCGTTGACGATGCCGCCGCGCGCGACGTTGATGATGCGCACGCCTTGCTTCGTCTTCCTGAGCGACTCGGCGTTCAAGAGATTCGTCGTCTCTTTGTTCTTGGGCAGGTGAATCGTGATGAAGTCGCTCTGGGCCAGCAACTCGTCGAGCGACATGCTCTCGATACCCATGTGACGGGCGCGCTCTTCGGTGATGTAGGGGTCGTACGCCACCAGACGCATGCCAAATGCGTTGGCGCGCTGGGCCACCAGGGCGCCAATTTTGCCCAAGCCAATGATGCCGAGCGTCTTGCCGTGCAGTTCGACACCCTCCCACTTGGAGCGCTCCCACTTGCCGTTCTTCAAGGCCGTATGGGCCTGGGGGATGTTGCGCGCCTGGGCGAGCAGCAACGCCATCGTTTGCTCCGCGGCCGAGAGGATGTTCGAGACCGGCGCGTTCACGACCATCACACCGAGTTCGGTGGCCTGGGCGACGTCCACGTTATCCAGTCCGATGCCGGCGCGTCCGACCACGATCATGTCCGTCGCCGCTCGCAGTGTGAGGGCGTCGACTTGGGTGGCCGAACGGATAATGAGGGCGTGCGCACCCTTGACGGCGTCAATCAATTCCGCGGGAGACAGGCCCAAGCGCACGTCGACCTCGTGGCCGGCGTTGCGTAACTCCTGGAGTCCAGACGCGGCGATTTCTTCAGTAACTAAGACACGGGCCACGGGGGTCCTTTCGTTTTTCTGGGTAGAGCCTAAAGGGTCCTCAGCCGGCCGCCACGAGCGCGGAGAAGCGCTCGAGGCCTTCGATGAGGTCAGCGTCGCCCAGGGCGTAGCTGAAACGGAAGTAGCCCGGGGTGCCAAATGCCTCGCCCGGAACCACCGCGATCTTGATCGTTTCGAGGAGCGACGCCGCCAATTGCGACGAACTGGCCGCCACGCGACCGCCGAGTTCGCGGCCCAAGAGGCCCGTCACGTTGGGGTAGCAGTAGAAGGCGCCCTCGGGCTCCGCGCAGGTCACCCCGTCGATGGCGTTGAGCATCGCGGTCATCGTCTGACGGCGCCGATCAAAGGCGCTGCGCATCTCCTGCACGGCCGACAAGTCGCCCACCAGAGCAGCCACCGCCGCGCGCTGAGAGATGTTCGAAATGTTCGACGTCGTCTGGCTCTGGTAGTTCACGGCGGCGTTCATCACGTCGCTCGGGCCAATCATCCAGCCAATTCGCCAGCCGGTCATCGCGTACGTCTTGGCCACGCCGTTGACGACCACCCAACGGTCCCCGAGCTCGGGGGCCACGACCGGCATCGACACGTTGACCGCGTCGCCGTAGACCAGGTGTTCGTAGATCTCGTCGGTCATTACCCAGATGTCATGCTCGGCGGCCCAGCGGCCGATGGCCGCTACGTCGTCGGGACGCACCACGGCGCCCGTGGGGTTGCAGGGCGAGACGAAGACGAGCAACTTGGTCCGGGGCGTGCGGGCACGTTCGAGGTCGTCCACCGAGACTCGAAACCCCTTGGCCTCACTGGTCATCACCGGCACGGGGATTCCTCCGGCCAGGTACACCGACTCGGGGTACGTCGTCCAGTACGGGGCGGGGATCAATACCTCATCGCCGGGGTTCAGGAGCGTCATAAACGTCGTCGCCACGGCGTGCTTGCCGCCATTGGTCACCAGAACCTGTCCCGCAGTGATGTCGAGCCCGGAGTCGCGCTTGGTCTTGCTCACGATGGCGTCGCGTAACTCTGGGATACCCGCGGTAGGGGTGTACTTATGGTTCTTTGGGTCGTAACAGGCCTGCGCTGCGGCCTCGACAATGTGCACGGGCGTCGGAAAATCCGGCTCTCCCGCACCGTAGCCAATGACCGGTTCGCCAGCCGCCTTGAGGGCTTTGGCCTTGGCGTCCACCGCCAGAGTGGCCGAGGGCGCGAGGCCTCCAAGAAGGTCACTTACTCTCGAACTCATCGACTACTCCGTTTCTTTCTCTAGAGTTAAGTCTATGACGACACCCGAGTCCCTCCAGATTCCCGCTGACCTCCTACCGCGCGACGGACGCTTCGGCGCCGGTCCCTCCAAGGTCCGTGCCGAGCAGCTCGCCGCACTCATCGACTCGGGGAGCACCTATATGGGCACGTCGCATCGCCAAGCGACGGTGCGCAACAAGGTGGGCGAAGTGCGCGAGGGTCTCTCGGCGTTGTTCGCCCTGCCCGAGGGCTACGAAGTACTCCTGGGCAATGGCGGCACGACGTGCTTTTGGGACGCCGCGACCTTTCACCTGGTGGCCAAGCACTCCCAACACCTGAGCTTCGGCGAGTTCTCCTCCAAGTTCGCCAGCGCCGTCAAGGAAGCCCCGCACCTGTCAGACCCCCAGGTCATCAAGTCCGACACCGGCACGCACCCGCGCGCTGTCGCGACCGAGGGAGTCGACCTCTACGCCCTCACCCACAACGAGACGTCGACGGGCGTCATGATGCCCATTGAGCGACCCGAGGGTGCGAGTGGTCTCGTCGCGGTGGACGCCACCTCGGGAGCCGCCGGACTCTTCGTGGACCCTAGCCAGTTCGACTGCTACTACTTCG
>PMTL01000093.1 GCA_003168075.1 Acidimicrobiaceae bacterium
AGGATCCGAGCTTCTTGTAGCGCCACCTCCTTGTTGGCCTTTTGGACTAAGAGGGGGGCCTCGATAACGTTCTCAATGACATTCTTATGGGGAAAAAGATTGAAGGATTGGAAGAGCATTCCCATATGACTGCGCTGCTCTGCCAAGTCTCGCGGCTTCATCTCATAGAGTTTTCCCCCATTAACCTTCAATCCCACTGGTTCGCCTTCGAAGTAGATCATCCCCCCATCGATGGTCTCGAGACGGTTGATGCATCGAAGCATGGTGGTCTTTCCTGAACCGGAAGGACCGATAATGCAGCACACTTCGCCAGAATTCACCGCAAAACTGACCCCCCGAAGTACTTGGTGAGAGCCGAACTGCTTCTCGACTTGGTCCAACTCGACGAGCGGACCGTTCGACTGGCGCACGGGTGCTATTGCCTTGTCGGATCGGAAACTCATGACAGACCAACTGGCATAGTTTCGTCTGGCGAGCCACCCCAGACGCGCCATCGAGACCGGAAGCCCGGCATGGCGGCTCGCCCGGGCTTGGTGCCCGTCGCCGCGCGTCCCCGTCGGAGCCGTGCTTCGACTTTGTGTTCGATGACGGTCAAGATTGTGCTCAAGATCAGATACCAGATGGTGGCCACGACGAGCAGAGGGATTGTCTGGTAGGTACGCGAATAGACCTCTTCCGCGGAGTAGAGGAGGTCGGGCAAGGCGAGAACACTGACTAGTGAAGTGAACTTCAGCATGGAGATGGAGTCATTGAAGATTGGTGGAATGACAATGCGAAGAGCTTGTGGCAGCACGATACGCCGCATCGCTTGTCCTCTCCTCATTCCTAGCGAACTCGCCGCCTCGAGTTGTCCCTTACTCACTGCCTGTATTCCCGCCCTGATCATTTCCGCTGCGTACGCGCTCTCGGTCAATGCCAAACCGAGAACGGCCGCCGTGTAGGGAGTGATCGCCGAGTTCGTGCTTACTGACAAGAAGCTCACATGCAAGAAGGGCACGCCGAGTGTCAGCGTCTCAACCAGAGAAGCAAGGTTGTACCAGAACAGGAGCTGGACGATCGGGGGCACGCCTCGAAAAAACCAGATATATCCCCAGCTCACCCAATTGAGTACCGGATTTGCCGAAAGTCGCATGAGCGCGATCAGAATCCCCATTGCAAGTCCCAGTACCATTGCCATTGCCGTGAGTTCCAACGTCCTCAGTAACCCGCTGAGAATGATCCCGGAACCGATGTACGTCCTGATTACCGGCCATTGAAGGTTTGGATTGGTCACCAACATATGGACGAGCATCGCGAGGAGAACCAGTACGACGAACGCACCGATCCATCGTCCCGGCTTGCGTAGAGGTACCGCATTCCTGGCATCTAATCGCATCTCGTCCATAGCTACTAACTTTCTATACTTTCAAACAGTTCAATGGCCCAACCAACGAATGCCTGGTCCGCCGGCCGATCAGGATAGGTAGCCTGATCGGCCGGCGGTGGCTGTGCGAACAACGCGCTCTCTGGGTGCGCGCTCCTCGAAGTGTCTCTAGGCGGGTCCGGCGCCCGTGGGGTTCTTCGCAGTGATGAACATGCCGCGCGTGACGGGGTCGGCCGTGGCGAGGCCCCAGTGCGCCATGATCTTCTTGTAGACACCGGTCTTGATGAGCTGCTGCATCGCCTGAGCGACGATGTTGCCGAGCGGGTTCGTCTTACTCACGCCAATGCAGTTGTAGTCCGCGTTGGCGATGAACGTCGAGACGGTGATCCCACCGGTCTGCTTCGCCCAGTAGTTCAAGGTTGCCGACCCGGCCGCCACCAATTGGACGCGACCCGAGGTCACGGCCAACTGCGCCGCGGTCTGTGTCGGAAACTGGTCGAGGGTGATCGCCGTCTTGCCGTGGGCAACACAGGTGGTCTTGGAGACGCCGGTCAAGTAGGTGAAGTCGTAGGCACCAGTGAGTTCCGCCACCGTGAGTCCACAGAGGTTCGAGATCTTCGTGATCTTAAAGTTGCTCGACGACTTAGACGCGTAGGCCGTGCCGTCGCTGCGCTCGGGAATGAAGCTCAGGACCTGAAGCCGGGGTGCGGTGGGCGCGAACGACGCAAATCCCAGATCGAAACGACCGTTCTGCAAACCGGGCAAGACCGCGTCGAAGCTGGTGGGAACGTAGGTGAACTTCAAGCCCAGCGTGCTCGAGATGGCGTGGGCCAGGTCCACACTCCACCCGGTCAAGTGCCCGTTCGCCATGAACTCGTCGGGCGCCCAGTCGTTGAACACCGCCACCTTCACTCCACCGGTCACGTACTTGGCCGGGACCTCGTTGTGCAACGACGTCACCTCCTTGATCGCTCCGTAGTAGGGCGACGACGCCCCGGCGACGCCGCCCAGCGCCGCCAACAAGGTCGTCGACACCGCCAGTCCAACGGCCACCGACAGCGGAGCACGACGCAGTCGCGCTCCCCTCTTTGACGGAATGGAATTCAATACACTCTTCATCACTGCCCCCTTTTAGGAATCATGCTTGTTGACAACCGAGAGACGAGCCAGTGAGCTCGCATCAAAGTGCGTTGGGAGGAACGCTAACCGTATAGAACCCATTCATCCATCGAAAGAAAATGTTTTCGAACGTTAAGATTTGCTACAAGTTCATTCGAGACGCAACTCGNNCGTCAATACCCTCGCGCTCGCCCAAAGTGGGTTCCCAGTCAGAGCCGTGGCCGAACCCGCCGAGACTCTGGCAAACCTCATCAGCGGCCGAAACGCTCGCTCTCAAGAATGACTCTGGCTCCTCGTTACGAGCAATGCCGCACAAAGTCCTCCCGATGAAGGCATCCCCAGCACCCAGAGTGTCCACGGGTTCGATGGAACTCGCCGCGACACGGGTAATCGAAGTGCCGTCGAAGTAGAGGGCTCCTTCACCGGCGCGCGTNNCCGCTGCGGAGAACTCGGCCACCCACACATGTGGAATGACCTCTTTCGCGTAATCGTCGTCATGATGCTTATCGAAATCGAAAGAGAGCCTTGAGTGCTGACCGAGCCGAGGCAGAAACTCTTCTAGCCCGCTGCAATACGTCGTATGAACCAATGTGGCGCCCGACGCGAAGACCAAGTCCTCCTCGCTCGGTTGGAGTAGGGACACCCCGCGCTCAAGACCAACAAATCTTCGCTCACCGCCGTCGTGGCGAACGAGGGCATAGGCAGTGGATCCAGATACCGTGTGCAATTGGCCGACGTCAACCCCCTCAGAGGCCAGTGCGTGTCGTAGAACTTGACCACGTAGGTCGTCGCCAACGGCACCGACGTAGGCGCTCTTGCAACCCGAGCGCGACGCTTGCACAGCGACATTCACGGCGTTACCGCCCGGGAACATCAGACCCAAGTCAACAAAACAGTCGGTGATGTTGTCTCCAATGGCAACGATCTCCAACTTTGAACTCATCAGTAATCAATTTTCCACATGTAGCGACGCTCCTTCAAGGGGTGGCCGCTCCGGGATTGGAAATGCTCAGCCAATCGATTCAAGAGAGCGCTTCCTACCACCAGCGTGGAAACCAGTGAGCGCATTTCTGGTTCGATTCCGTTCAGCTCCAACTTCGCTCCGTCAATGACCCTGAACTTCTTCGTGTGACTATTCAAAAAGGCGCCCACTCGCTCTCCCATTGCTCGAGTCGGATCTTCACCTAGCAACAGCAGGACTGGTACCTCTTCGGTGACGACTTCAAATGGGCCGTGGAGGAACTCACCCGACCCGACGGCGGCCGCATCCTTCCATTGCATCTCTTGTAGATAGCACATGGCAAGAGTCTGCGCCGCCCCGAATAGCGGTCCCGAACCCAGGACATAGACCATGGAATCCTCGAAGAACGCAAGAGCAATCTCTGCGAGTTCGTCGTCGACCTCGTGAATTGAATCAAGAAACACCCGAGGCGACGCCTCTAAGGCATGCATGACGGAATCAAACTCGGGTGCGACGCCCAGCGCTCGCAAGATGGACCAGCCGATCTGAGCCAGAACAATCTGCTTTGCCTCGACTCCTTGATGAAGGAAGACCTTTGAGCACTCGACCGCAACGATGCTCGCAGGATCTTGAGTCACGCCTACAACCGTCGCACCCAACTCGCCGGCTGCTTTTGCGGCTCGCGCCGTCTCTGCGGTCTTTCCATTGCTGGAGCTGATTATGACCAACGACTTTGCTCCGAACTGCGACGGCATTCTGAGCAGCAATTCATCGGCGTTGAAACGGAACACCGGCATCGGACTGCGGTCCAGAATATTGAACAAGGCATCAAAAGTAAAGAGGGAGCCGCCACAGCCGACCAAGAAGATATTGGAGGGACCATTGGCAATCGCTTCTTCGAAATAATCGAGGATTTCAGCCCCGCCCCTCGCAGCCGCTTCGATGGGAGCAAGGTAATTGGAGGGAACCTCTGCGAGCACATAAGGCGTTGTCGGTAAGTTCATTGGCGCATGTTACCGAGCACGATCATTTAATTCCATCGATAGTTGGTGCGAGAAAATGTTTAGTATCACTACATGTACCTGGATTTAGTGAAACTCCGTTCACTCGTCGAACTTCAGAAGCAAGGGACGATGGTTGCGGCCGCTGTCGCGTTGGGCTATACGACGGGTGCCATCTCGCAGCAGCTTGCGGCGCTGGAAATACAAGTCGGCTATCCACTCCTCGTCCACACGGGACGACAGGTTGAACTCACCGATGCTGGCTCCGTCCTGGCCAATGAAGCGATAGCGATTCTCGACGCGGAGAGATCGGCCCGCGAGGTCCTGGCCGCTCTACAGGACCAACGGGGTGGTCAAGTTCGTGTCGGAGTGTTCGGAACCGCGGCATCCGCACTGCTGCCAGCCGCACTGGCTCGATTGAAAACGATCTACCCGGGTATTCTGGTCCGATCCTTCGAGGTCGACGTTGACGCGGCTGCGGCGGAGGTCGCGTCGCATAACGTGGACCTCGCCTTCGGTGTCGACTACCCCGACGCTCCGATTCCCCGCGATCCAGCGGTGAATCTCCTCGCTTTACGGACTGAAACATTTGCGATCGCCACCGCAATGGGCGAAGTGGACGCAGAAGGTGCAGTTCCGCTGTCATATTTTCAGCACCACGGGTGGTTGCTGCCGCCCCCGCGGACCCATTACGGTCTTGCGCTCAGAATGGCGTGCCGGCGTGCCGGCTTCGAACCGCAGGTCAATCATGAAGTGACTGATACCGCTGCGACACTCGCCATGGCCGCTGCTGGACTGGGGGTCGCTCCTGTCACCGAGCTCATGTTGCAACTTCGACGTCTGGATCTCGGCATCGTGGAATTGATCGATCCGATTGGACGGGTAATGGTGCTCGCACATCGGCATCAGTCGCACATTCAACCGGGACTTCAAGCGGTCATCGAAGCCATTCAGGACACGGTGGCCCTAAGTTAGTTCTGGGTGTCGTCTCGCATTTGCTGACACTTTCCCAGTGACCTTCCAAGGGCGTGAGCGTGCTCGCCACCACAAGATCCTTGCAAAGTCCATCACGTCAACGTTCGCAAGTCCTCAACAATTGACTGTAGATATTCGATTGGACCGTCATTGCCCCAGCAAGTGTCGAGGTGCTAGAAACTGCCTTTGACTTCCACTTTTCGCATCTGTTACGCGATACCGCCGACAAAGGAGAAATCGATGGAAAATCATCATGACCCGACGAATTGGAAAGCTGGAAGATGGACGATCAGAATCGAAATCTCGCCACCGAATTGCCTGGGCCTAAATCGAAGATGCTTCACGCCCGACGCACGCTAGCGGTTGGAGCGGGAGTCGGAGCGGGCTTTCCTCTCTACATCGACCGCGCACAGGGAGCAATTCTCCATGATGTGGACGGCAACAGAATCCTCGACTTCGGCTCCGGAATCGCCGTCACGGCACTCGGACACGCGCATCCGCGTGTCGTTGATGCCGTAACCCAACAGGTGGCCGCTTTCTCGCACACTTGT
>PMTL01000026.1 GCA_003168075.1 Acidimicrobiaceae bacterium
CACCTCGAGACCAAACTGTGGGGACGGGTCGTCGCCGAAGACGTCGCTATGTCCGACGGCTCGGTCGTCGCGGCGGGAGCAATGTTGCTGATGGACGACGTCGAGCGTTTGCGCGACGACGCCGCGGTGGGCCGAGTGCGCGTGCGCACGACGCTGACCTGCGACGCGGTCCAGGGCGNNATGCGTACCTTCCACTCCGGTGGTGTGACCGAGAGCGACATCACCCACGGCTTGCCGCGAGTGGTGGAGCTCTTCGAGGCGCGTACCCCCAAGGGGGCCGCCAAGGTCGCGGAGTTCTCTGGTGTCGTCCGCGTTGAGTTGATCGGCCGCGAGCGCAAGCTCACGGTGGTCGGCAACGACGGCGAGGTGCAGGAGGAGTCGATTTCGATCGCGCGCCACCTGCTCGTGGAGGACGGCCAAGAGGTCGAGGTCGGAACGCCGTTGCACGACGGACCGCTCGACCCCAAGCTCATGATGAAGTTCCGTGGTACCCGTGAGACCCAGCAGTACTTGGTCGAAGAGGTCCAGAACGTCTACCGCGACCAGGGCGTGTCGATTCACGACAAGCACATCGAGCTCATTGTGCGCCAGATGACCCGCCGCGTCCAGATCGTCGACGCCGGTGAGTCGCCCTGGCTGCCCGGGGCGATGATCGACGTGAAGCTCTTCAACGACACCAACAACGTCCTGGAGGAGAACTCCAAGGAGTCGGCCGACGGTCGTGCCCAGTTGATGGGTATTACCAAGGCGTCGTTGGCGACGGACTCGTGGCTCTCGGCCGCCTCCTTCCAGGAGACGACCCGCGTGCTGACTGAGGCCGCCATCGAGGGCAAGCGTGACCACCTCGTGGGCCTCAAGGAGAACATCATCATCGGTAAGTTGATCCCGGCTGGTTCGGGTCTCGAGTACTACAACAAGCGCGAGCTGCGCCTGGACATGCCCGACGCCGAACTCCTGCCCGAATGGGCGCAGGTGTCCGACGACGACTTGGACCTCGCCAGCCTGCTGGGCGAGTTGTCCTCGGACGACACGTTCAGCGCAGATTTGACGGCGTTCCAGAACATCGGGGCGAATTACGACGAGTCGGCGATGCCCGAAAACGACGCGACCAACCTCGAAGACGGGTTGGGCGAGCAGGCCCTGTAACCGCCGGGCCCGTTGCCGACCAGGTGGTCGGCAACGGGTTTGCCGATTTGACGCTGCGTGTCGTAAGATAGAAAGTCCGCGCGTCGGCATCGCTGGTGCGTGTAACGAACGATGTACAACTAGAAGAGGTTCTGCGTGCCCACAATCGCACAGTTGGTCCGAAAGGGCCGACAGGACAAAGTATCCAAGACCAAGACGCCGGCCCTCAAGGGGGCCCCACAGCGTCGTGGCGTGTGCACCCGTGTCCACACGGTGACTCCCAAAAAGCCGAACTCGGCCCTACGTAAGGTCGCGCGCGTGCGCCTGACCTCGGGCGTCGAGGTCACGGCCTACATCCCGGGCGTCGGCCACAACCTCCAGGAGCACTCGATCGTCCTCGTGCGCGGCGGTCGTGTCAAGGACCTTCCCGGAGTTCGTTACAAGATCATTCGCGGCGCGTTGGACACTTCGGGTGTGCGTGACCGCAAGCAGGCCCGTAGTCGCTACGGCGCCAAGAAGGAGAAGTAATGCCTCGTAAAGGTCCCGCCGTACGCCGCGAAGTCCCCGCGGACCCGATTTACAAGTCGATTCTGGTGACCCAGATCACGAACAAGATCCTGGAGCGCGGCAAGCGCACCATCGCCGAGCGCATCGTCTACACCGCCCTCGAGATGGTCGAGGAGAAGACCGGCGCTGACCCCGTGGCCGCCCTCAAGCGCGCCCTGGAGAACGTGCGCCCCGAGCTCGAGGTGCGCAGTCGTCGCGTCGGTGGTACCACCTACCAGGTTCCCGTCGAAGTGCGGCCCCGTCGCGCCACCACGTTGGCCATTCGCTGGCTGACCGACTTCGCCAAGAAGCGCCGCGAGAAGACCATGGCCGAGCGCCTGGCCAATGAGATTATCGACGCATCCAACGGAGTCGGCGCCGCGGTGAAGCGTCGCGAAGATATGGCCAAGATGGCCGAATCCAACAAAGCGTTCGCGCACTACCGCTGGTAAGCGGAGAAAGTTTTTTCACATGACCACCCCCCGCGAGATCCCCCTCGACAAGGTTCGCAACATCGGCATCATGGCGCACATCGACGCGGGTAAGACCACGACAACCGAGCGCATCTTGTTCTACACGGGTAAGAGTTACAAGATCGGTGAAGTCCACGAGGGCGCCGCCGTCATGGACTGGATGGTGCAAGAACAAGAGCGCGGTATCACCATCACGTCCGCCGCGACCACCTGCTACTGGAACGGCTACCGTATTAACATCATCGACACTCCTGGTCACGTGGACTTTACGGTAGAAGTCGAGCGCTCACTTCGCGTCCTGGACGGTGCCGTCGCGGTCTTTGACGCCGTGGCGGGCGTTGAGCCCCAGACCGAGACGGTCTGGCGCCAGGCCAACAAGTACAGGGTGCCGCGGCTGGCGTTCGTCAACAAGATGGACCGCGTCGGCGC
>PMTL01000139.1 GCA_003168075.1 Acidimicrobiaceae bacterium
GACTCGGGCGTCATGCAGATCGTCGCGATCACTGATCCTTTGCAACTCGGCTACGGCCGCGAAGCGTTGATCGGTATCCGAGTTCATGGTGACGTCCGCCTGGTCGCCGATCAAATTGCGGCTATCGAAGAAGCGAACTACGTGGTGATGACCGCGGGCAGCTTTGACATCATCGCCGAGGTCATCGCCCTCGACGACAACGCTTTGGTGCACCTCTTGAATGACTCCATCCGGAGTATTCCCGGGGTGACCGAAGTTGAAACCTTTCTGTATTTGAAACTTTCAAAGCAGACCTACGCTTGGGGAACCAAATGAGTATCAATGAAATTTTCACCGATGGTGTTGCCGTCAGTGGAGCGCACCAGGAGAGCCATAGCTATTCCGAGCGCGCTCGTCGCAACCTCTGGTTACAGATGTCGCGCATGGGTGCCTACTCAGAACAGCACGAGATTCCGATCATCGTTCGCGGTGAGGGAACGCACGTCTACGACGTGAATGGTAAGAAGTACTTCGACGGTATTTCGGGCCTCTTCACCAACGCCCTCGGGCACGGTCGTCCGGAGTTCGCGAAGGCCGCCACCGAGTCGATGAACAACATGACGTTCTTTCCGATTTGGACCTACGCCCACCCCACGGCGATCGAGTTGGCCGAGAAGGTCGCGAGCCTCGCTCCCGGCGACCTCAATCGCGTCTTTTTCACCACCGGCGGTGCCGAAGCGAACGAGAGCGCCTGGAAGTTGGCGCGTCAGTATCACCGTTTGCGTGGCGACACCGACCGGTACAAGGTCATCAGCCGCGACATCGCGTACCACGGCACGACGCTCGGAGCGCTGACCATCACGTCCCTGGAGTGTTATCGCCAGCCCTACGAGCCCCTCGTCCCGGGCGCTATCAAGGTACCGGCGGTGAACTTCTACCGCGCTGAGACCCACGCAGAGGACTTCGAGGCGTACGGACTCTGGTCCGCCCAACAGATTGAAGAAGCATTGTTGCGCGAGGGTCCCGAGACCGTCGCGGCGGTCTTTCTCGAGCCCGTGCAGAACGCGGGTGGCTGCTTCACGCCACCACCGGGTTATTGGCAACAAGTGCGCGCGATCTGTGACCGCTACGGCGTCATCCTTGTTTCGGACGAGGTGATATGCGCCTTCGGCCGACTCGGCACCTGGTTCGGCGGTCAGAAGTACGACTACGTCCCCGACATCATCACCTGTGCCAAGGGCATCACCGCCGGATACGCGCCCCTGGGCGCAATGATTGTCTCGGACCGCTTGGCCGAACCTTTCCTGGAGGGCGACGTCTCGTTCCAACACGGCTTCACCTGGGCCGGCCACCCACTATCGGCGTCGATCGCCCTGACGAGTATCGGCATCATCGAGCGCGAGAACATCCTCGGCAACGTGATGGCCAATGAGGAATACTTTCGCCAGAGCCTCAACGCCTTGAAGGACCTCCCCATCGTCGGTGACGTCCGGGGAACGGGCTATTTCTGGGGTGTTGAACTCGTGAAGAACCAAGAGACCAAGGAAACCTGGGAAGGCGAGGACGCCGAGCGCCTGCTACGCGGCTTCGTCTCACCCGAGATGTTCCGTCGCGGGCTGATCTGCCGCTCGGACGACCGAGGCGACCCCGTCGTCCAGTTGGCTCCGCCGCTGATCTCGACACGCGAGGACATCGACTTCATGGTGGGCACGCTACGCGAAGTCTTCACGGAAGCCGTCAAGCGCCACCTCTAATGCAGCCGCCCCACTCATTGTGGTGGTCTCAGATCGATGCAACGTCGCCTCGACACTCATTGCGGGGCGACGTTGACGTTGACGTGGCGATTGTCGGCGGGGGCTACACGGGACTGTGGACCGCGCGAGAATTGATGCGTCGCGACTCTCACCTGCGTGTCGCAGTTCTCGAAGCGCGCGTGTGCGGATTCGGGGCCTCGGGTCGCAATGGGGGCTGGGTCTCTGCCCTGTTTCCCGCGTCGGCGACGACGGTGATCCATGAATTCGGACTCGACGCGTACACCCGCCAGCGACTGCTCCTCCAAGACGCGGTGACGTCCCTGGGCCAAGCCGCGCGAAGCGACAGCATCGACTGCGATTTCGCCCATGGCGGCACACTATCCTTCGCTCGTAGCGAGGTCCAGGAGGTGCGCGGGCGACACTACGTGACGTCCGCGGCGGAGCACGGCGTCGGTCCCGAGGACCTTCGCTGGATCGAGGGAGATGATCTGAAGGTGCATGGCTCGGTTAACGACGCGCGCGGAGCAGCGTACTCGCCACACTGCGCACGCATTCAGCCCGCTCGACTCGCCCGGGGCCTCGCCGACGCTGTCGAGAGCCACGGCGCGCAGATCTTCGAGGACACGACCGTGACGAGGATCATCCCCGGCCTCGCCTCGCGCCGCCCGCAGGTCCTCACGGCGCACGGAACCCTTCGTGCCGATTACGTCGTGCGAGCGACCGAGGGGTTCACGCCCACCATTGCCCGCCAGCGACGCAGTGTGGTGCCGCTCTACTCCCTGATGATCGCCACCGAACCGCTGCCTGATGCGTGGTGGCAGGACTACGGATTTGGCCGCTTCCCTACTTTCAACGACGAACGCCACTTGCTCATTTACGGTCAGCGCACGGCCGACAATCGCCTGGCCTTCGGCGGACGTGGTTCGCCGTATCACTTCGGCTCGACCGTCGAACCACGCTACGACAACAACCACGCCGTTTTCGCGCAACTCACCTACTCGCTGCGCGAACTCTTTCCCACCTTGCACGCTGACGTGACTCACCAGTGGGGGGGACCGCTCGCCATGGCGCGCAACAAGTTCCCCTCGGTCACCGTCGACCACGACTCAGGACTCGCCGCCGCCGGCGGCTACACGGGCGACGGCGTCACGCTCAGCTACGTCTGCGCCAATGCACTGGCCGATCTCATTGTCGCGCCGGACGAAGAGACACCCTTTAGTTCGATGCCCTTCGTGCAGACTCCCCCGCGACACTGGGAGATCGAACCGCTGCGCTGGCTGGGTATTAACGCCGGCATCGCGTTGGCGACCTACGCGGACCACCACGAAAGGCGGCATCACAGTGAAAGCCGTACGTCGGCGCTCCTGGCTCGACTCATGGGTTCGTGACCGACGGTCACTTCAAGATATTGACCGCACGCGCCGCGACCACCGCAATGGTGATGAGCGACACCATCGACTCGGTCACGAACAGGATCTTCATTCGCCGCGTCAGGGGCATGGCGTCTGCGGGCGCGAAACTCGTTCCGTTGGCGAAGGACGTGTAGAGGTAGTCCGTGAACTTCGGCCGCCAGTCCTTGGGCGCCAGTTGAGGATTCTCCATCTGGGGGAACTGCAAGTCGAAGACGTCGGTGTCGCCCGCCGCCCGTCGGGTCGGACCGCCGCGGTCTATCTCCCAGAACCAGACGCCGTAGATGATGACGTTGGTGAGCCAGACTGACACGGCGGAGTAAATCAGTGCGCGTCCCTGAGACACCGACGTGTCCAGCAGTCGGCGCACGAGCAGGATCATCGACGTCACGTTGGCCACCGTGACCAGGGTGATGAGAGTCAAGCACAATTGGCGCACCAGAGGAGAATCGTCGGGGTGACGATGGCGCCGGGCCGAGAGCGGAATCAACGCCAGCATGATCAGCGCCGGGATAAGCCACCGCGGACCGATGTCCAGACGATTGGGCAACACCACGTAGAGCCCCACGCAGGCGAGCAACGCCAGCGACGCCGGCCAACGCGGTTCGGGGTGGACTCTCACCCTCTCACGATAGTTTGGCGCCACTCAAGGCTTGCAGCACCTGTGAGGGCAGCACTAAGGCGCCGAGCGCGCCACTCGAGAGCAACTGCTTGAGCAGCGGCGACGCAGAGGTCGTGGAGCGCGACGCGGGTGGGGCGACGATGATCGCGGTCCGGTTGTACGAGAGGACTCGCAAGTCCACGGTGGTCGTCGAGGACTTCGAGGAGGTCGTGATCCATAGTTCGGTGAACTCACCTTGGCGACCCGTGGTGAGGTGCACGTCCAGGGTGCCCTTCGCGTTGGTGGTCGTGCCGCTCGATCCCAGCGCGCCGAGCGCGACATTGGTCCGGTGCAACTCGTAGGTGGTCTCGTACCCGTGATGGACGACCTTCGCGTTGGCGAGCAGCGTCAAGAGGGCGGCGTTTGGTTTCACGAGGTAGTGCGACAACCCCGCCAGCGGCGGCCATTTGGCGGCCAGGGTGTACCAGACCGGGCCCGACGCGTCCGCGAGGTTCGGCGACGTGAGATAGACACGATCCTTCACTGCTCGCACGTTGAAGGTGGTATCGGCAGTCACGACGGGCACCCGCAACACGGCGCTGAGCGAGCTGGTCGTCGCGTTGATCGTGATGGTTCCCGAGGTCTGAAACGAGCCCCCGGTACTGAGGTTGACGCTGAGCTCCATCGACCGCGGGGCGCGACCGTTGAGAACTAGGGAATCCTTCGTTGGCGCCGCACTACCCGAGGTGCCGTACACGATGCCCGTCGCCGTGGTCGCGACGACGAGGACGCTGACCACAGCGAGGACGAGTCGACGAGTCCGGTTCACAGGCTCACCCTAACGGTCGTCGCGCACGGCGATCAGCCCAAAGGTTCACCGAGGAGTGCGATGAGGAGTTCGTGAGCAATATTGCGTCCACTGGCGATGAAACCAATGCGTGACTCCTGGTCGTCGACGAGCTGATGCACGATAGCCGCGTACGGCGCCGCGGCCGAACCCTCCAGGACGAGACCGTTGGATTCGACGGCCTCGCGAACACCCTGTCGGATGTAATGCTCATCCACCAAGACGAGGGGTACCCCGTGCGACGCAATCAGGTCATTGGTCACCGCTCCTTCGTCTCCGCCGCCCGCCAGTCCGTCGGCGATCGTCGGGCGATGCCGGACATCGTGCATCGCGGCGCCCTTTAGCACGTGGTACATCGCCGCGCTCGCCTCGGGCTGCACGCCGGTGACGCGAACGTCGAGGCGCTGGTGCGCCGCGCGAGCGAGCAAGACCCCCGAGATGAGTCCCCCGCCGCCTACCGGCACGACTACGTGTTCGATCTCAGGTGCCTGGGTCAACATCTCGTCGAAAACGGTGGCCTGTCCAGCGATGACGTTGGCGTCGTTGAAGGGTGAGATGTAACGGATGGAGCGCGCGTCGGCTAACTCCAGGGCGTGAGCCTGCGCCTCGTCGTAGGAGGAACCGAACTGGATGAGTTCGATGTCGTAGTTGCGTAGCTTCTTGACCTTGGCCGCTGAGGCGTTCGCCGGCACCACCACGGTGGCGGGGACGTGCAAGATGCTCGAGGCGTGCGCAATGCCCAGGCCGTGGTTGCCGGCTGAGGACGTGATGACCGCGCCGTGAGGGTCATCGCGGTGCGCTGCGTCAAGGGCCGCCAAGGCTCCACGTATCTTGAACGATCCGGTGATCTGCAGACTCTCGAGCTTGGTGAGTACCGAACGACCACGAAGACGAAGCGTGACGGTCGGCGTGGGCTCCAAATGGTCGGCGATGACTCGCGTGGCCGCTTCGAGTTGCTCGGCGGAGGGCGCTTCTACGTGACGCATCATTGCGTCAACACTATCCGCGGCGCCCTGATTGGTCTCGGTACCTGCCAGTAACGTCGTCATCGTGCACTCAGCGTTCGCCCTGATCCTCGTGGGGTCTTTCGCCTACGTCGGGACGATGATCGACAATCTGTTCGCCTTCGCGGCCCAGCTCACCCTCACCGCGCGCGAGCGATTCTCCCTCGTGACTATTGCCCAGAGCGCGGGGGTGGTCGTCTTGGTCGGTCTCGCGGCGGCAGTGGGCTCGTCACTCAATGTTCTGCCGATTCGCGTGGTGGGCGTCTTGGCCCTGGCGCCCTGGGCGCTGGCCTGGCGTTATTGGCGCCACCGCCGCGACGACATCGTCGATTCCCCGAGACGCGGAGCCACCACGACGTTCCTGGTGACCCTTGGTCTGGGAGGCGACAACTTGGCGGTCTGGATTCCACTCCTACGAGCCAACGGCGTTGTTCACGAATTCGCCCTCTGCGTCGTCTTCGCCGTGTGGCAGGTCCTCTTCATTGCCCTGTCCTGGACCTTGGCGACACACCCCACAGTGGTGTCGTGGGGCCAGCGTGGAGGGCGCTACTTCGTACCCTGGCTCTACGTTGCCCTGGGGGTGGTGATTCTTTTCGAGTGCCACCTGGTCTGACTCGACGTCGCACTCAGAACTAGCGTGGCATGGTGCCGGTCTCAACGCCGCAACAGACGCTCAATCGCCTCACGGTCATCGTTCTCATCCAGTGGATGGGAGCGACTCTCGGTCTGCCGCTACTGGCACTGTTCCTCGAACATCGCGGGGGCACGCCCCACGTCATCGGGCTCATCGTCGCATCGTTCTTCATCGCCGGGGTGTTGACGCAGTATTTCCTTGGTCACTTGGCCGATAAGTTCGGTCGCCGCCCGATACTCGTGGCGAGTCTGATCGCGTACGGGCTGGCCTCTATGACCTACGCCCTGCCATTCAGCGCCGTCTGGTTCACCCTCACCCGCGTTATTCAGGGAGCGTCGGCTGGCGCCCTCGAAGTCGCGTCGATGTCGGCGGTCGCGGCGCTCTTCGCCGAGAACGAACGGGGCCGGGCCATCTCGCGAATCCTGGCCGCACAATTAATGGGCGCGGCAATTGGACCGGTCGCCGGAGTCGTCTCGTCGGTGAGCAACCTCGGCTGGGTATTCTTCGTCACTGGCCTCGTGAGTCTGGTCGCCGCAGTGGTTGCTTTTCATACCAACGTCGGTGACGTCGAGTACGACCCGACTCCGTTGCCGCCCTTGAAGTGGAATCGACCCTTCGCGGGAGCGCTGGTCGCCGCCGCCGCCATCGGGCTCGCCGTCGGCGTCTACGAGACGTGTTGGAGCTTGCTGATGCACGCCCACCACGCGAGCACCTTGCAGATTCGCTTGAGTTGGACGATGTTCTGTATTCCGTGGGTGTTCTTGAGTCGCACGGGCGGTTGGATCGCCGACCATCTCAATCGTCGTACCACGGCCCTCTTCGGATTACTCAACGGAGCGGCGTTTTTGGCGACTTACCCGCATATCCACAACAATGTCGTGATGTTGTTCCTCGGATCGGCAGAGTCCCTCGGAGCAGCGCTCTCGTCACCCTCCATCGCGTCCATGCTGAGCCAGGGTGCCACGTCACGCGAACTCAGTCGTCGCCAGGGTCTCTACGCGACCTCAACGACGGCCTCTCTCGCCCTGGCGGCAATGGCGTCGGGCTTTCTCTTCACGGTCAACACGGCACTCCCCTTCACTCTGGCCGCGGTGGTGTCGGCGCTCTTAGCGGTCTCGACGATCTTCTGGTGGCGAGGGGTACATGGTCGTATTGGCGTTACACCTCACACGCCCCCCACGCCACCAGCGCCATAGAGATCTGCGGCGTCGGCACAGCCGTCCGCAATTTCTGGGGCCACGCAGCGGAGTGGAGGAAGGGACTCGGAAGAAGTGGCTCCACGCTTTCACCACGTCACGTCGTGTCATTAATCTACTATTTCCATTGTCTTAATGGAAATAGTCATGTATCGTGTCCGTAGATGGCGCGGAACCCTTCAAAGGTGGCTCGGCCGAGGTGGCGATTCTCGGACGATATGGGACGAACGAGGGTGCCCCTTTTGAACTCTTCGTGTCCTTGGCGATGACTCCTGAGGTGACGATCTCAATTCGAAATCGATGTAGCAGTACTCCGTAACAAAGCGTTATGGCCGAATAGAAGGGAATGAGAATTGTGACAATTGTTGATGAAGAACTCAAACTCGATGTGGAACCGCTGTCGGGTTCAATCGGAGCCGTGATTCGCGGAGTCGACTTACGCGATATGAGTGATGACGAAGTGGCAGCCATTCGCAAAGTGTGGCTAGCTCGAAAGGTAGTGTTCTTTCCCCAACAGCACCTCAGCCCAGACGCACACCTCGCATTTGCGGGTCGTTTCGGCATACCCACTGAAGGGCACCCAGTGATTCCAGGCATCGACGGGTACCCCAATATTTTTGAGATCGACTACACGAAATCTCGCGAGCTGTACGCCACGTACGGTGACGTCGCGACGCGGCGCAAGGGAATTGATTGGCACACCGACGTCACGTTCGTCAAGCGCCCGCCGCTGGGTTCGATTCTCAATGCGAAGGTCATCCCTCACTCCGGCGGAGACACGATGTGGTCAGACCAGGGAGCCGCTTTCGCAGATCTGAGTCCGTCACTCCAGAACTATTTGTCGACGTTGCACGCAGTGCACGACGGCCGCGACGCGTTCAAGAACATACTGGAACGAGTGGGCAAGGGCAATTGGGAAGGTAAGGAATTCGCCGAACTCGAGCCGGCTACCCACCCCGTTGTTCGTACTCATCCAGAGACGGGCGAACGGGTACTTTTCGTGAACCCCGGTTTCACATCGCACATCGTTGAGCTCGACGGTCACGAAAGTGCGGCCCTACTGGAGTTCCTCTACCAACACTCGGTGCGCCCGGAATTTACCGTCAGGTACCACTGGACCCAGGGCGACGTCGGATTCTGGGACAATCGCTCAACTCAGCACGCCGTGGTCGGGGATTTTGGCGCTCAGCATCGAGTCATTCAGCGAGTCACGTTGAAGGGCGATCAGCCAGTTTGATACCGTGCCGAGTTGGTCTCGAGTGATGCATCTTGCTCGAGACCAACTCGGTAGCGGCTTTCTCGCGCGCCTATAAACGACGACTCTGACAACATCGAGAGACTTGGTAGGGTCCTAGATGGTCAGTCCCACGTAACGAGACGCTGGTGCATGGCCAACCGCTCCGTCGATGATGAGCTGCGTCAGTGACAAGGCGAGCCAACACCTCGGACCTCGAGATTGTGTTGTTGACGGCGAACGAATTGGTCCACGACGACACGCGCGTTTAGTCGTTCGAGGAATTCTCCGAAGAGGTGGCGACATCGCGGTCGTGGTTCACCACCTGATACTTCGCCCCCGAGGTCGTGCCGCTCGAAGTGGCGACCGTGGCGGTGGGCAGCTTGATCGCCGAATTCAGGCCACCACTCTGGTTAATCACGGTGATACCCAGGCCGACGGCGGCGAGCACGGCGACGACCGAGGCGACACTCACGCGGCGCACTAGCTTTCGCTTCGTGGGTCGATACATGGGAACCTCCTAGGGATCGTTCTTCGGACATTTCCAGTGTGCCGGGACGAGATGAAGACCCCCCAAGGTCGGACTAATAGGTCAGTAATAAAAAATCTGAGATTTAACACTGATCACCCCCCGCTTCTTAAGTTTTCGGTAAGACTGTCCCGGTACGACCAGCCCCCCACGGAGTCGTCACCGATGACACACATCTATTAGGGAGGACCACTCAGTGGCAACCACGGAAATTCACGACGGATCCGTCGGTGACGAAGCGTTCAAAGTTGAGCGGCGCGGCATCGACTACGTCCCCGAGACGGAGCGCTGGGCGACCTCACGCAACATCGGTGCGATGTGGACGGGTTCGGCCATCAACGTTGAATACTTCATCTACGGCGCCTTGCTCATGGGATTTGGATTCAAATTCTGGACGGCGATGAGCATCATCGTCATTGGGAACCTGTCGTTCTTCTTCGTGGGACTGGCGTCACTGCAGGGACCCGAGACTGGAACCACCGCCTTCGCAATCAGTCGAGCCCCCTTCGGCTCGCGAGGATCTCGCATCGTGAGTTTCTTCAACTGGATTACGCAGTTGGGATTTGAGACCGAGGGTCTGATTCTGATCGTCGGAGCGGTCATCGTGCTGTGCCAGTTTGGCAACGTCCACGTCAGCAGCCCCCTCAAGGTGATCTTCATCATTCTGGCGGCGGCCATTCAGGCCATCGTTCCCTACTTGGGTCACGCCACGATGGTCAAAGTGCTGCGCGCACTGATAATTCCCTTCGGCGCCATCTTCGTCTTGCTCGCCATCTTCGATCTGAAGCACGGCGCGGCCAGCTTCGCTGGTTCGGGATACGCAAACGGATGGGAGATCTACACCGCAGGACTCGCTTTCGTCATAGCGCTGTCGGGGCTCGGTTGGACCGAGTGCGGCAACGACTACACCCGGTACCTGCCCCGTGAAGCCTCCAAGAGTTCGACGGTCTGGTGGATTTTCGTCGGAACTGCGATACCCGAGATCCTCATGATGACCCTGGGCGCCCTCACGTTCACCTTTCTCTCCACGTCGGCCCAAGTCGCCGCCTGGAACGGGAACAACCCCTTCGACGCCCTCTACGGCCAGCACTTCATTCCGAGCTGGGTCATAGTCGTCTTCTTGCTCTTCTCCATCGTGCAACTGTTCGGCATCAACTCGCTCGACCTCTACTCCTCGGGAGTGTCGCTACAAGCCATGGGCCTCAAACTCAAGCGCTACCAGGCGGTCGTGCTCGACAGCGTCATTGCGTGCCTCCTCACCATCTGGGCCACTTTCCAGTCGACCTTCTCTCTTTATATGAAGGAGTTCGTGGGCGTCATCATCTTGTGGATCGCCCCGTGGTTCGGCATCTTGATCATGGACTGGATCATGCGCAAGTACCGCTACAACGCGGCCGAGTTGCAGCGCACCGACTCCGGCGGCCTCTACTTCGGACGAGGCGGCGTCAATTGGAACGCCATCGTCGCCTTCGTCGTGGGAGGCGTGTGCGCCACTTTGGCCTACTCCAAGGCGCCACCGCCCGTGGACTTCCCGTTCCACTGGATGACGCCCATTTCGAATCATTACGGGGCGTCGTGTGCCGCCAACCTCGTCAAGGGCGTCTGCACGGCCGGCTGGTACGGCGGCGCGGACTTCTCCATCCCGACCGGCATTATCTTGGCCGGTCTGGTGTACTTCATCCTCGAGAAGGCGACCGGCAACGTCGCCCGCCAGGTGGCACGCCAAAAGGAACTCGAGCCGCAGCTCTAGTCGTCGTGACTAGCCAAGTACTGGGCCCCCCCCATTGGGTGGGGCCCAGTACTTGGTCGAAGTTAGCCCCGCCAGTCCTCGACGAATCCTCCGTCGCCGTCGGGTCGAAAGACCGGAATCGAACCCAATGCGTGGACCCGCTGGGCGTCCTCACCGAGCGCCGCCTTCCAGAGTGACGCCTCGGTCACCAGCGTTCCTATGGCGACCACATTCGCGCCAATCGAGTGCAGGAGCCGCAGCGCCGCGCCGGTGGACGCGCCCGTGGATATCACGTCATCGACAATGGCGACACGTTTGGCGGCGACGTCGTTGATACGTGCCCGGTCAAAGAGCAAGCGCTGGTCGGCGTCGGTGGTAATGGAACGCACGGGTTCGGACACCGCGTCGGACAAGTGAATCTTGGGGGTCTTGTGCAAAATGACGTACTGGTCCAGACCGAGCGACCGGGTGACTTCGATGGCGACGGGGATTCCCATCGTCGCCACGGTCGCCACGATGTCGACGTCGTAGGGCTTCAAAAGCTCCGCTAACTCCTCGCCGGCACGGCGCATGAACTCGACGCCCATATCCACGGTGATCAGTAGCGCCAGGGCCAACTGTTGCGATAGTGACACCACGGGCAACTCGACGTGTTGGCTCCCAATCTCGACTGGGTAGGTGCGACGACTCACGACGTTGGAGCATACTGAACGGATGACGTCACGCAATTCACTCGACGCAAAACTCGCGCGAAGCATGCTCGCCACCGCGCTCTTCGAAGCGCGCGCCGGACTGGCCGAGGGCGGCATCCCGATCGGGGCGGCGCTGTACACCCGCGAGGGCGTGTTGCTGGGTTCGGGGCACAACCGCCGCGTGCAAGACGACGACGCGTCCGTGCACGCCGAGACCGACGCCTTTCGCCGAGCGGGGCGTCGTCGCAACTACGCCGACACCGTCATGGTCACCACGCTCTCGCCGTGCTGGTACTGCTCGGGACTGGTGCGTCAGTTCGGCATCGGTACGGTCGTTATCGGCGAGACCGTCAATTTTCACGGCGGGCACGACTGGCTCCAGGAACTCGGCGTCGACGTCGTGGTCCTGAACGATTCGAGTTGCACCGAACTGCTCGCGACATTCATTGACCAGCACCCCGACCTCTGGCACGAGGATATCGGTCTCTAACTAGCGAACGGGAGGTCCAAAGAGTCGGTCCCCCGCGTCACCTAGACCGGGAGTGATGTAACCAATCGCAGTCAGTTCCTGGTCGAGCGCGGCGGCAACAATCTGGACGTCGGGGTGTGCCGCGCGCACTGCGTCAACGCCCGGCTGGGCGGCAATGAGGCACAGCGCGGTGATCTCACCGGCGTTGCGCTGGCGTAGCATGTCGAGTACCTGGATAAGCGAGCCGCCGGTCGCGAGCATCGGGTCGCACAAGACCACCGGCGCTAATTCCAGGTCTTCGGGCAAACCATCGAGGTACACGTCAGCGTGCAACGTCTCTTCATTGCGGCGCAGACCCACCAGGCACACCCGATGACGCGGCAACACTTCCTGCACCGCCGGGGTCATGCCGAGGCCGGCGCGCAGGATGGGCACGATCACGAACTGCGTGTCAACGCGAACCGCCGGTGCCCCGGACACCACGGGAGTATCGACGGTGGTGGGCGTCACGGGAATGTCGCGGAACGCCTCGTAGGCGAGGAATCTCGAGATCTCACCAGCGAGGCGAAGGAAATCGGCGTTGGAGGTCTCAACGTCGCGCAATTGGCGGACCTTGTCCTCGACGATCGGGTGCTGGACGATTAGTGGAGTTGGCACGAGGTCACCTTACGCTGTTCGCGACATCGACGGTAAGTCAGAGAGAGGTCTTGGGGTCGGTCTCGGAAATGAACCGGGGAGGGCCACGGTACGGGTCCCGGTACGATGACTCGGTGCCGAATTCCCTCCTCCCGCGCTCGCGAGCGCCGCAGGAGTCCAGCGCCAATCCCCTCGGCGGAGTGCGTTCGTCGTATCCGGGGCCCCGTGCGGAGATCTCGCGAGACACCAACCTGGCGTGGTGGCGACGCATCATGCCGATCATCGCGTCGCATCGTCTGACCTTTATCCTGTCGATTGTCCTCTCCTTCGCCAGCCTGATCTTCCAGACGTTGATCCCCAACCTGCTCAATGGCGCGATCACCAATGCCCTCCAAAAGCACGCGGCCCCGCTGCACCACGCCGTGGTCGAGATCATTCTCTTCGGCGTTTTGGCGGGAGTCAGCGGCATCGTGTCGCGTCAATACCTCTACAAGACCGCGTACGAGGTCGAGGCCGACCTGCGCTCGTTGATCTACCAGCACCTCACCTGGCTCAGTTTCAGCTTCTACGACCGCGTGCAGTCGGGTCAGTTGATTAGTCGGGCCAACTCCGACATCCGCAGCGTGCAGATGTACTCCACCTTCGCGCCGCTCATCTTGGTCCAGTCGTCGATCGGCGTTCTGGCCTTTGGCTTCATGCTCAACATTGATCCGCTGTTGGCGTGTATCGCCATGGTGGTGATGCCAATCCTGTACTTCGTCGGCCTCAAGATGCGCCGCGTACTCTTTCCCATCTCGTGGATCACCCAATCGCGCCTGGCTGACGTGGCGACGATTGTGGACGAGAACGTCAACGGTGTGCGCGTCGTCAAATCTTTCGCCCAGGAGGAAGCCGAGGTCAATCGCTTGGCCGACTCCGCCGAGCGAGTGGCCTGGGCCTACATCAAGGACGCCCAGATCCGCGGGCAGTGGTCGCCCTGGGTGCAGAACCTGCCGCAACTCGGACTCGCACTGGTGCTCGGCTTTGGTGGCGTCATGGTGCTCAACGGCCACCTGGGCGTCGGAGGAATTCTGGCCTTCAATGCGTACCTCTTGATGCTCCAGGCACCCTTCATGATGCTCGGTCAGTTGGTCATGATGGGACAACGAGCCAAGGCCAGCGCGGAGCGGATCTTCGAGATACTCGACGAGAACCCCGAAGTGACCGAGCGTCCCGGGGCCTACGACCTCCTCGACGCGCGCGGGGCGCTGGACTTTGACCACGTGAGTTTCGGCTACGGCCCCGCCGTCATGATTCTCAATGACTTCGACCTACACATCGGTGCGGGCGAGACTGTGGCTCTCGTCGGACGAACCGGCTCGGGCAAATCTACGGTCGCTCGCCTCGCCACGCGTTTTTACGACACGAACACTGGCGCAGTGCGCGTCGATTCTCACGACGTGCGTGACGTGACGCTGGCCTCGTTGCGCCAAAACGTCGGGGTCGTCCTGGACGAGCCGTTCTTGTTCTCGGTAAGTGTGCGCGACAATATCTCCTACGGTGTCCCCGACGCGCCCTTCGAGGCCATCGAGGCGGCGGCGTGCGCCGCGGCGGCCCACGACTTCATCACGGACCTGCCCGAGGGCTACGACACCGTGATTGGTGAACGTGGTTACACCTTGTCCGGTGGACAGCGCCAGCGCATCGCCATCGCGCGCACGCTGCTGATCAACCCCCCGATTCTCATCTTGGACGACGCCACCAGCGCCATCGA
>PMTL01000102.1 GCA_003168075.1 Acidimicrobiaceae bacterium
TGGGGGTGCTTGCGTCCGCCCTGCGGCGGCACCGAGGCGACGGTGCCCTCCATGATCTTCAGCAGTGCCTGCTGGACGCCCTCGCCCGAGACGTCCCTCGTGATCGAGGGGTTCTCGGCCTTGCGGGCGATCTTGTCGATCTCGTCGATGTAGATGATCCCCGTCTCGGCGCGCTTGACGTCGAAGTCGGCGGCGGTGAGAAGTTTCAGCAGAATGTTCTCGACGTCCTCACCCACGTAACCCGCTTCGGTGAGCGCCGTGGCGTCGGCGATGGCGAAGGGCACGTTGAGCATGCGCGCGAGCGTCTGAGCAAGAAAGGTTTTACCGCAACCGGTCGGACCGAGCAACAAGACGTTGGACTTACCCACTTCGACATCATCGTCGTGCAGTGGACCGGCCTGGATACGTTTGTAATGGTTGTAGACCGCGACGGCGAGGATCTTCTTGGCATCGACCTGGCCAATGACGAACTCATCAAGGAACGAGGTGATCTCGCGCGGCGTCGGCACGTCATCGAGGACGAATTCGGGGCGATCACCGAACTCGTCGGCGATGATGTCGTTACACAAGTCAATGCACTCGTCGCAGATGTAGACGCTGGGTCCCGCAATCAGTTTCTTGACCTGCTTTTGACCCTTCGCGCAGAAACTGCACTTAATCAGGTCGTTACTTTCACCGAACTTCGCCACCGCTCACCTCCTTCGCTACCAACATCCTACGAGGCGCAGCTCCGAAAAAAGGGTACCTAGGGCCGAGCGAGGAGAACTTCATCGATCAGGCCGTATTCCACGGCTTCGTCAGCCCCAATGATGAAGTCACGATCGGTGTCCTTGGTGATGCGCTCGACGCTTTGACCGGTGTCGTTCGCCAACATGGAGTTGAGCATGTCCTTCATCCGCAGGATTTCCCGGGCCTGGATTTCGATGTCGGAGGCCTGACCGCCCACGCCACCCCACGGCTGGTGCAGCAGTACGCGCGCGTGGGGCAACGCGAAGCGCTTGCCCTTGGTGCCCGCTGCCAACAAGACCGCCGCCGCCGATGCGGCCTGACCAAAGCAGAAGGTCGACACGTCGGGCTTGATGTACTTCATCGCGTCGTAGATCGCTAGCAATCCGGTGATGTCGCCGCCCGGCGAGTTGATGTAGAGATTGATGTCCTTGTCCGGGTCCTCGGACTCGAGGAAGAGCATCTGGGCGCAGATCAAGTTGGCGATGGTGTCGTCGATGGGCGTACCCAAGAAGATGATTCGCTCGCGCAGTAGTCGACTGTAGAGGTCGTAGGCGCGCTCACCGCGACTGGAGGACTCCACCACGGTGGGCACGAGGTAATTCTGGGCACGGAAGTTTTCAGTCACGTTGTTACCTTATTCGTCAATCTCAGTCGACTGATCCTCACGCAAGAGCTCCCGGTCGATGACGATGCCCAAATGATCCACGAACGTGACATTCTCGCTCAACCACCGATTGGCCTTAATCTTGGCAACTTCGGATTCGAAGGCCACCACACGACCGGTCTTGTACAGGTTGTCGCGCAGCGTCTGTGCATCAAGGCTCATTGCCTCGGCGGTCTTCACCAATTCCTCGTCGATCTCGTCGTGCGTCGCCTCCAGGTCTTCGGCCTTGACCAGCGCGCGCAGCGCTAGGTCGATCTTGACCGCGCGCTGAGCGTCGGCGCGTACCGCCGCAAGGAGCTGGTCGGGAGTCTGACTGGTCGCCTGAAGGAACTGCTCGAGGTTCATCTGCTGCTGGGCGAGGCGGTGTCCGAGGTCGTGCATGCGGTCATTCGCTTCGGCCTCGACCAGCACTTCAGGCACGACGTCATCAGCCACGAGTTCTCCGAGTGCCACCAGCATCGCGTCGCGCTGGGACATCTGAGCTTCGACCACTTTCATCTTGCTCATCTGAGTCAGTACCGAGTCACGCATCTCGTCGACCGTGGGCCACTCAGTATTCTCCTCGACCCATTCGTCGGTCAACTCCGGGAGAATTCGCTCCTTTACCTGCTTGAGCTGCATCGCGTACACCACGTTCTGTCCGCCGCCAGCGTTCGCGGTGACAATCAGTTCTTCGCCCGCTCGAAGGCCCAAGATCAATCCATCCACCTCGGGAGCAATGGAGGCCGATCCGACGGTGTACATGAAATCGCTCATCTCGAGGGGTTCCGCCTCCGTGTTGGACTGCTGGGCGCGGATGTCCATGTTGACGAGGTCACCGTTGACGATAGGTCGATCCACGTCCTCCAAGACGGCGTCGGTCTCGCGGAAGCGATTGATCTGGGCTTCAATCTCGTCGTCGCCGACAACCGGTGAGGGGATCGTCACTCGCAGGGCGTCGTAGCCCGCGATCGTGGCCTCGGGGCGAATCTCCACGTCCGCCTCGAAGACGAGCATCCCCTCGTCCTCGCCCGCCGTGATGGTCACGTCGGGTTGACCAATCGGGTCGACCATGGTCTCGGAGATCGCACGGGCGTAGAAATCGGGCAGCGACTCGCGAATGGCCTCGGCGCGCAACACGCCGGGACCGCCGATATTGGCGATCAGGACCTGCTTGGGTACCTTGCCCTTACGAAATCCCTTGACGTTGACCTGCTGGGCCAGGCTCGCGGCGGCGGTATCGAGGGCTTCGCTCATCTCAGTGTCGTCGACTTCGACGACGAGTTTGATTCGGTTGTTGTCCAGAGTGGAGGAAGTTGCACGCATAAGAAGTGCCAGCCTACCGCCGCCGGCGTTGCCCACTACGTCGCTTAGGGCGTCACGTTCAAGGCCTCAGCGAGTCGTCGGGCCAATTCTCGGTCTCCGCGCACGTCGGTCGCCGAGGCGCCCAAAAGAGCCTCGGCGTTGATTCGCCCGGCCGCCCGACGCCAAAACAGCGCGACCGCGGTGGTCAATTCTAAGTTAGGTGCCTCGTCGGTGCGCTCAACGGCGACACCTCGACCGCCCTTCACCTCGACCTGCACGCTGCGACCAAGGCGACCCACCAGATTGACGCGCAGCAAGGTCCCCTCGGGCGCGGCCGCTCGCTTGGCGAGCACATAGGGCAGGGCCGCCTCGAAGCGATTGACCACAATTTCTTCGCCGGTCCCGTGGTCGTCGGCTGGCTCCAGCAACGCGTCGCGAATGTCTTGGAGGTGAATCCAACTGTCGAACACCCGAGTCTCTTGGAACTGATGGAGCGGCCCCGGACCTTGGGGGCTCCACGAGTCACTCACCCATTCGTCGGCGCTCATCTCACCCAGGCGCATCAACGTCGCGGTCGTCGTGTCGTGAAAATCACTCATGACGTCTCTCATGCCCAAGTGTCTCCGGTTCGCGACGAAGGCCTCATTGGACTGACCGAGCGAGTTCTTGACGTACCGCGGCCACGGACCCGTGACGTCGGGCTGAGGCGCTCCGCCGAGGAAGAGTTCGGTGCCGGTTACGTGGTTGACGACGTCGCGAACGCTCCAACCCGGGCAACTCGTCAACGCGTCGAAATCACGCTCACTACGTCCGCTGAGAATGCGTTCCGTGCTCGACCACGTCTCGGCCAGCGCATCGATGATCCATTCGTAAGCCACGGTCCTCCCAGGTCCTTCTTTTCGACACTAGAAGCGAATGTGTGAAGATAGTCGCACGGGAAGTAGCGCAGCTTGGTTAGCGCGCCTGGTTTGGGACCAGGAGGCCGCGGGTTCGAATCCCGCCTTCCCGACGCAAGTGATCTATCGCGGTGTCGAGGACCGATCACTCTGGTGCCCCCGGCAGGAGTCGAACCCGCAACCTGACGGGTAGAAACCGTCTGCTCTATCCAGTTGAGCTACGAGGGCTCATCCACATCGTACTCATCGCTGATGGGAGTCCGACTTCATAGACTTTCTTTAGGTTCGCCTGGCTCAGCGACCATGAGGGCGTCAACTCGCGTCACGCTGCATCAAGGCCCTTGAAGTCCGGGTTGCTACCACGTGGCACCGGTTCACGGGGAACAAAAATGTCGTCTCGCACCACCACTCGTTCATCAATTTTCCGTCGACGTCACGCGAGGGTGACGTTGCCGAATGTCGCCAGGTCTTCGGATGCCCGGAGCGCAATCTAACCGCCGGCATCATCAAGTGTACGGGTGGTGGCCGGCTGGCCCTGCGCAGCGTGCACCTCATAACGCCTACCGACGTGTGACGTCGTACTGCGACCAATACTCTGCGAACATGTCGCATACCACTGTGCAATACTGGGAAGTCTTGGTGGGCGTAGCTCAGTTGGTTAGAGCGCCAGGTTGTGGTCCTGGAGGCCGCGGGTTCGACCCCCGTCGCTCACCCCATTCAACGCCCGGCTTCTCGAGAAGAGGCCGGGCGTTGTTTTGTGTTACCACTCCATTTCGCACCGAGGCCTTCTGGCTCAGTGTGTAGACTCGTCTCGCGCCGGTAGCTCAATTGGCAG
>PMTL01000118.1 GCA_003168075.1 Acidimicrobiaceae bacterium
GCCTGCGGGGTGTGGAGCGAGAAGGGGAGCCGCACTCTGTGGGTGGCACAGCGACTGCGCGCTGGGGTGATCTGGGCCAATACCTATAACAAATTCGATCCGACCAGCCCCTTCGGTGGCGTGCGCGAATCGGGCTTCGGCCGAGAAGGCGGTCGTCACGGTCTGGAGGCGTACCTCAATGTCTGAGCGACTCGACGTGAAGAAGACCTACAAGCTCGTGGTGAACGGTGCCTTCGTGCGCTCGGAATCTGGACGAAGTTACGAGGTGACGAGCGCCAACGGCAAGTTTCTCGCGAACGTGGCCCAAGCGTCACGTAAGGATCTGCGCGATGCGGTCGCCGCCGCGCGCGGCGCTCACGCGAAGTGGTGGGGAGCCACGGCCTACAACCGCGGTCAGGTGATGTACCGGTGGGCCGAAATGGCGGAATCGCGCCGCGCGGAACTGGTCGAGCACGTGGGCCTGGCCGAGGGCCTCAGGAAGAAGGACGCTCAACTCAGAGTGGGTCGAGCGATTGACCGCATCGTCTGGTACGCCGGCTGGACGGACAAGGTCACTCAGGTTCTCGGCGGCGCCAATCCCGTGGCTGGTCCCTTCTTTAACTTCTCGCTGCCGGTGCCCAGCGGTGTCATCGGCGTGGTCGCACCCCAGGAGTCGTCGCTCGAAGGCTTCGTCGAGGCCGTGGCGGCACCAATGTGCGTCGGCAATTCCGTCGTCGCTCTGGCGAGCGAACTGCGACCAACCCCGGCGGTGATATTGGCAGAGATGACCGCGACCTCGGATTTCCCCGGAGGAGTGCTCAATGTATTGACGGGCTTCACTGGTGAGTTGGTGGCGCACTTGGCCACGCACGAGGACGTCGACGGAATCGATGTCACGGGTAGCGACGATTTGGCCGACGAGCTGAGTCGTCTGGCGGCTGGATCGATCAAGCGGGTGTACCGCGAGCGAGCCAACGACGACGAGAACCCTCTGCGCCGACTACGAACATTTGTCGAGACCTCCACGGTCTGGCACACGATTGGACAATGATGACTAACCCCTACGAACTCGCCACCCAGGCCGCCGATGAATTACGCGTGCGCAGCGGTGTCGACGCGTACGACGTCGCTATCGTGCTCGGCTCGGGCTGGAAGGAGGGCGCGCTCGCACTCGGCACTCCCTTCGCCGAAGTCGCCTCCGGCACCCTGCGTGGCTTCGTCACCCCGACGGTCGTCGGCCACGCTGGGCAGATTTTCTCCGTGGACGTCCAGGGCGTTAGGGTCGCTCTGGTGTCGGGCCGGGTGCACCTCTACGAAGGCAATACCGCCGATCAAGTCGCGCACCCCGTTCGTACCGTCATCGCCGCGGGTGCCAAGACCGTGATCCTCACCAACGCCTGTGGAGGAATAGATCGTGCGAAGGGCCCCGGCTCGGTGGTGGTGATCAAGGACCACATCAACTTGACCGCAACCTCGCCAATGGAAGGGGCGCCGCCGCCCGCTCCGTACGGTTCGCGCTTCGTGGACCTCACTGATCTGTACAGTAAGCGCCTGCGTGCGGCCGCGATTGCTGCGGCGCCGGAACTCTCCGAGGGCGTCTACGCGGGCTTTCGCGGTCCGCACTACGAGACCCCCGCCGAGATAGCCATGGCCCGCACAATGGGCGCCACGTTGGTGGGCATGTCGACGGTGCTCGAGGCGATTGCCGCGCGCCACATGGGTGCCGAGGTTCTCGGACTGAGCCTCGTGTCGAACTTGGCCGCCGGCGTCGCTGACGCGCCCCTCAGCCACCTCGAGGTTCTCGAGGCCGGCCAAAAGGCCGCGACGTCGCTGGGTGAACTGTTGACTCGTCTGATTCCGGTGTTGTGAACGACGAGCTTCTCGCGCTCGTGGGCGCGTGGATCGCTGCGGATCCCGACGAGAACGATCGGGCCACCGTCGAGCAGTTGCTGAACTGCGGTGACGAGTCGGAGATTCATCGTCGTTTCGACGAGCCGCTCACCTTCGGTACCGCCGGCCTTCGCGGACCAGTGATGGCCGGACCCGCGGGCATGAATCGCAGTACCGTGCGCCGCGCCAGCCAGGGCGTCATCGCGTGGTTGCACGAACTCGGCATCGACCCGCTGCGCGGAGTCGTCGTCGGCCGCGACGCCCGCCACGGTTCCGAAGCGTTCAACGACGAGGTCGTCGCGGTGCTGTTGGGTGCGGGCGTGCGCGTGTACGAGATGCCCCGACCACTACCGACGCCCCTGACGGCGTACGCGCTGCAATTCCTGGGTGCGGCGGCCGGCATCATGATCACTGCGAGTCATAATCCTGCCGCCGATAATGGCTTCAAGCTCTACGGCCCCGACGGATCGCAGATCATCGCCCCCAACGACGTCATCGTCGAGCGCTACGCCAGCGCGGCCGGTGCCGCGGTCCTCGCCGAGCGCACGTCACCGCTATTTCACGCGGTGGACGAGGGAGTACTCGAGTCGTACCGTGAACACATGACGTCGCGTTTCGGCGTGGCTTCGAGCGAACTGGGCATTGCCTACACCCCGCTGCACGGCGTGGGGGGAGAGTTCATGTCGGGACTCTTCACGCGGGCGGGATTTGAGCGAGTGGCAATCGTCGAGGAGCAGTTCCGACCCAATCCCGAGTTCCCGGGCCTGCCCTTTCCGAATCCCGAAGAGGCGGGAGTCCTCGACGCCGGTTTCGCGACAGCCGAGAAGAACGGCGCCACGTTGCTCATCGCCAATGACCCCGACGCCGACCGCCTGGGCGCCGCCGTCCAACGCCGTGACGGGTCGTGGCGGATTCTGCGCGGCGACGAGATCGGCTGGTTGCTCGGATCAGTGGCGCTGGCCGCAGCCCAGGACGACGACGTGGTGGCGACGACCATCGTCTCGTCGTCGATGCTCGAAAAGATGGCTGCGCGAGCGGGCGTCTCCTACGCGACGACGCTGACGGGTTTCAAATGGATTACCAAGGCCGCGCCCGGGCGACGTCTGATCTTCGGGTACGAAGAGGCGTTGGGATTTGCCGTCGATCCCTGCGTCGCCGACAAGGACGGCGTGTCGGCGGCCCTGGCTCTGGCGCGACTGGCGCACGATTTGTCTCTGCACGGCCTCACGTTGCTCGATCGACTCGACGAACTCGAAGAGCGCTACGGCGTGCACGCCGGGGCACAGTTGTCATTGCGGGCCAGTCCGCTGCGCGGTCGCGAGGTGCTAAGCGCGGTGATGACCCGCGTACGCGCGACGCCGCCGACATCGCTCGGGGGAGTTGGGGTCAGCGAGGTCATCGATCTCGAGACGGGCTGGAACGGCCTCGCTCCGACCGAGGGTCTGATCTGGCGACTGGGGTCGACCGGGCGCGTCGTGGTGCGTCCCTCCGGCACGGAACCCAAACTCAAGGCGTACGTCGAAGTGGTCGGCGGGCTATCGCCAGGCGACGTCAGCGCAGCACGCGAGAGTGCGAACGTGACCTTGGGCGCAGTTCTTGATGAGCTGTCGCGAATCCTCGCGCTCGACGACTAACTCATAGTGGAAATTGACTCGCCGCGTCCCGTCCCCTAGACCACCTCGTCAGTGAGAAGTCCCGTCTGAGGCCGTGGCGCGCAACCCCGCGTAGCCGGGCTTGATCACGGTGTTAATTAGCTCCAGGCGTTCGTCAAACTGGAAGAAGGAGCTCTTGGCCGCGTTGAGTGTCAGCCACTCCATGTCCTCCAAGGTCCAGCCGAATACGTCGGCGCACGCGGCGAATTCACTGGACAACGTGATGCCACTCATTAGTCGATTGTCGGTATTGAGCGTCACGCGAAAGCGCAATTGGCGCAGCAACTCCACGGGGTGCTGCGCCAGCGACGCCGCGACGCCGGTGTGCACGTTCGACGTCGGGCAGACCTCAAGGGGGATGCGTCGGTCACGTACGAAACTGGCCAGTCGACCGAGTCGGTAGTCGTCGCCCACGCGCACAATGTCGTCCACGATCCTCACGCCGTGGCCGAGACGCTCGGCGTCACAGAATTGCACGGCCTCCCAGATTGATGGCAGGCCGAAGGCTTCGCCGGCGTGAATCGTCATGTGGAAGTTCTCTCGCTGGATGAGGTGAAATGCCGCCAAATGCTCGGTGGGCGGGAAGCCGTCTTCGGGTCCGGCGATGTCAAAGCCGCACACCCCGGCGTCGCGATAACGCACGGCCAGTGTTGCCATTTCCTCGCTGCGATGCGCCTGGCGCATCGCCGAGACCAGCGTGCGAACAATAATCCTGCGGCCCCGGGCACGAGCGTGCGCAGTTCCGTGAGCGAAGCCCGCCAACACCGCCTCGACGACTTCGTCGAGAGTGAGACCTTGTAGGAGGTGCAGCTCGGGCGCGAAGCGGATCTCGGCGTAGACGACGCCGTCGGCGGCCAGGTCGTAGGCGGTCTCGGAGGCGACGCGCTCGATCTGGTCCTTCGTCTGCATGACGGCAATGGTGTGGGCGAATCCCTCGAGATAACGCACGAGGTCGCTGCCCGGAGAGTCGGCGACGAACCACGTCGCGAGCTCATCGGGGTCCGATGTCGGCAGGCCCTGGTACCCGATTTCGGCCGCGAGTTCGAGCATGGTCGAGGGTCGTACGCCGCCGTCCAAGTGGTCATGGAGCAGAACTTTCGGGGCCGCCGTAATGCGTGCTGCAGTTAGTGGCGTCGTTGACATAGGCCAAGGCTAGCCAACGCTCTCGTCGGCGCTTAGGCGGTGATGCGCTCGATCAGGATTGCTTCGACGGGGGTCACCTGATCACCCAGAGTGACGGCGTTTTCAATCGTCGCCATCCCGTACTCGAGGTGCTCGGGGTCGTCCGCGTAGAGCTCAAATAGTGGCTGGTGTGCCACGACGTAGTCGCCCTCGCTCACCAAACACATCACGCCGGCACCGGCGCTGACGGGGTCCTCCTTGCGGGCTCGCCCAGCTCCGAGGCGCCAGGCGGCCACTCCCACGCCGAGGGCGTCGACCGATTGGACGATGCCGTCGTGGGGGGCGGTGACGACGTGGTGGTGCGCGGCCGTCGGGAGTGTCGCCGTCGAGTCACCGCCCTGAGCTTCGATCATGCGGCACCACACGACGTAGGCCGAACCGTCGTCGAGTTTCGTCGCGGGGTCGACGCCAATCCCCACCAACTCGAGCATGGTGCTCGCCAAGCTCAGTGTGAGTTCACGCACGTCTTCGGGTCCCACGCCGCGTAGCACGTCGATTGATTCGACCACTTCGAGAGCGTTGCCCACGGCTCGTCCGAGGGGCTGGTTCATTGCGGTCAACTGCGCGACGGTGGCTACGCCGTGCGAGTGGCCCAGCGCGACCATCGTGGTCGCCAACTCTCGCGCCTGGTCCAATGTCTTGATGAAGGCCCCGCGACCGACCTTGACGTCGAGCACGAGCGCCTGGGTCCCCTCGGCGATCTTCTTGCTCATGATCGACGACGAGATGAGGGGAATGGATTCGACCGTGCCCGTCACGTCGCGCAGGGCGTAGAGCTTGCGGTCCACGGGCGCCAGTCCGGCGCCGGCGGCGCAGATGACTGCGCCGACGTTCTCGAGTTGTTCGATCGCTTCGGTGTTGCTCAGGTTCGCGCGCCAGCCCGGAATCGATTCCAGCTTGTCGAGCGTCCCGCCAGTGTGGCCGAGTCCGCGACCCGAAAGTTGGGGTACCGTTGCGCCGCAGGCGGCCACGAGGGGCGCCAAGATGAGCGAGATCTTGTCCCCGCCCCCGCCCGTCGAGTGCTTGTCGACCGTAGGACGCGAGAGACCAGAAAGATCGAGTCTGTCACCCGAGGCGATCATCACGTCGGTCCATCGGCTCAGCTCACGTGGGGACAGGCCCTGAAAGAAGATGGCCATCAGCAGCGCCGACACCTGTTCGTCGGCGACGGTGCCGGCGACGTAGGCGTTGAGCATCCACTCGATGGCGTCGTCGCTCAGCGTCCCCCCGTCGCGTTTGGTCGTGATGAGGTCAACGGCGGAGTGGTTGCTCACGGAGCGCTCCTGGTCGCAAGGTCGTCGGGTCCAAACGCGAGGGGCAGCAATTCGCCCAACGTGAGCGGTGCGTCGGCGTCGCCTCGATCAATCAGGAGCGACGCGCCGGCGTGCTCGAAGAGAACCTGACGACAGCGCCCACACGGTGTGAGGGTTTGTCCGTCACCCGCGACGACGCACAGCGCCAACAGTCGTCCACCACCGTGTCGCACGAGGTCGCTGACGAGGGAACATTCGGCGCATAGGGTGAGTCCGTAACTGGCGTTCTCGACGTTCGAACCGACGACGTGAATGCCCGACGTCGTCAGTGCGGCCGCGCCGACCAGGACGCGCGAATAAGGAGCGTACGCGCGCGTCGTAGCCTCACGGGCCAGGGTGCGCAACTCAGACCAGGGGATGTCGCGGGGCTCGTTCACCGTCAAACAGTACCCCCGGGTCGTCATGGTCGTTCGCCTCGAGGGCGCCCAACGTCACTCTGGTCCGCACTCCCACGCCTCTTTTCCTTCGTGCAGGGCGAAGTAAACGACCACCAGACTGGCGACCGGGTCGGCCCACCACCAGTGAATCGACGCCAACACCACTCCCACCAGAGTGCTCAATGCGAGCAGCGCGCAGAGCGACGTCTCGGCGGCGTCGGCGCTCATCAGTCGCGAGAGTGACGTCAGTCCGTGGTCGCCCAGGTGCCGTGCGCTGTTGCGCTTAAGAATCGCTAGGAGGGGCATCGCGATACACGAGGCGACACTCACCACGATGCCCAGTGCGTTCTCGTGGGCGTGGTGGGCGCGAAGTAGGGCCCACAGTGCGCTGAGGGTCACGTAGATCGCCAGCGCCATGAACAAAGCAGCGAGCAAACGGTGCGAACGGTGTTCACTGAAACGGCCGTTTGATCGATCGCGAACCAGAGTGCGCAGCTGACCCAGCACTACCACCGCACTGAGCATCTCGATCACCGAGTCGGCTCCGAAAGCGACGAGAGCGACAGAACTCGCCAGGAGACCGCTGATCAGCGCCGCTAGTGCTTCGCTTGCCGCCAGGGCCACCGTGGCGTATTCGAGGCGCACCGCTACTCGCGTTGGCGAGTGGTGAGCGGCGTCGATGTCCATGTGCTCAACACTAGGGACCCTCGCAGTGTCGACGGCGCTTCGAAGATCGAAGAGGCGCAAGTACACTTCGGCGAATATGACAACGCACTCTTTGGCCCACCTGGACGTTCACGACGAGGTCGCCACGGCGCTGGCTGAGGGCCGCGCCGTGGTCGCATTGGAGACGACCATCGTGGTCCACGGACTGCCCGCGCCGCACAACCTCGACGTCGCTGCGCAGTGCGAAGCCGTCGTGCGCGCCGCCGGAGCGGTGCCCGCGACAATTGGCGTGGTGCGGGGCCGTCTGAAAGTGGGAATGGAACCCCGCGCCTTGGAGGAGCTCGCCGACCCGGCACGCAACAGTGCCAAACTCTCCGCACGCGACCTGGGCTTTGCGGTGGCCGCCGGCACCGACGGCGCCACGACCGTGGCGGCGACCATTACCGTCGCCCACTACGCCGGCATTGGCGTCATGGCGACCGGTGGTCTCGGCGGAGTTCACCGCGGCGCGAACGTGACCTACGACGAGTCGGCCGATCTCACGGCGCTGTCGCGCACGCCGGTTCTCGTCGTGGCCTCGGGGGTCAAGTCCATCCTCGACATTGGAGCGACCCTGGAGCGCCTCGATTCCCTGGGGGTGCCCGTCGCCGGGTACCGTACGTTGCGGTTCCCTGGTTTTTACCTGCGCGATTCGGGCTTCGATCTCGACTGGCGGGTGGACTCACCCGAGATGGCCGCCGCGGCATTTGGGGCTCATCGTTGCTGGTCGAGCTCCGGATTTTTGGTGGCCAATCCCGTGGATATCGATCGCCAACTGGACACGGGAATGCACGACGAGGCACTCGCCGCGGCCCTGGCGTTCGCCGAGGCGTCCGGGGCGAGTGGCAAGGACGTGACCCCGGAGGTGCTGGGGGAATTCGCTCGCTACACCGGCGGGGAGAGTGTGCGAGTCAATCGCGATCTCGTGGTGTCCAATACTTCGCTGGCCGCACAGATTGCGGTCGTACTGGCGCACTTGACGTCGTGACTCGGCGCGTTCTCGTCATCGGCGACGTCATGCTCGACGTGGTGGTGCGCCCCGTCGCACCGTTCGCTCCCACGAGCGATACGCCCGCGCGCGTGCGGGTGGGCCGGGGCGGCTCGGGCGCCAATTTGGCTGTTGCGTTGCGTGCGGCCATTGGTGACTTGTTCGAAGTGACGTTCGCGGGTAGCGCCGGAAGTGATGCCGCCGCCCACATCGTCGCCGCGGACCTTGAGGAGTGCGGGGTTCACGCCCACCTGGCCACGACGGACGGAGCGACCGGCGTCGTGGTCTCATTGGTGGGTGACGAGGGCGAACGAGCGATGATGACCGAACGTGGCGTCAACGCTGAACTGCGCTACGAACATGTCGCAGCTCTTTTCGACACGTCACTCGCGCACGTACACGTCTCGGGCTACACCGTGTTGGACGATCATTCTCGTTCGCTCGTGCCGCGTTTCATCGAGGCCGCCTCATCTCTCGGCGCCACGACGTCGATCGACGTTTGTTCGGTGGGACCACTCACGTCAGTTGGTCCTGAGAATTTTGTCGCTGCCGCCGCGGGAGCGACGATGATATTTGCGAACGAGGAAGAAGCACTCGTCCTCGCCGACGAGAATGGGGTCGAGGGCGCCCTCGATGCGCTCGCGAGTCGCTGGCGCGAAGTCGTCATCACCCGCGGGCCCAAAGGAGCGGTGGTTCGCCGCGATGCTGAGACGTTCTCGGCGTCAGCCAGCGTTGGCAACATCGTCGACACGACGGGAGCGGGCGACAGCGCCACGGGGACGTACTTGGCGTATCGGCTTCTCGGCGGCGATATCGAGACCGCGCTGCACTACGCCATGGCCGCCGCAGCTCGGGTGGTGCAGGGTTTGGGGAGCCGGGGCTAGTCGCGCTTGTAGGGCACGCCGTCGCTGGCCGGCGCGCGCACCCGTCCGATCAGTCCCGCGACCACCGCGATGGTGATGAGGTACGGGAACATCTGCAGGAGCTCCGTCGGGATGGGCGTCGAGTAGCTCTGCAGAGCGTCGACGAGGTACGCCGAGACGCCGAAGAGAATCGACGCCACGACTGCCCCCGACGGTTTCCACTTGCCAAAGATCATGGCCGCCAGGGCGATGTAGCCGAAACCCGAGGTGATGCCCGGCTGGAATTGGCCCTGAACCGCGATGAATGCCACGCCGCCCAATCCGGCCACGGCCCCACCGAGGATGACGGTGGTGTAGCGGACCCGCGCCACGTTGATCCCCACCGATTCGGCCGCCTTGGGGTGTTCGCCCACTGAGCGCACTCGCAGACCCCACCGGGTGCGAAAGAGTCCGAAGCTCACCAATGCCACCAGGACGATGGCGGCGTAAAAGAACATGTTCTGGTTAAAGAGAACCGGGCCGAGTATCGGAATCTTGTAGAGGAGGGGAATGGCCACGTTGGAGGGATTGTTGCCGACGTTGAGGTTGGGATAGGGGGCGAGCACCTGGATGTTGAGATAACTCGACATGGCGCCCAACAGGGTGACGATCACCACGCCGATGATGATCTGGTCGGCGATGTAGCGTACGGCGAGCAGTGCGAGTAGCCATCCGATGAGGCCGCCGATGAGGATGCCCACCAGGGCCGCCAACCAGAAACTGTTGGTGACCGAGTCCACCATCGCTCCCGCCAGCGCACCACCGATGAACTGACCCTCGATGGCGATGTTGACGACGCCCGAGCGCTCACAGAGCACGCCCGAGAGCGAACCGTAGATCAGCACCATGGCTATTGCCGATGAGCCAATCAGCACCGAAGTGAGGTTGATCGAGCTCGTCTGGTCCGGTCCGGGTTGGCGACCCGCCCATAGCAACAGTGTGAAGAAGAAGATGATCCCGCCGACGCCGAAACGCGCCAGTGCGCCCGCGGGTCGGCGCCACCAGGTCTCGGCGCCGATCGCCACGGTGATGAGACCAAGAGCCACGTTCCACCATCGTGTCAATACAGTCAGGGCACCCAGGCTCCACGGAGCCCCCGACGACGTGTTGACGGGGGTGAAGGTGAACTGCGAGTGCGCTCCCGAGATCGAACCGAACCCGAAGGCGACGACAATGAAGAGGCCCAACAGAACGGTCAACGCACCAATGGCGCGGCGCCGGCCCACGGGTGCGCGGACTTCCAGGACCAGGTCGGCTTCGGCGAGCGCCGCTAAAGTCGTGCTCACGAACTCCATCCCTTCGTCGCCATCTGGAAGGACTCGGCCCCCGAGCGAAGTCGGTAGATCTCTTTGATCAGCACTGGACTCGCGACGAAGAGCACCACGATGGACTGGATAATCGTGGCCAGGTCTAAGGGAATGCCCGTGGCAGCCTGCATTGCGCGTCCACCAACATTGAGTGCGGCGAACAGTAGCGAGCCCCACATGATGCCCATGGGCTGGAGGCGCCCCAACAACGCGATGGTGATGGCGGTGAATCCGATGCCGGCATTGCCGATCAGAAAGCCACCATCGATGTAGTGAGTCGTGCTCATCATCTGCACACCGCCGGCGAGTCCGGCGAGACCACCCGAAACGAGGAATACCGCGATGACGACAAACTTCGGGTTGATACCCGAGGCGCGCGCGGCGTTGGGGTTCGCTCCCGTGATACGAAAGTCGAAGCCGAGCGACGAGCGCTTCAAGAACCAGATAGCGAGCACCACGACGGCGGCGGCCACGAAGATGCCGTAGCTCACGCGTAGTCCCGATTTGGTGCCGAAGATTGGGGCCAAAATGGCCGTCGAGTCGACGTTGCGCGAGAGGTCGTTCGCCTGGTTTGGTGCCTGCAGTGCGGTCTCGGTCAGCGCGTACAGCAAGAAGGCGTTGCACACGTAATTGAACATCAATGTCACGATGACCTCGTGTGCCCCGGTGTAGGCCTTGAGTAGGCCGGGGACCAATCCGCACACCGCACCACCGGCAATTCCTGCCAAAAGGGTGAGCGGTAGGTGAATAATCGTCGGACAGTGAATCATGGACCCGACGGCGGTGCCGGCGATGCCGCCGATAATCGCCTGGCCGTTGGCGCCGATGTTGAAAATTCCGGTCTGAAAGGCGATACCGACGCCAATACTGGCGATCACCAGGGGCGTGGCGTAGGTGAGCGTCTCAGAGATTGGCGTCAGTGTGGTGTCCCAACCGTGTCCCGTGCTGATCGAGTGGACGAACAACGTCGGGTCGAGGATTGAGCCGGTGATCATGGCGCGGTACGCGGCGGCAACACTGTCGAAACTGACCTTGAGTGAACTTCCGATATCGCCGAGGTGATGTGACGTGTGACGCCATGAGTCGAGCACCGCCGGTGAGGTCACCATGATGATGATCGCCCCGATGACGAAACCAAGAATCAGGGCCAGGATGGTCAGGGTGATCGGGCTGGTCGACGAATAGTGACTCCAGAATCGTCGAGCGCTCGATGGCTTGGTAGCGGTGTCAGTCAAGGTGTCAGTCATGGGCGCCCATCGTCGAGCCGGCCATTAAGAGGCCGATGTCCTCACGACTCGTCGAAGGATCGACGATGCCAGTAATCTTGCCCGCGTGCATCACGGCGATACGGTCACCGAGGGCGACCACTTCGTCGAGTTCTGAGGAGATGATGAAGACGCCCATTCCCTGATTTCGCTCATTGACAATTTGACGGTGCACGTATTCGATGGACCCGACGTCGAGTCCGCGGGTGGGCTGCGACGCCAGCAAGCATGTCAACGGGCGCGAGAGCTCGCGAGCCACGATGACCTTCTGCTGATTGCCACCCGAGAGCGAGCCGGCGGTGGCGTCGATGCCGGTTGTGCGGATATCGAAGCGCTGCACCAAGTCCGTAGCGTTCACACTGACCGCCTTTAAGTTTCGGGTGCCGCGGCTCGCGAAGGGTGCTCGTCGCGGCGTGTTGAGGACCAAATTGTCCGCCACACTCATGGAGAGGACGAGCCCGTCGCGTTGACGATCTTCGGGTACGTGACCAAGGCCGGCGTCGAGGATCGCGCGCGGCGAATGATTCGTGATGTCGCGACCGCGCAGCGTGATTGTTCCCGATTCGATGGGTCGCAGACCCGAGATTGCCTCGGCCAACTCGGTCTGGCCGTTGCCCTGGACACCCGCGAGGGCGACGATCTCACCGGCGTGAACGTCCAACGTCACGCCGTTGACGACGGCGAGTCCCCGGTCGTCGCGCACGACGACGTCGCGTATCTCCAGCACCGGCTCACCCAGTTCGGTCGATTCCTTGTTCACCGTGAGATTGACCTCGCGGCCCACCATCAGGGCGGCGAGCTGGTTTTCGGTTTCGCTCGGGGGCACCGAGTCGATGACGCGACCCTGGCGGATGATGGTGATGACGTCGGCGACGGCGCGTACCTCTTTGAGTTTGTGCGTGATGAACAGGATTGACTTGCCGTCGCGGGCCAACGAACGCATGATTTCCATCAGTGCGTCGATTTCTTGCGGAGTCAGGACGGCGGTCGGTTCGTCGAGGATCAATAGTTCCGCGTCGTGACTGAGGGCCTTCAAGATCTCAACGCGTTGCTGAAGCCCGATCGGTAGGTTTTCCACTACCGCACGGGGGTCGACTTGCAGGCCGAACTTCTCAGACAGTTCGTGGATTTGTGCGTCGGCAGTCTTGTAGTCGAGGCGATTGAAGGATTTCGTTGGTTCGAAACCCAATACCACGTTCTCGGCGACGGTGAAGACGGGGACCAGCATGAAGTGCTGGTGCACCATNNCAGTGTCGATTTTCCGGCCCCGTTCTCACCCAACAAACAGTGAATCTCACCAGGTTCAACGACGAGGCTGATCTGGTCATTCGCGGTGAAGGAGCCGAATCGTTTCGTGACTCCCTTGAGTTCAACACGCATAAGTTCCCATCGTAGTCAGCACGAGGGCCCGGGTCATAAACGACCCGGGCCCTCGTGACGTACCGTTCGAAGCGGTAGTTAGATCACTTCGGCGTTGCGGGATACGACGTCGGCTGGACCGACACCTTGCCCTCTTCGATGCCCTTGGTGATCAAGGCCAACTGCGACTTCAGTGTGGCCGATGCTGACGAGGTGTTGTACTCGAGCAGTGTGCCGCCGTTGGACAGTGTGCCGTGGTAGCTACCACCCTTGAAGGTGCCTTTGGCCGCCGACAAGATGGCGGCTTCCACCGAGGGCTCGACGCCTTTGGCGACCGTTGCGTTGTACCACTTGCAGTCGGGTACGTCGGTCAAGCAACCGTTGGAGTCAACCCAAGTGATCTGGTTACCCTTGCCGGCCTGCTTGGCGGCGACGACTGAACCAAGTCCCACCGAACCAGCGACTGGGAACACGT
>PMTL01000229.1 GCA_003168075.1 Acidimicrobiaceae bacterium
CGCTTGATCTTGACTCTGGGAACCTCAGAGATGTTGATGGACGACACACCGCCGCCGCCCGTTATCTTGGACGAGGCCGTGGAATTGGCGAAGACGTATTCCACTGACGGATCACCGTCGTTCGTCAATGGCGTCTTGTCGTCGATTGCTGAAGAGTTGAAAGAGCATTAAGGGGAGTTGTACTGATGCCGGGAATGGGTGGTCTGCATTACAGCTATACCAACCCACTCGTCACGAATGCCTTCACCCACAGCGTGTTCTTGACCAGTGGGCTGTGGATCATCGGCATCGCGTTCGTGGTCATGGTGATTGCCGTCGCCACGCGCCGGGTCCTCCTGTTCAACTTGTCCACAGAAGGCCTGGCCGAGCCGCGCAGCCGCACCTACTTGCGAATGGCCTTCGGGTTGATTTGGCTCTTCGACGGCATCTTGCNNATTCCAGGTGTCGATGCCCCTGGGGCTCGCTAACTCCGTAGTGGCCCCAGCGACTTCGGGAACGCCCGAGTGGCTGCATTCTTTGATGTTGCACGGCATAACGATCTGGAACTCGCATCCGATTGCCCTCGCCGACGGTACGGCGTGGATTCAAGTCGGAATCGGTGTATTGCTCCTCGTTTCGAACTCGGCGGTCGGGCGCGTCGCCGCCGCAGTCTCGGTCGGGTGGGCCGCGATGATCTGGCTGATTGGCAATGGAGCCGGAGGGATATTTCAGTCTTCGAGCACGATCCTCTTTGGATGGCCCGGCGCATCGTTTTTTTACGTCGTCGCGGGCGTCTGGCTCGCCCTGTCGCCCGCGAACTTTCCCGAGCGCTTCTCGCGTATCACGCTGCGCGCGGTGAGCGTCGTGCTGGCGGTGGGGGCCTTTTTGCAGGTGTTGCCGTCGCGAGGATTTTGGCACGGGGGAAATCACAACGCACTGACCGCAATGGCCAAGACCATGGTGCAGACTCCGCAGCCCCACTGGCTGTCGTACGTGGTGACGAAATTCGGTGACGTGTCGGGCACCCTCGGGGGAGGGTTCAACATCATCGTCGTGATCTGGCTCAGCGTCACGGCGGTGGGTCTGTGGATGGCCTACGGGCGCGGATGGCGCTGGCCCGTGTGGTCGCTCATCGTCGGCGCACTGATCTTCTGGGTGGGTGCTCAAGACGCCGCCATCTTCGGCGGACTGGCCACCGACCTGAACTCTCTGATTCCTCTCGCCGTCTTGACGGCGTGTGCGTCGCCTGCTTTGCGCGACCGACCCGCTCTGCCTCGCCATTTACCCCAGGAGCTTCGTTCGAGTACGGGATCGGTCCTCGCGTCGTTTGCGGCCGGTATGGTCGTCTTCTCGGTGGTGTCGATGGGGGTCGCAACCTTCGCCTCGGCGGAGAACACATTATTTTTGGCCCAGAACGGGCCGGCCTCGTCGGTCAACACGGCGGCACCGGGATTCACCGCCACGGATCAGTCGGGTAGTTCGTACACGCTGGGCGAACATCAGGGTCACTACACTCTGCTGACGTTCCTTGATCCGGTGTGTTATACCGATTGCCCGCTCTTGGCGGGACAACTCAAGCAAGTGGGAGCCGAATTTGGATCCAACGCCAAACTCGACCTGGTCGCGGTCGCCGCGAATCCATTGCACGAGTCAATGGCCAACGTGCGTTCCTTCATCGCTAAGCACGATTTGGGTTTAGTGAAGAACTTCTACTTCGTCACCGGTGCGCTGGACCGACTCGCCAAGATTTGGAACGAGTACGGAATTCAGGTGGAGTCGAGCCCCTCATCAGTGATGAGCATTCACTCGGACTTGATGTTCATCATCTCCCCGTCGGGTCGCACTCGGTGGATTATTCCCGACGACCCCATTTCGTCATCGTCGGGACAGAGTTCGGCGGAAAGCCAATTGATTACTTTGCTCCACCATGCGGGTCTCAGCTGATCTCGGGTCACGGCCTTTGAGCGACTTTAATTTGGTCGCAAATTGAAAATTTTTCAAGAGTGAAGTCGCTATTTCGGTCGTTGGTTGGATTGGTCGCCGTCATGTACTCGTGCGAGATACTCATTCCACGCAGCGAGTTTGGGGTCGACTTCATCAGTGACGCGCTGCGACGTCGGCTCGGGAGAGCGCTCATCTTTTAAGAGTTTGTGCCACATATATATGGCGTAGGCACCGAGAATTGGCCACTCGACGACGTACGCCCAGCTCAAAGTATTGCCGGAGAGGGCACGCGAAATCTCTATCACGAACGCGGAGATGCAGATTACTTCCGCGGCGAGTAGACCCAGATGAATGCGCAAGGAGTGCGTTGCTTTTTCATTCATCGGTGATACTCTAAAACGAATGTAAGGGGGACGGAAGAATTACTTACGTGACACGCTTCACATAGGTGACGTCTAAGTTGCAATTCAGTAGGTGGGGAAACGTTTTCGGGGAACAAAAACTGTGGTCACACGCAGTTTTGAAAAGGGAGTGTCGTATGTCAATAATAGGAAGACTGAGTACAGCCATTGGTCTGTTCCTGGTCGCCGTGGCCCTGATTGTGTGGGCGCTGGTGTCCTTCTTGGACCCAGGAACTCCAGGCGGCTACACAGACTACACAGTGGGCCACTCCGCCGGTGCTCCCGTCAGCGTGAATCTGCAGACGGTCGGATCCATTGGTAACGGGTACGGTTCTCACCCAACGTGGGTCAGCTATATGCAGAAAGACCCGGCGACTGGCAAGTGGATTCACGACACGTCCATGATCTTGCCGGCCAACTCAGTGATTCACATGACGATCGATCAGTACGACTCCGGAAGCCCGTTGCGCAACCAGGAGTGGGGTCAGGTGCAAGGAACCATCGGTAGCGACGCCACGCTCAACGGAAAGAGCTTCAAGGTCTACGACTCATATACCGGTAACGGGGTTGGGCACACGTTCGCGGTTCCCGGACTCGGCGTGTCCGTTCCGCTAATCGGTGTCAATGGCAACTTGACGAACATCTGCGCTCAGGCACCCTGCGGTACGTTGCCGCACAATGTCATTACTTTCAGTTTCAGGACCGGGGCACCGGGTAGTTACAACTGGCAATGCTTCGTTCCCTGCGCATTGGGTTATCTCTACGGAAACGGTGGCGCGATGTCGACTCTTAACTACATGGGCGGATTCTTGAAGGTGGTTGCCTAATCATGACGAACCAATCCGATAACTCGACAGACCAGGTACACCACCTTCGTCGCATGACGTTGATGTGGGTGATCCTCTCAGTGGTCGCCGACATCCTGTTCTCAATCTTCGTGGCGCCACACGTTCCCCCGGGACGACTCACCGAGACTGCGGCAAAGGACCAGACTGACTTCAACGTCTTGTTCGAGATGGCTGTCCCCGTTTTGTTCGGTGTCTGGATTTACATGTCGTACTCGCTCATCGTGTGGGGCGACAAGCGCAATTCGAATCAAGCCTTCTCGGGCGACGCTGCTCGAACGAACATGAAGACCCAAGTCTCGTGGATCGTCGTTACCTCGGTGACGGTCCTCTTCCTCGCTGCTTTCGGAACGTACGCTCTCATCGTGGACCACGGATCGGGTGGCGGCGAAGGTCCCAACCCGGCATTCGCACCGTCAGGAGCACTCAAGGCCGAGACCGCGGCGCTCGTCGGCAAAGCGACGTGGTCGCCGGGGTCTAAGAACGTCCTTCCCGTGCAGGTCATTGCTCAGCAGTGGAAGTTCACGTACCGCTACCCAACCTTCGGGGGCATGGAGTCGTCGCAGTTGATCGTGCCGGCGGACACCACAATCGCCTTTAATGTCACGTCACTCGACGTGATTCACAGTTTCTGGGCCTACCAGCTGGGCGTCAAGGCAGACGCTAATCCGCAGGTGAATAACGTGGCTTTCACCACGACGAAGGATCCGGGCAACTTCATCGTTCGCTGCAGCGAACTCTGCGGCATCTGGCATGGTTCGATGTTTAACAACGGCAAGGTCGAATCACAAGCCGACTTCGAGAATTGGGCGACCACGACCGAAGCGGCCAACGCGGCGAACACTGCGCTGCTGCCGGCGTTCGCCTGGACGTACACTCCCGACGCCAACGGCGCGGCCGGTGGGTACTACCCCGACGGCACTCAGACCCCGTACAGCACGGTCGAGACCTACGGATCAAAGCAGCCGTCCTGATGAATATCAACCACTCAACTAGCGGTGCTGCTGTGACGTTTTGTCAAGAAATGGAGATCTCGCGATGACGATCAGCGAAGAACGCAGTACCGAAGTTACTGGAGCCGCCTCGGGTCACGACCATGAATCGAGGAAGCTGTCGTGGACGCAGCGTCCGGGCATATTCTCCCAGCACATTGGCACCGCCGCCGTATTGGCAGTCGTGGGCTACGTCATCGGACACTGGTTCGGGAACTACCTCACGAGTGGCTATAGCTATATCGCTAACAGTGGTCAGAACTCCACCGCCAATGCCCTGGCTCTGGCCTTCGGAGTCGTGGGATGGTTGCTCGGCATCGGCGCTCTCAATTACCCATTTGCCAAGTTGTTTGGCGTGGACGGTCTTGAAGAGGAGTCGCCCGTTGACAACTGGACGAAATACTTCCGCTACACCCTGGACCACAAAATCGTCGGACTACAGTACGTGGTCGGTGTCTTGTTGTTCCTGTTCACCGGCGGTCTCCTGGCGATGGCGGTGCGCGCGGAACTGCTGAACCCCACGACGCACTTGTTCTCGCCCGACACCTACATCAAGATCGTGTCGGAGCACGGCACGATCATGATGATGATGGCGACGTCGATCATCGTGGGTCCGCTCGGCAACTATTTTGTTCCGCTGATGATTGGTTCTCGACGCATGGCGTTCCCGCGCATTGAGGCGTTGAGCTTTTGGATCTTCACCGCTGGCTACATGGTGATTTTCTCGGCCCTGCCCTACGGCGGATTCCCGACGGGCTGGACGGGCTACGCACCGCTGCAGACTCAGGCCGGTCCCGGCATGGTGTCGTACCTGCTGGGTTTCGCGGTCATCGGTATCGGGATGATCCTGGCGGGATTCAATCAAGCGGTCACGATTATCAACTACCGCGCCCCGGGCATGACCTGGAGTCGCGTACCGATCTTCGTGTGGTCGATTCTCGCCACGGCATCGCTGCTCACCCTGGCCACCCCGGTGCTCATCGCCGGCGGCCTCTTTGGTCTGCTGGACAAGACGGTCCAGACGGCTTTCTTCGTCACCGAGCACGGCGGAAGTTCGTACCTGTGGCAGAACCTCTTCTGGTTCTTCGGTCACCCCGAGGTCTATATCATGGCCCTACCGGGTTTTGGTATTGCGGGTGAAATCATGCCGGTCTTCACACGACGACCACTCTTCGCGTACAAGGTGGCCGCAGCCGGCATGATTGGCGTGGCACTTTTGTCGTTCTTCGTGTGGCAGCACCACCTGTTCCAGAGTGGGATCAACCCGGACATGCGACCACTCTTCATGTTGACCACGGAGTTGATTTCGATTCCGACGGGCTTCATCTTTCTGGTCGGGATGGGAACGTTGTATCGAGCCAAGATCAGACTTGAGATTCCGATGCTTTTCGTCCTGGCGTTATTTTTCAACTTCCTGATCGGTGGCATTACGGGCGTGTTCTTGTCGGACGTGCCCGTCAACGTGACGGTGCACGGTGGATTCTTCGTGCTCTCGCACTTCCACTACACCATCATGGGAGGACTGCTGTTCGCCTTCATGGCCGGGCTGTATTTCTGGCTGCCGAAGATGACGGGCAAGATGATGAACAAGAAGATCGGCAAACTCCACTTCTGGCTCATGTTCGTGTTCTTCAACCTGACGTTCTTCCCGATGTTCATCATTGGTCTGTTGGGTCAGCCGCGACGCGTGTTTACCTACGCGTCAAACCTGCAGGGACTGAACGACTTCTCCTCGGTGAGCGCTTTCATTCTGGGCTTCTCGTTCCTAGTGTTTTTCTACAACTTGGTGTACTCGATGTGGCTGAAGCCCGAAATTGCGCCCCCCAACCCGTGGGAATCCTTGGGGCTCGAGTGGCAGACGGCCTCGCCCGTGCCGCCGTACAACTTCGAGCGCATTCCGGTCATCATGACCGACCCCTACCGTTACAGCGAGGAGGGCGCTCCCGCGTTCGCCGACCTCGGCACCGGTGGGCCCACTGATCCTTCAACCCATTCATTGGCCTAGGGCTAAGGAGACGACACAATGACTAACACTCTCGATCAGTCTGGCGAGCCGAGCGACACTCCCGAAGAGCGCGAATATGAGATGCGCGCGCACATCAGTTCGATCTGGACGGGAGGACGCTTGTTTATTGGCATCTACACCTTCTTTTTGGCGTCGCTGGTGTTCTCGTATTTTTACTTGCGCTCGAGCAACAATGGTTTGCTGTGGCGCCCAGATCACGTCACGGCTCCTCGTACCTACGGATTGGTGATCTTTGGCTTCAGTTTGATAACGGCCATCCTGGCCTACTACGGCCGCAAACGCCTGGTGAAGGGATCCTTCATGGACTTCAGTGTCGCGGCGTGGTCGGGCGTGGGAACGGGCCTGCTCGCTCTCGTGTTCCAGATTCTGGAACTGAGTCACCTGGGCTTCTTTCCGGGTTCGAGCGGCTACGCCTCTACGTTCGTTGGCTTCGCTTTCATGAACATTATTACGCTGGTGATCAGCGCCTATTGGCTCGAGACGACGGTCGCGCGCGGCATGCGAATTCGTCGGGAGCTCAGCGGAGCTAGCCCCGAGTTCTCGAGCCACCCGCGCGCCCGCGCCTTTCGAGCGGACGTGGCGGCAATGGCGTACTTCCAGGTGTTTGTAGCGATGACTGGCGCTTTGCTATTCGCCATGTTCTACTTGATGTGATTCGAGTACCACCGAAGTTTTACCGACAGAGTTGAAAGAGGTAGCAGAAATGTTTGCAACTGACTCGTACATTGCGGGACAAGTAGAGACGATGATGGTTTTCTGGGTGGTCCTGGTCGGTGTAATTCTTTGGGGTTTCTTTCAGCGCCACCCCTCGGAATGACTTCTTCAGAGGTGACGAAGCCCCCTCGAGCCTGGGTCCCGGGATTGAGGGGGCTTCTGTCCGTCGTGAGCATCGTGGTCTTCGTCTTGGCCATCGTGCCTCCGATGTGGGGCTGGTCCCTGCACTACGGCTTCGTCCAAGCCATTCAATTCTGCATCTTCGGCTTCGGTGCTCCGGCGTTGTTCGTGATCGGCGCCCCGTGGACCGGTCTTCGGCCGTCGCCCGATCCGATGAATCTGGACAATCAACCGGCGTGGTTTCGGCGCTGGAATGCACGACGAGTTCGAGAGAGGGCCCAGTCTCGAGCGCTAAGTGCCGCCGTCGCGGTCGTCGCTTTCACTTTGTTCTGGCGAGTGGCGCCAGTGGTGAACGCGCTGGTGCATCACTCGTGGCTCGTCGCGGTCGAGGCGTTGACGCTGTTCATACCGTCAATGTTCTTGATGGTGGAACTCGTCGAATCACCACCCCTCGTCCCGGGGATCTCGCGTCCGTACCGAATCGGCGTGTCCGCAGTAGTGATGTGGTCGGCGTGGGTCGTGGCGTACCTCGCGGGAATGTCGCACGACTCGTGGTACACGGCGTTTCACCACGTCGCAGGTTCGGGCATTTCGGCGTCCGCTGACCAGCAATTGAGCGCGGGATTCGTGTGGTTCCTCACGGCGGCGGTATTCGTGCCGATCGTCTTTTGGAACCTCGTCCAGTGGCTGCAGTCTGAGGAGGATCCCAATGAGGAGATCGTCAAGCTGTTCCGCCAGGAGAGGGAACACGGTTTCTTCGGCAGCGCTGAATAGCACTGCTCAGCGATCGGATTGGCGGACTCAGGTTCCCGGAAGGCGCGCGATGACCGGAATGTTGATGGGAGTGAGCGTCGTGCCCAGGATGGATGACGCTTCGTCGATGTCACTCACTTCCTCGGCCCGTTCGTTTGCGAGGGCGTTCTCGTTGGTGATCAGGCTGGCGGTGTTCATGTGGAATGGTGTGGCGCCGAAGTAATTCCTAATGTCGATGATTGCTGCGACCGCGTCGTAGGTAATCCACTTCACCGTTACCTGATAGGCGCTGTCGACTTTCTTGCCCGCCGAAGTATCGAAGGGCTCGATGTTGTTGGTCATGTCGTAGACCGAGCCGCTGGCGAAGGAGCACGCGGTCTGGTCTTCGAGCAGATAGTTCTTGACGACCGAGAAATTCGACGTCTGCAGCGTGTGGGCGAGCTCTTCTCGGTAGAAGCTGAAGCTCTCCTTGAGGGCGTAGATGCACGTCGACGTGTCACCGTTGATCTGTTTGATGACCCCATTCTGGTCGGACGTGTCTTCGGCCTTGGTGACGGGATGCGGCAGGTCGGTAATGACGGAGATAGCAACGACTAGGACCACGACCAGGGTGGCGATGAACCACGGGCGCCGGTACCAGATGGCTTTTTGCAATGACAGCGAGGCGTTGGGCATCGAGCCAGGGTCAAATTGGGCGTCGTCGGGTTCGAAGGGGCTCGACGTCACTGGATAAGACTAATGGCCTCAAGCTCGAGGCCTCGAGCGAACTTCTTGATATCGGTGCTGTTTAAGGAGAACTGACCGAGCTTGCTCTCCTTGGCGAAGGGGGTGGCGAATGCCGCGAGTTGTGAGGAGG
>PMTL01000013.1 GCA_003168075.1 Acidimicrobiaceae bacterium
GATCCCGGCACCTTGAGAGTGTTTCCAGAACGTCCAGGGACGTCCATCAGCGTCCAGATTTGTTGGCCAGACGAAGAGCAATGTCCACCAACGTCCACTGAAGTCCACTCACGTTTGACGTCGTGGCTAGACAGTTGGCTAGACCAAGGCTCGTTTCAGGGTCGAGTCACTATTCAGGGTCGAGTCACTATTCAGTTTCGAGGGTCTGGCGGCGAGATGTTCGATTTACAGCTGAGGGAGAAGTAGAAAATCTCAGATGATTCACTTTCTAGTTCTTTCGGCACGATTCACACGCCGACTGGAGACATAAAGCGGCGAGGCCAAACGAATAGATGTCGTCCAGAAATATGGTGCAACATTGAGGCAAATGCCCGGGAGAAATCTCTCTTTCAGCCGTTGAGTCAGTCTACGGGTTGATTTGATTACCTCACGAGAGGTCCAAAACTACATCGACCTTAGGATCAAAGGAATAGCAGTAATGACACAAAATTGTGTTATTACACTTATTCGTGTAGATTGAGGAAATGGATAGAGACAGAGTCCTCGTTTTCTGTGACCACTTAGGGCGCTTTTACGCCGAGCGCTACGGCTTTCCGCCGGTGGCCGGTCGTCTGATTGGCTACCTCTACGTCTGCGAGCCGGCACAGCAATCAATCAACGAGATCTCCGACGCGCTGCTGACAAGCCGCAGCGCCATCAACAACGCCGTCAAAATGCTGGATACGCAAAAGCTCATCCATCGATCACGACCCGCAGGCACGCGGGCCGATCTGATCAGCCTTAACCCCCTCGGTCGCGAGAACATGGGTTTTGACCCTACCGAATACCAACAGATGGCGGGTCTGGGGCGCGAGGGACTGGAACTGCTTGGAGACGCCTCACCGGAGCGTCGACAAGCGCTGGAGGTGGTGATCTCCCTCAATGATTATCTGGCGGAGAGGTTGCCGCAACTATATGAAGAATGGAGTGCCTATCACCAAAAGGGTCGGGCACCGAGAAAGCGCGTGAGGAAATGATTGGGCCCGCAATCTCAGTAAGTCAATTGAAAAAGGCGTACAAGAAGAACACTGTCCTCACCGGAGTCGACTTCACCGTGGAAAATGGAACGATCTTTGCGCTTCTGGGTAGCAACGGCGCGGGTAAAACGACGATCATCAATATCTTGACAACGCTCATTAAGGCCGACGGCGGTAACGCCATCGTGGGCAGTTTCGATGTGGACAAATATCCCAATAAGGTACGCGAGCACATCAGCCTGACGGGGCAGTTCGCGGCGGTTGATGACATTCTGACGGCGCGAGAGAACTTGGAACTCATCGGCGATTTGCGACACGTGGATGATTCGCAGCAGACAGCCGTTGACCTACTGATGAAGTTCAATCTGACCGACGCCGCCGATCGGCGAATTGCGACGTTTTCTGGCGGCATGCGACGACGGCTAGATATTGCCATGAGTCTGATTGGTAGTCCTGCGATCATCTTCCTGGATGAGCCGACCAATGGTCTTGATCCCCAAGCGCGCAACGAGACGTGGCAAACAATTCGAACACTTGCCAAAAATGGCACGACAGTATTTCTAACCACGCAGTACCTCGAAGAGGCGGATGAACTTGCCGACATTATTGCTGTGCTGCACCATGGCAGAATCATTGCCCAAGGCACGGCAAGCGAGCTGAAAAAGCTCGTTCCCAGTGGTCTGGTCAGGTTCACCTTCGGTGATGAACAAAAGCTCGTTACGGCGATTGGTGTACTTGAGAATGACTACGCAATCACCGATAGAGATGACTTAACGATCACCGTCGCGACCGGCGGTAGCGTCACTCAGATTGCCGAATTGTTTATCAGTCTCCGCGATGCGAAGCTGGAGCCGACCGACTTCTTTCAGCAGTCACCAACTCTTGACGACGTGTTCTTCAAGTTGACGAGCACTGCAACGGAGGAGAAGTAGTTGTGCGAGCGCTCATGGATACCTGGACGATGACGAAGCGGAGTTTGCGCCACATTGTGCGCAGCCCAGATACCATCATTACAGTTTTGCTGACTCCAATAGCGCTCCTGCTGATGTTCGTCTACGTCCTGGGCGGTGCACTAGGTCAGCAGACCGGCTCAATAAGTTACGTTGACTTCATCACGCCGGGGATAATTATCATGACGGTGATCAGTGGCATTGCCTACGCGGCCTTCCGGCTGAACACCGATATACAAAAAGGAATCATCAACCGATTTCGCACTATGCCTGTTGCGCCCTCCTCGATTCTAAGCGGGCAAGCACTGTCATCTACCTTGTCCAACCTGGTCTCGTCGATGTTGGTTTTGGCGGCATCTTTCGCCATTGGTTTCCGCACAAATGCAGGGTTTACCGAGTGGATATTGTTCGCTGGATACGTCGTTCTCTTCACGCTGGCGACGACGTGGATGGCAATATTCTTTGGACTATGGGCGAAGTCGGCGGAGGGCGCTGGCTCCTTTAGTTACATTCTGATGCTGCTGATCTTCATTAGCCCTTCGTTCGTACCGACGACTTCCATGACCCCGCTCTTACGTGGCTTCGCTGAGAACCAGCCATTCTCCCCGATCATTGAGACCATGCGGTCGCTACTCACCTACGGTGTGCCCGGCAATAAGGCGTGGCTTGCGCTGGTCTGGAGCTCTGGCATTCTTGTTGTGATGTACGTCCTATCCATCAGACAGTACAAGCGACAGTCGTTCGTAACGAACAGCTAGATCACCCCTGGCCGTTGAGTGGCTCTTCGGATTTGAGGGGCCAGCAAGCCACAACTTGTCCGGGCTCTCAACCGTTACAACGCTCGTGACCCTCGGTGCCAATCCTTTGAGAGACAGCCAGCGCGGACAAATCAATTAACCAAGAGGGCGGAGAAGGAATTTCTTTCAAGTGTGTAAGCGTTGCGACCGTTGGGATGCACGAGCGTGATCGTTCAGAACATCTGGTGGGCCGCCCGGGTCTCGNNTTCCAGAACGTCCGTGGACGTCCTCAAGCGTCCCGATTTCCTGGCCGTACGAAGTGCAATGTCCACCAACGTCTATTGAAGTCCACTCACGTTTGACCTCGTGGCTAGACAATTGGCTAGACCCAGGCTCGTTTCAAGGTCAAGTCATCATTCAATTTCGAAGATTTGACGGCGAGGAATTCAATCTACGGTTGGGGGACGACTAGTGAAATTCTCATATGGTCTGGTGACCAACAGAACCGCCTCGCTTCATGCTGACACTCTTGGTGGCACAATCGCAAACAGGGACAATTGAGCATCACCGGAGTGAAGACCAGAGATTGACATTATCTTTCAAAGTTCTACGTCACGGTGCTTCCAGAAGGGGAATGGACTGAGTCTTATTTCTGGTACAGACGGCCCGAACTTATAGTTCAATGTCGTGATCGGGATCATCATTTACTTTGAATTCGACCTCGGATCGAAATCGCTCATGGCGTTTGAAAGAATGCTCTCGTTCTTGAATGTCCAGGAGCTCGGGAAGGGCCTCGCGGTCCTTTTCACGATTGGCGAAAGTCTTTGCCGCAATGATGTCGTCAACCGAGGCAACGTGAACTGTGAAACCATCGCCTCGAACGATGATCGAACGCGCCACCAGTTCTTCGTAAGGAACGGAACGTCCTTTGAAATCCTTCAATTCAGCCAGTATGTCGAACGGTCCCGCGTCAGTCGTCCACGTCGAGTTTTCGGTCGCCTCGAGCATCACGCCGTCGACTTGGATTGGCAATGCTTTCGCCTCCTCGTCGCTCATACGCGTGACACGCAATCGAGCGTGGAGTTCACGTAGAGCAGAAGCGAGATTCTCCAGATTGGCGCGCTCGCGCTTCACCACACAATCGGCATCTTCGGTCAAACGCGATGCTCCCAGGAATCCCGCTGCCGATCCGCCGACGACTACAAAGTCGACGTCGTATCGCGCGAGTACTTCAAGTAATCGGTTTAGATCAAGCGGTGGACCGCTATAGGGCAATGTCACCGGTTGCGGCTTCCGAGACCCGAATGGCTTCAACTTCCCTGAGCCACGCCTCAACCGACTCCCTGGAATCGAGTCGACGTCCATCATGAAGCACCGTCACGTCGTCCTCAGTTGGGGGCCCAGCTGAGCGCATTCGCTCTGCCCATTCAACGATTGTCTTCGCGCGCTGTGCAACCACATCCCCATTGTAGAAGGGCGTGACCTACGGTGATTCTGATCCTCACTAGCCCAAGTGGACTAAAACAAAGCGGTGCGTACGCTTGGGGAGAAGGAATTTCTTTCCAGTTCGTAAGTGTTGCGACCGTTGGGATCCACGAGCGTGAACGTTCAGAGTCTTATGGTGGGCCGCCCGGGTCTCAATCCCGGCACCTTGAGAGTGTTTCCAGAANNCAGATTTGCTGGCCGGACGAAGTTCAATGTCCACCAATGTCCACAGAAGTCCTCTCATGTTTGACCTCGTGGCTAGACAGTTGGCTAGACCAAGGCTCGTCTCGAGGTCAGGTAACTATTCAATTTCGAGGAGTTGACGGCCATTTGTTTGAGTTGTGACTCGGGGACGAGTAGACAATTTCCCAAACGATTTTGAGACCATCAGACTCTGAATTGGACTGTGAGTAACAAGGGGCTACTTCGCCAAAACTATTGATATCTAGTCATCAAAACTATCAGTATTCATCCGCTAAAACTATCAAAATCTGCTCTAGACTTGACTTAAAGGATTTCGAAAGTGGAAAGATTATGGCGTACCGGGCGAGAATCGTCGACAGCGAACTGCGTGACCGACTTGAGGCCAATGGTGCGGTACTCATTGAAGGTCCAAAAGCATGCGGTAAGACCGAGACGGCCCTTCAAGTCGCCAACAGTTCAGTGATGCTTGACATTGACGTTCAAGCGAAACTCGCGCTGGCCATCGATCCATCGCAAGTACTTGAAGGAGCCACTCCGAGGCTTCTCGACGAGTGGCAAGAGCACCCGAGCATTTGGAATGAAGTTCGTAGAGCGGTTGACCGGCGCAAGGCACCTGGACAGTTCATACTGACCGGTTCGTCCGTTCCGAACGATGACACCAATCGCCACAGCGGGGCCGGCCGATTCTCAATCTTGAAAATGCGACCAATGACAATGTTTGAGACAGGTCATTCCGCAGGCACAATTTCTCTCGCGCGTCTCATGGAGGGCGAACCGCCGAGATCGAAGCAGCAGGATCTGTCGATCGCGGATCTCGCGGATCTCATCGTGCGAGGTGGTTGGCCACGGCATCTCGAACTGAGTTCACGCGCGGCTGCTCGCTCGGTACGTGACTACCTCGACAACATTCGCCACGTCGACGTCCAACGAGTTGCAGGTGGGCATCGAGATCCCGAGCGCCTTCAGCGCCTCCTGCAATCGCTCGCACGTAACGTCGCCACAGAAGTCGCCATCGACGTCTTGGCTGCTGATGCCGGAGGTGATAACGGACCACTGGCGCACAACACAGTTGTTGATTATCTTGATGTGCTCGAACGACTCATGGTGATCGAAAACCAGCCAGCTTGGTCACCGCACCTGCGGTCGCGCACCACGCTGCGGCGTTCGGTGAAGCGTCATTTCGTTGACCCGTCCCTTGCGGTTGCTGCGCTCGGAGCTACGGCCGACCGACTGGTAAGAGACCTTGCAGCGTTAGGTCTGTTGTTCGAATCATTGGTGGTCCGTGATCTACGTGTACTTTCTCAACCACTGGATGGAGAAGTGTTTCACTACCGAGACAAGAGTGATCTAGAAGTCGATGCAATCGTGCAGCTGCCTGATAGCCGATGGGGAGCTTTCGAAGTGAAGCTGGGTGCTGCGCGAATCGATGAAGGGGCCGCATCACTTTTGAAGCTTGCGTCCAAGATTGATATGACGCTGACTGGCGAACCGAGTGTGCTCGGTGTGATTACGCCAGGTGGTTACGGCTACGTTCGACCAGATGGGGTTGCGGTGATTCCGATGGCGACGCTGGGCCCGTGATTGAAGGTGAGACGACGCGTAGGCACTCTTTGGTGTATTGGTAATGGTGCCCACCCCGACGTGGTGAATCGTGCCAGGCATTGCGTTGCCATTGACTCTTCTAAACCACCAAATCTTCTTTTCGAATTCCTTGCTGTCGCGACCGTTGGGATCCATGAGCGTGAACGTTCAGAATCCTCTGGTGGGCCGCCCGGGTCTCGNNCGTCCAGGGACGTCCATCAGTGTCCAGATCTACTGGCCGGACGAAGTGCAATGTCCACCAACGTCCACTGAAGTCCACTCACGTTTGACCTCGTGGCTAGACAGTTGGCTAGACCGGGGCTCGTTTCAAGGTCAAGTCACTATTCATTTTCGAGGAGTTGACGGCGAGATCTTCGACTTCCGACTGGGGGAGATATAGAGATTCGTCTCAGTCGAACCAGTGGCCAACTTCTCCGTCACGATTCAGGCCATGCGAGACGATACACAGTCGATTGGACACATTCATGTTTGGGGAACGCCGATCTCGACAAGCTCAGCGATACGGAGATGATCAGGCTCTCATGTCAGAAATCGGTCCCGCTAAGTGCTGTCCAAATGGCGTGGTGCCGAGATCAATGTTGTTAGTAACTCAACGATCAGACGACATGTACGGGCTTCGTCGAGACGTCAGACGTAATTTTCCTGAAACACGCATCTTGTGAACATCGGATGCCAAGTATGAGAGAAAAATGAACCGGTTTGGTTTTTCAGGATCATCTCCCACGGGAGGGAGTCCCCGGAAAATCCAGGCCGGTTCGAATTTGAACGCCGACAATCAAGACATTGGCTTTGATTGCTCGTTAGGTCCGAGATATTTGGCGTTAACTTACGCACGGACTGCCGACGATTTTGTTGCCAGACATCGTTATTGATATTGAAGTTGAGTCTCACAAGTTCTTTCTACCGCCAATGAGTTCGTCGAAGTCGCGGCCACTCAGCAAATCACTACGCATAGTTACCTGCCATATGTTCGAAACCAAGCCAGTAGTTAGTTGCCGCGTAACTTTCTGAGTAGGTCGCTGAGGCTGTCGGCCCCTTGACCTTGCAATACGGTACCAAGAGTCGCTTTATCAGGGAAACTACTGAGAGCGGGGTAGGACGGTTTCAGCGTGCCAATCTTGGTGTCGATGCGCTTTCGTTCTATCCTTCCGTCTTTGTCGCGGTGACGTCCGTCAACGCCTTCTGTCATTTCGTGCTCCGATACTCTAGATTCTGGGTCTTGCCAGACGCCTTAGATCAGACGCAGAGATATTAATGGTGTACCGCACGTGTGTCACATCAAGGGGGGACAATGTCAATGGCACGGTAGCCCTATGCCGACCAGGAGGATGACGTCGGTATGATTGCGTTGGTATCAGTTAGCTCCACCGTCGCCGGTGCGGGGATTGCGGTTGGCGTCGGGCTTGTGGGGACTGTGGTAAGCGCTCGGATCTCATCAAAGCGAGACCTACGATTGTTTCGCCTAGATACCGCCCTCGAGATGGCAGACACTGTTTCCCTGTACGACGACTACACGGATGCAGGTTGGCGCTCAATGACTCGGGCGCCGGAGAGGCTCGATGTTCGACTCCAGGTGAGCGGTGTTCCAGCAGATCTTCGAACATCGCTCAGGCAGATTGAACAAGCCTGCTGGAGAGATAATTTGACATCCGTGGAGATGCACGATGAGCCAGGGGTAGATTTAGTGAAAGTGAATGCGAATCGAGTTGTCCGCGAAGCCATCGGTTTGTATTTGACTCACCGCGGCTCAGCCAAGATTCGCCGAACCCAGGCAGATATCGCAATCCAGAAAGCTAAGGTAGCGGTTCCGCGATTGTCCCAAGACGAAGACGGTTTGAAAGGCTTTTTCTAAGAACTTCTGACCTGGAGACCGTCGCCACCTTGTGAGGGTGGATTTGCCCATTAAATGGAGGCGTTATAATTCCTGATTGACTCGGGTATTATAATTTCTTTCTTTCATCGACCTAGTGAAGTGGTCCCCGGATCTTGGACAGCTTCTTAAGATGTGAGCACCGAGCCTCTTGGAGTTCGAAGTGCAAGGAAAGAGAACAAAGTTCAAGGCTGATTTCAAGGCCAAGGTCGCCCTCGAAGCTCTAAAGGGCGACAAGTCAACCGCCGAACTCGCCCAGATATACGGCGTGCACCCCACGCAGATCACCCAGTGGAAGAAGCAGCTCTTGGACTCCGCGGCGACTCTCTTCGAGGGACGCCAGACCAAGGCGGTCAACGTGGACGTCGACGAGCTCTACAAGAAGATCGGCAAGCTCGAGATGGAGCGCGATTTTTTAGCCTCACGGCCCGGGGTGAGTGGTCATCTGAGCTGAGACGTCAGATGATTGACCCGGACTTAGGACTCACCGTCTCGCGTCAGTGTGAACTCTTGGGTCTGGCCCGCTCGACCTATTACTACGAGCGTGGGGGCACTGAGAGCGAGGAGAACCTCGAGTTGATGCGCCTGATCGACGAGATCTACCTCGCTCACCCCGAGAACGGACAGCGCATGATGGTCAGGGCCCTGAAGCGTCGAGGGATCGTCGTCAACCGCAAACGGGTGCGCCGGCTCATGCGCCTCATGGGACTGAGAAGCCTTTCGCCACAACCAAAGACGACGGTCCCTAACAAGGCGCACCCGGTCTATCCCTACCTGTTGCGAGACCTCGTGATCGACCACCCCAATCACGTCTGGGCGGCCGACATCACCTACGTCCCGTTCAAGAAAGGATTCTGGTACTTGGTCGCGATCATGGACTGGCACTCGAGGAGGGTGCTCTCCTGGCGACTGTCGAACACCATGACGGCCGATTTCTGCGTGGCGGCCCTGCATGAGGCCCTCGCGCTCTATGGCACGCCCGAGATCTTCAACACGGATCAGGGATCGCAGTTCACCTCAGAGGACTTCACCAAGGTGTTGAAGGACGCCGAGGTGAAGATCTCGATGGACGGGGTGGGAAGGGCAATCGACAACGTGTTCATCGAGCGACTCTGGCGCACGCTCAAATACGACCACATCTATTTGAACCCCGCGGAGAACGGCATCACGTGTCGCGCCGGCATCGCCACGTACTTGCGTTACTACAACGAAGAGCGACCTCACAGCTCGCTCGGTGACGCCACGCCCGACGAGGTCTACTATGAATCACGCATCAACCAGCGAGTCGCCTGAACCCGCTGCCCACAACCTGCTCACTTCTTAACGAGGCCCTCAGGTTGTCCAAGGGATGGGGTCCACTTCATAGTACCACGGGCGTTGTCAGCGGAGACAATGTTTGGTGTGATGCCGATGGCGTTCCTATTGCACGGGTTGTTGAGAGTGACAGTGCAACTTCCTAATGACAGAATCTTGGTAATTGAGGTTCGACACCCTGGCGGATTCCAGTCAAGTTCGGTCGGCCGAGGGCTCGAAAGCAATTCGTGAACTCGTGGCTACATGCCCTCCTATAACTGACATTTCAACGCTTACGACAAAACCAGGAGCTGTTTCGGGAACAATCCATCGGCATAAAGTCGAATGTAGCAGTGTGCAGGTAGTGTGCATCTTGTGGAGGTGTGTTCTATGGCGTGGGACGACAACGACCGACCTTTCGGTCCATTTAAGAGTGCGGGAACTAAAACCTTTCGAAACGCCTCAATCGAGGCGTCCATAGTTGAGGTTCGGCTAGCGGCAGGGCGGAATGAGTTAATCGACGAAGACGCAGTCGTAATGCTTGCCGCGTTCGAGAAACATGATGCTTTTCGGATGGAAGCATCGGTGCAGAATCAAGTTCAGTTCATGATCAATGCGGCAGTTGGTATGGCCGAAAGTACGCAGTCGGTCGTGGCTCGTGGTTGGCAATTTTCCACTGACGATCGGAGTTGTGTCTTCAACGTGACGCCTCAAGCGGCTTCAGTCCAAGTGTCTCGATATGCACGTTGGAGTGAGAGCATGCTTCCGCAACTCACTACATTGTTGGAGGTCGCACGTGACGTCTGCGGAGCGCGAGTGATCGAGCGAACGGGAATGCGCTACATCAATCGTTTTCCGCCTCCGGCGGACAACGGACCATGGACCGACGTAGTTTCAGTAGCCACCGCTGGACTTCTCGGTGAGCCTTCTCTCGGATCAATGATCTCTAATGCACATCAGCAACTCGAATTGTCACTTGAGCAAGGTATCGGTGCAGTAATTAGGCACGGCCCTCTACCGGGGAACAGTACTGGATACCTTATGGACATTGACGTCTATGACACTGTGGCGAGAGAGTTGATTCCCGAAAATGTCCTAGGCCGCGCACAGAGGCTGAACCGGACAGCATTTGCGATGCTTTGCCATCTTCTCTCGCCATTACAACTCGAAGAGATGGATCCATTGACTCGTGAAACGCAGGGGGAACAAGAATGACAATGACAATGTTGATGCAAGTACCAGAATTTGGATTTGGGCGGGTCCAGCAAGAAGAGCCACAAACTCAGGTCAACCTTCGAGCGCTGCCTGATCTCCTAGTTCGAAGTGAGATCAGAAATCGGAATCTTGTTGCAGAATCTTGGCCTACAGTTTGGCAATCAACTTTTGAAGGTTCACTGCAATGGATAGAGATCGTACCTTCTTTGACCAGCGAGCGAACTGTGGTCGACCTTGTTGAATACCTAAAGTCAAAACTTCATATTCCAATGCGAACACTTTTACGGGGTGCGAGCATCAAGCGGCGAACCTATTACTCATGGGTCAATGATCCAAGCATTGATCCACGAGTTTCGAGCGCTGGTCGCCTATGGGACCTCGCATCTTGTGTTGCAGATTTGGAAGGTATCTTGCCGGACGTAAAAGGCTGGTTCGCAGACGAAGGTCGGCGAGACCTGCTGTCATCTGGAGCTTTCGATGAACTTTTCGATCTTGCAATCGGCATGACCTACGTGGGAAGGCGACAAGGTCCTTCGGACTACTACGCAGACGATTCATTCGAGCCCGAGTGGACAAACGCAATGACAAAACCTGATTCCACCGTACTTAGAAAAGCCACTCGTGTCGATTGACGAGGATCAACCGCAAGAAAACCGGGGCGTGTTTCCTTATGTTCCTTCATCGTGGAGTGAGGCGCAAATCGAGGCACTGGACAAGTGGGGCCAAGGATCATTGATCAAGAGTTCAATGATGGCTTGGGCGATACCCATTACCCCAGTCGTCGGTGCTGACACCGTAGGCGCACCGAACGACGTGTCGCTCGACGTGGTCTTCCGAGCAGCGGCCGATGAGTGGGCAGTCGTGACCTCGCAAACCTGCGATGTCGCTTGCGTTGGGCCCGGATGCCAGCATCCATTTGTTCAGGTTTCTCCCCTCGTTAACTTGGATGGGGAGATTGAGGACACGATTAGAGATTGCCTTTCGTGGTCGCTGACATACATGGCACCGATCCAGTGCCATCCGAGTGGAGGACAGTGGGCAGCGGACCTTCGGATCAGTACGCCAATTTCCAAAGACATCTTGCTTCACACAACGCCGGTACCAGGATTTAGCGATGACGATCACCTGCTCAGGTTCTCCGAGCATATTGCACGACGTCTCACGAGGCCCGCATATCACGAAGTTGTATCTGGAATCGCAGACATAGTCGCGAGTGAGATTTCATTGGCGAAGAAGACAGACGACACGACTTGGTTTGAAGGCGTCGANNCAGGTTGGAGATTGTTGGGCAGCGGCTTGATCCCCAATCAATCTCTCTTCATGTCATAACGATTCAGAAACTCTCAATTGGCGATAAGAAAAGGTGGCGAGGACTCCAGCGGCGAGTGAGGACTCTTCTCAAGCCTCTCGGCGCCGACTTTGGAAGGATTGCATTCAGCGAGCGTGATCTAGTAACCGCTCGGAACTACCGAGAATGGCATCCGCTGTTCATCAAAGGTCTTCAGGACCGCCATTTTCTCTGACCAGATTGTCATTATTGATGCTTCTACAAAGACGCACGGACGATTAATTTGACGCCTGGTTCGAGTGTTGTAACCCAACGCCATCGCTCACCTTAATCAGCTCGGAAACCAACGACGGTGAAGCTAGTGGTTCTCGAATGTTCGCCATCCTCCTTGTACTGACCGACTAGAAGGAAACGACAATGTGGATTTACCACGGTGTTATGGACACTCAATGTCGAGTGAATAGAGCACTGGTTTCATAAACTGAATTTTGGGGCACGCCTGCCTCCTCAGAAGACTAGTTAGTGCCTTGCAAATGCTCAAAGGACCTAATTGAAAGGCCGTCAGAAGCCTTGTAAATAACCCACGATTCTCGACCATCCGCGGTGATTGTTGTGCTGAGGTTGTGCTGGAAATTTCGATAGACATGGCGGACCCTGTTGCTCGACTATCGGTACGGCTTTGCAAACAGCGGAGCCCATCTCCGGTGGTCCGCTTTTTCACAGGACCGACAGAATTAGATCACTTCGGGGTAATTGATCCATTATCAACTCTTTCGGATGGACCTATTGCCGAACTCCGAGCCACCATGAATTTGTCTCGATAGATTTCTCCAATTCATCAAGCAAGCGATCAACCTCGCCGTGTCTCGGAACGGCTTCAATGTTCGAGTTGTGATTTTCTACAACTCGTGTTATCGAATGGAGGGCACTAGGAGTTCCCATCAACCGAAGACTTCACCGCAGAATTAGTTTCGCCCCTAGTTAGTTCACGAGGTACGTTGTTTCGATGGGCGTAATTCATTCCTGCTTATATGACGTGAGTCATTGGTCGGTGCAAGAGTCCGGTCAAGCCTACGCAGCGATTGCGGGTGTATTCGCGGCCGTAATGCTTCCCCTTCTTGGACTTTTTCTGTCAAATCCACGGACTCAGGAAACTGACTCTGCGGTCGGGCGTAGGATTGCGGTGTTCATTTTTGGGGCATTCATTTTCGCATTGACTTCAGCCTTTTTTTATGGCGTCATCTCCGGCGATAATGTCTGCATCAGAGCGAACCTCCTCGACGGTCCAGCATCTCTTTTGTTGGGCATGAGCGCCTCGTTGTCGTTTGTTGCGCTGTGCTGGATTGTGAGGCTCCATCACGGAGACGAACACATCGTGGACATCTTCGGTGAATACGCTCTTCTAGGTATTGGATTTGCAAGCGCTGAGATATTTTTTACCTTCATGCAAATGTTCCTCTCCGTACGAGGCTCGATTGACTCTTGGCCAAGAAACCCTCTGCCGTCATTGGTGCTTGGGTGCGTATTCCGACGAAGTTGCACAGTCGTTCCGACGTTGTTGAACACCGGTCGTGATGCCGTGCTGGTGAGTGCTGTTCCCTAGCTCACCTCCTCTCGAGTCATCGTAGAGCGAATCATTCGGCCGCCGGTGTCATCGACTTCTTGGAGCCCGGCGTGGCGTCGTTTCGTCGCCGAGAGACGCCGGCGAGTTCGATGCGATGCGCTCGTTCGAGCAGTCGGTCGAGGACGGCGTCGGCGATGGTCGGATCACCCAGTCCCTCGTGCCAGTGATTGATCGGGAGCTGCGACGTGGCGATGATCGAACGTCCGCGACGGTCCTCGACGACCTCCAAGAGATCAGCCGCCTGGTCGTCGGAGTGCGGGCGCAGCAGCAGGTCATCGAGGATCAGAACATCGACTCGTGCGAGGCTCGCCATTATTCTCGCCAAGCGCCCGTCGGCGCGCGCGACGCTGAGGTCATCAAGGAGCCGCGGGACGCGAACGTAGAGGGCGCTCGCCCCGTGACGGATGGCGTGGTTCGCAACGGCGCACGCCAGGAACGTCTTGCCGACGCCTGTCGGACCCACGATCATCACCTGGTGGTGGTTCTCGACCCATGGCGAATCCACCAGCGAGTGCAACGTCGTCTTGTTGAGACCCCTCGTCGAGGAGAAGTCGAGGTCCTCCACGACCGCACCGCTGCGCAACTTGGCGGCCTTGAGGACTCGTTCGAGTCGACGGTTCTGACGCTGGAGGAGTTCTCGCTCGACCAGCAGACCGAGGCGGTCCTCGAAGGAGAGCTCGTGGTAGTCGGGGTGGGCGCGTTGTTCGAGCAGCCCCGACGCCATGGCGGGTAGTCGGAGCGTCTTGAGTCCCTCGATGGTGGAATGGGTGAGCATGGTTCTCCTAGTGGTAGTAGTTCGGGCCCCGGATATTCGCGTGAACGGGGTGGGCCCGGATAGACCCCGTGGCGAGTGGTCGTTGGTCGAGTCCGTGCTGGAGCATCGAAGCGACCGACGAGTAGGAGAAGGAGCGCAGCGCCAGAGCCCTCGCGCAGGCGGCCTCGAGGCGCGCGGGTCCGTATTTCTTGGCGAGTCTCATCACGCCGAGCGCCGAGCGAAATCCCTGTTCGGGGTGGGGTCGAGAGAGCAGCAACTCGTCGATGAACTCACCCGTCGAGGGTCCGTTCTTGTTGGCCCACGCAACGATGCGCCCGGGCGTCCATTCGAGGTAGCGCCGGTGCGAGTCGGGCATGTGAGCGGTCTCAGTGGAGTGTCGTCCCCGGTCGTATCGGCGCAGGTGAGACGCGACGCGCTTGTTCTTGAAGAACATCTCGACCGTGGTGGCGCTGAGGCGCACCTCGACCACTTCACGGGCCAGTTGGTAGGGCACCGAGTAGTAGTGGCGCTCCACCTCGACGTGATAATCGATGTTGACCTTGGCCTTTTTCCACGAGGCGAACTCGTAGGGCTCTTCGGGCAGTGGTCGCAGGGCCGGGCGGTCGATCTCTTCGAACATCGACGCGCGAGATCCCTCGAGCTTCTTGAAGGGTTTTAAGTTGGCGAACTCGATGAGATCAGCGATGCGTTCGTTGAGCGCAGCCAGAGACGTGAAGCGCTCCTTGCGCAGGCGCGCCATGATCCAGCGCTCGACGATCTGCACCCCGACTTCGACCTTGGCCTTGTCGCGCGGCCGGTAGGGCCGAGCGGGGATGATGGCGACGCCGTAGTGCGCGCCGACCTCTTGGAACGTGGCGTTGACGTCGGGTTCGTAGCGCGAGGCCTTGGTGACGGCCGCTTTCAAGTTGTCGCTCACCAGAATCGCGGGACAACCGCCTAAGAACTCGAAGCAGTGCACGTTGGCGTTCACCCAGTGCTCGAGCGCCTGGCTGCGCAGTGCCTCGGCGTAGAGGTAGTTCGACGCGCCCATGACCGCGACGAAGAGTTCGGCGCGGTAAAGAACTTCCATGGTCACCTCGTCGTAGACCGCGATGGTGAGCCCGGGGAAGTCGACGAAGAGCTTCTCGCCCGCGAGGTGATCCTGGCGCATCACGACGTCGATGCGACCGCGCCACTGGGCGTAGAGCTTGCAGAACTGGCTGTAGCCGTATCCGCCCGGGTCGTTCTCGCGGTACTCGTCCCAGAGCAGTTGCAGGGTCACGCCCTTGTGGCGCAGTTCGCGCTGCAGGTAGGCGTAGTCGGGAGCTTCGCGTGTCGGCGCCACGGGAGTCGGCGTGAAGAGCAACCTCTCCAGGGCGTCGTCGTCGAGGTCGCCAAGTGGCCAGGTGAGCCCGGCGTCGAGGGCTCGACGCACGTAGAGCGCGACGGTGGCGTGGGGCATCGCGAGCACCGCCGCCACGTCGCGCAGGCTCATCTTCTCGCCCCAGCGGAGCCTTAGTATCTCGCGGACCTTGCGCATGGTTGTATGGGGACGGGGCATCGGTGACTCCTTGGATCCTGGTAGATCAAAGAAGCGTTGCCGATGCCCTCTCACTCACGCCACTGCCGGCGCCACGACCTCTTCGGGTGTACAACAACGTCGGAATCGCTGTACAGATTCAATCGGAACGGGCGTACAACAACCGTCGGAATATGCAATCAAGGTTGGAAAACGATTCTCCGATGATGCAGTCATCGTCGATTGGCATGTTCTTGTACGAGCGCTCGTCCGGCCAGGTCTGTGATGCTTTCCAACTCACGAGTCGGAGGATCGGGTCCCCGACGTTCTTCAAGTCCTGATCCTTCGTTCGGGCAAGCGCTGCAATGAAAAGACAGGCCGCTTCATCGGCTGCGTGTAAAGCGCGACGGCCTGCCGCTTCAAAAGACACGCGGAACTCCTCATGGAGCTCATCGATAAGTCCGAGTGTAAGCGCCTGCCCTTCCATTTCTTTCCGGAAACGTTCCAATGGCATTGTCAATTCGGCGGCGCCGACGTCGCAGAGGTACTCTTCCTCTGGGCTCGGCTGCGCAATGTTCGGGTACGCCTCACGAAAGAACGTGTGAACGATTTCGTGCGCAAAGGAGAACCATTGGCGCTCCTCGGGCTCGTCGGCGTTCACGACGACTTCGTAGCCACCATTTTTGGGAACAAGCAACCCGGAGCATCCGGTGCCAATCGCTATATGCTCTGAGCGGCAATCTCGGACGCTTCGAACTGACCCGAGAACGTTGAGTGGAGAGGGACCCTGCTCTGTGGAGCACTCGTCAACGAGCTCACGACAGAGACGAACGATAAGCGCCTCAGCGTCAGTCTCGCCGTGAACTTCGCAAAATTTGACTACCGCTGGGTCTTTCGCGGTCATGGCGCAGCGGTTAGGACCGCTTCTCCGAGTACATCATGATCGTCCGATGAACGTGCTCCCAGTCACCGGCCGACTCTGGCGTCCTGCCTCGTGCGCTAATTCCAGCAAGCATCCGAGCCTCTTCAGGTGGGACGTCGTTGGCTCGCACATACTCCTCCAGACCAGGAGGCCACGCCGCCATATCTTTTGGGGACGGCAAGGTCTTGCCAAGGAGGTCACCGACCGTGACTGAAAGCGCAGTTCCGACGGCAAACAAAGTCTCTGCGGACGGCTTGCGTCGTTGCGTGTCCTCTGTCTCGTTAACCAACTCTGACAGGTAGCCCTTTGCGACGTCGGACGCTCGGTGGAGATCGCCGAGGGTCATCTCCTGGTCGTCCATGAGCCGTTGAATTCGTTCACCGACGGTACTTGCACCGGCAAGGAGTTGGTAAAGATCGGGCATAGTCCCAAGATAACACAGGTGTTCCTGGTAGGGAACGTTTTCGTTCCCTACTTGACATGGGTGTTCTCTATCCAGTACACTTATGAACAGGGTCAAGAACCCTCAATATGGTTCATTCCGAGGAGGATTGATGAGCGACACAACCGCCAACACGGGAGAGAAGAAGGACCACAAGGAAATATTGGTCATCATTAACGAAAGCACCTACCACTTCGAGTCTGACGACGTCACGGGGCGACAGATTAAGGAGAAGGCCGGAATTCCGGACAACTTCTCTCTTCACCTGAGGCGTGAGGGTTCGAACGAGCTGATCCGAAACGACCAACACGTCGAACTGCTTGACGGGGAGCATTTCTTCTCGACGGATGAGCCTCGGGAGGTCGAAATCTTCATCGACGGCAAGCCCTACCACTTCGAATCTGACGACGTTACGGGGCGACAAATCAAGGGGAAGGCAGGAATCCCGGACAACTTCTCTCTATACCTGAGGCGTGAGGGTTCGAACGAGC